>QHUD01000122.1 GCA_003221085.1 Gemmatimonadota bacterium
CAGAAGCGTTGCACCCCCTCGGACGTGGCGAGCACGAAGTTGTTGTCCTGGTTGGGGCGCAGATGATGTCGGCTGCGCATCACCCCCTCCGCGACTTCCATGGCCTCGCGCATCTCGCCTTCGGACTGTGCCTTCACGAGCAAGGCGTCGAGCACGCCGGGCGGGTTCACGAGGTTCTGGGCGGGCGACATGGCCGGCACGACCACGAAGCGATCGAGCGGAAATCCCAGGATGCTGCCCTGCTTCTCGACCACGCCGATCACCCGATAGGCCACCCCACCGATCCGCACGCTGCGATCGAGCGGTGTCCGATCGACGAACAGTCGCTTGGCCACGGCGTCGCCCAGCACGGCCACCGGTACGCCGGAACGGTTCTCCTGCGAGGTGAACGCCCGTCCGACGGCGATCCGCAGGTTCTTGATGTCGAAATACCGCTCGCTCGCGGTGACGAGCTGGATGTCCCGCGCTTCCTTGCCGCCGTAAAAGACGGAGCCGTTCTCGTCCGACTGCCACGCGGTGACGACGGGCATGGTCAGCGCGGCGTTCACGGCCTCCGCGTCGCTGAACTTGATGCGGGGGCGCCGCCGCCACGCGCGCCACACCGAATCGGGCACGTTCGCCGCGAACATCGGCCGCCGTCGCAGCTGAAACGTGTTCACCCCGTACAGTGTCTGAGCGAACTTCTCGGTCATGTAGCGGTTCACCCCGTTCACGATCGACCACGCGGCGATGAGCGAGGCGACGCCGATGAACACGCCGAGCAGTGAGAACCCGCTCTTCAACTTCTGGGCACGGATGGTATGGAGTGCGAGCCGGAAGGCCTCGAACACCGGCATTTAAGCGGCCTGGCGCTGGTCGGTGGCGATGAGTCCGTCGCGCAGCGTCACGACGCGGGCCGCGTGCGCCGCGATGTCGTGCTCGTGGGTCACCATCACAATGGTCTGGCCCTGGCGATGCAGCTCGGCGAACACGTGCATGATCTCGCCGCTCGTCGTGGAGTCGAGGTTCCCGGTGGGCTCGTCCGCGAGCAGGATGGACGGTTGGTTGACGAGGGCTCGCGCGATGGCAACGCGCTGACGTTGCCCGCCCGACAGCTCGTTCGGCCGGTGCTCCATCCGGTCGGCGAGCCCCACGCGCTCGAGTGCGCGCACCGCCTGGGCACGCCGCTCGCGCGCGCCGTGTCCCGCGTAGATGAGGGGCAGCTCCACGTTGTGCAGCGCCGTCGCGCGCGGCAGGAGATTGAAGGTCTGGAACACGAACCCGATCTCTTTGTTGCGGATGCGGGCCAGCGCGTCGTCGTCCAGGTCGGAGACCTTCTGGGCGTTGAGCCAGTACTCGCCGGACGTGGGGGTGTCGAGGCAGCCGATCAGGTTCATCAGGGTCGACTTGCCGGACCCTGAGGGACCCATGACGGCCACGTACTCGTTCTTCTTGATCTGCAGGCTCACGCCTTGCAGCGCGCGGACCACCTCGCCCCCCATGTCGTACTCCCGCGTGAGCTTGTGCGTGAGGATGACGATGTCGGGCAGCGGCGTGTCGCCGGTGCGGAACGCCTGAAGCGCGGGCGCCGTCATGGCGTGGCCTTCTTCTTCGCCGAGTCGGCCGCCTGCTTCATAGCCGCCAGTCAACTCGAAATACTCGTCCCCGGCGATCCCGACCCGCACTTGCCGGAAGTTGGCCGCGCCGTCCTTCACCACGAACACGCCCTCCGTCTCCTTCTTCTTCCGGGCGGAGGCCGTGTCCGCCGGGCGGCTCTCGGTCGGCCCCGGTTTGTTCTCGCGCACCGTGAGGGCGATGATCGGAATCGACAGCGCCTGTGTGCGCGTGTCGGTGACGATCCGCGCCGTGGCGGACAGATCGGGGCGGATGTCGGTAGGCGGCTTGTCGAGCGTGATCTCGACTTCGTAATCCACCGCCCGGTCGTTCTGGCCGGTGGCCGCCGAGGTGGCGTCGCGGACGCTCGAGTTGGACACCTTGGTCACGCGGCCGATGAAAACGGTGTCGGGGAATGCGTCAATCGAGACCTCGACGGAATCGCCGAGGTGCACGCGCACTACGTCTGTCTCGTCCACCTTGACCTTGGCCTGGATCACCGACAGGTCGGAGACGGTCAGCAGCAGGCCGATGTCCTTCGAGAAGGTGCTCGGCACCGCGACCTCACCCTCTTCCACCGCGAGCCGCGTCACCCGACCCGTCATCGGGGCGATGAGCGTCGTCTTGCGGAGATTGTCGCGCGCCGATTGCGCCGCCGCGCGCCCCTGTTCCACCTGGTGCTGCGCAGCGTTCAGGTTGGCCTCGGCGATGTCGAACGCCGTCTGCGCTTGCTCGAGCTGCTCCTGCGAGATCAGGTTGGGGCTCTGGGTCCGGAGGTCCTTGGTGCGCCGCAGCGCGCGCTCAGACTGGTCCAGGTTGGCCTTGGCTTGCACGGCCGCCGCCTGCGCCGAGGCCATGTTCGCCGCGGCCTGCTGCAGGTTCGCCTGATAGATCGTGGGGTCGATCTGGATCAGGAACTGGCCCTCCTTCACGAAGTCGCCTTCCCGTACCGCGATCCTCGTGATCCGTCCCGTGATGTCGGCCGAGACGTCGACCTTCTTCTTAGGCTGGATCTTGCCGCTCGCGGTCACCGCGGCCACCAGGTCGCGCCGGCCCACGGTCTCGAACCGCACTTCCTGGCCGCGATCCCGCCGCGCGCCGGCGCTGATCGCCACGATCGCGACGATCAGCACCGCCGCACCCGCACCCACCAGCACTTTGCTTCGTTTGGACATGGCAGTCGGATCCCCCGGTTACCGCAACGGCTTGCCGACCGCGGCTTCGAGCGCGGCCACCGCCTTGTGATAGTCATACACGGCGTTGATGTAGTCGGTCTCGGCACGCAGCCCCGCGACCTGCGCGTCGAGTAGCTCGAAGAACGTCCCCGAGCCGACGCGGTAGCGCTCCGTGGCGAGCTGCAGCTGCTCGCGCGCGGCGGTGCGGTTCGTGTCCTGAATGGCGATCGTCTGGAACGCCGTCTCGAGCGTCAGGTACGCCTGGCTCACATCCGTCTGCACCTGGAGCGCGCGCGCCCGTACCGATTCCTGCAGATCTTGCTGCTGCGCCTTGGCCTGCGATACCAGCAGCGGCTGATGGAAGTTGCCCCACAAGGGGATCGAGACGGTGAGCCGCGCCTGGAACGGCTGCGGCGTGAAATGGAACGGATAGCGGCTGTTCTGGTCGCGGAGCGCCTGCTCCTGGGCGGCGGTGTTCGCGAGCACGGCACAGTTGAGGGGAGTCTGTCCCGTGTTCAACCACGCCGTGTTCTCGTAGGCACACGCCAGGGAATCGGTTTGCGCGCTCTGTCGGATCGCCCCGAGCGTCGGATTGATGTCGGAGAGTTTCTGCGTGAACCCGGACCAGCCGGCCGACAGCGCCACCGAGGGGCCCCAACTCGAGGACGCCGCCTTCACACCCCACCCCGCGGCGCCCTCGCGCTCGCGCAACGCCTTGAGCGAGGGGTTTTGCTGCTCGGCCATCCCGAGCAGATCGCCCAACCGCCAGGTCGGGGTCTGGACGCTGAACGTGTCCGTGAGCTGCACCGTCCCCAGGTCAACCGGCGCCGACACGCCGATCTGCTGGAACAGCCGCAGCTTCTCGACCTGCACGGCGGTGCGCGCCCGCAAGAGCGACACCTCAGCTGCGCCGCGCGCCACCTGCGCCTGTCGCACGTCAATGAGAGACGCGCGACCGACCTCGTAGCGCGCCTGCGCGAGCTTCAGGAACTGCTCGTCGTGGTCCAGCTGTTGGCGGGCCACTTCGGCGTTGTCCCGCGCCTGCAGCACCGTCAGGTACTGCTGGGTCACCGCGGTCGCGAGATTCGTCTCTGCGCCGACGACGTCCGCCTGCGCCGCGTTCAGCTGCGCCTGCTTGAGCCCCGGCTGGCTCAGCGTCTGGCCGTTCAGCGTCCAGTCGAGCAGGAAGGTGTAGTTCGAGGACCACGTCGAGACGCTCTGCGAGAAGCTCGACGTCAGGAAGTTCTGCTCGCCGGGGCCGGCATAGGTCACGCCCGCCGACGCGGTGAGGTTGGGAATCCACAGACTCGACCACGCGTTCCGCACACCCCAGGCCGCCGGCGAGCGGTCGTGAATCGTCTGCCGGTAGGCGGGATTGTGCTGGCGGGCGAGTGCGATCGCGTCGGCGAGAGAGAGCGTCGCGGGGACGGGCTGCTGGCTGATGGCGAGTAACGGGCAGACGACGAGCCCGGCGGACAACAACAGAAGCCTCATGGCGATCCTTGGACTAGTCGTTAGGACGTCCCCTCATACGCGGCGTGCCGCCGCAAGTTTCGGGACGGGACGAATCTAACCCACTGGCGGGCCGAGCGAAGCGTCAGGAAGCAGGGGCTCGCTCTGCCACAAGCCGGCGTGACGGGATCTCGACCTTCGCGAGCCGCCCGTCGGCCCCGAGCCAGAGGTGCACCAGGCGGTTCTCCCCCCCCGTCACCGTGACGTGCCGCAGCGACGCCGAGTCGCGGTTGAGCGTGGTGGTTTGGATGCCGAGGTCCTGCACCGTCAGGACCTCCCGTCGCCCGGCGCGAGGAAACACCGCGGTCACCGTCACCGGGTGTGGGCGGCCCTGCCAGGCGACGGGAAGGTAGAGGGCGTACACCGAATCGTCGACCACTGCCGCGGGAGGCGGGGCGGGGAATTCACGGGCCCGCTCGGTGCGGCGGCCCAGGAGGCGGACGACGAACCGGCCGCGCGTCAACTGCCCGAGGATCCGCAGCGGCTCGCGCGGGTCGGCGACGGTGTATTCCAGGCTCACGGGACTCGAATCGGGGCCGAGCTCGACGATCGGATCGAGCACCACCACCGGGCGACTGCGATCGTAGCGGATGGTCGAGGCAAGCGTCCAGCGGGTCACGCCGGCGCCGGTCCGAACCGCCGTGAGGCGGAACGGCTCACGCGCGATCTCGACCGTATCCTCACGCACCACGAGCGTCCCCTCGTCCACGGGATTCTGGAGCACGAGCAGGGCGAGCAGGAGGGCGGTCACGGGACGGGCACTCCCAGTACTCGCGTCGCGACGCGGTCGTAAATCATCTTATATAGCCGCTCGCCCTTCTCCCGCGTCGCGATCGACGGCCGTCCGAGGGATCCCGGGGATCGCTTGGGAAGCGCGCCGGCGCTGGTGCGCAGGTAGCGCGTCCGCTGCTTCTCCGGGAGCACGAAGTCCTGGGCGCGGTCCATGCGGACGAGCGTCGGGGCAATGTAGAGCAGCAGGGACGTATCGAGCTCGCTGCCGTGCATCGGACCGTCGGCGTCTTCGAGGTCATCACTGAAGTCCAGGGCGAAGACGTCGACGGTGAAAACGCGGGCCTGGCGAGTGCGCAGGGTGGACAGCGCCTCCTGATGCGGGTCGTGGCCGTGAGCGGTCAGGATGATGAAGCTCTCGACCCCCGCCTCCTCCCAGGATCCGAGCAGGTCGTTCATCCAGCGGTGCAGCGTCTTGCGGCGGACGGAGGCGTTGCCGGGGAAGGGCCGCCCGGTGGCGGTGTTCACGCCATATTCGATCGTGGGGGCACGGAGGATCTCGAGCGCCTCGGACAGGTCGTCGGCCAGGCGCTCGACGATGATGGTGTCGCAACCGAGCGGGAGGTGGGGACCGTGCTGCTCGCACGTGCCTACCGGAACGAGGAGGCGCGCATCGCGCTCGAGAATGAATCGCACCTCGTCGGGGACGAGGGTCTTGAGGTGCAGCGGCGCGCTCACGTCGCGCTCGCCGGCTGCGCCGCCACCATCGCGGCCAGCGAGTGGCTGCACGGCGGCGCGGCGGGCTGGGCGTGGGCGGCGGGCGCGGTGGGGGTCGCCGTCACGTTGCTCGCCGTCCGGAGCTTCCGCCGGCCCTCCCTCCGGCTCGTGGGCCCGGCGGCGCTGGCCCTCGCCTGCCTCATCCTCGGCGCCACGCTGGTGTTTGGCGTGCTCGAGGTGCGGCGGATCGAGTGCTGCTGGCCCGACGTGCGCGCGGGACGGCTCTCGCGCGATTCGTCCGAGCTGAAGCGTGCGCTGTCCGCCGCCGTCGCCGAGGCGCGGCGGCTCGCGGAGCGCGGCATGACCGCGGCGTTGCTGCCGCGCGAGGCCGCCTTCGAGCGGGTGGGGGACGCCATGCACTCCCGTTCGTCAGCGCCGGGAGTGGAGCGGGGAGTCGTGATCCTCGCTCCCGACGGCGAGCCCGTCGTCTGGGCCGGCCGGCACCGGTTCGTTCCCGCACGGGATACCGCCGAGTTGCGCGCCGTCATCACACCATTCTACGTGTCGCTCGAGGCCCGGCGCCAGACGCTGGACGGCGGGAGTGCGGTGGGGACCGTCCTGCTCGATGCGGTGCCGGCGGCGCCCGATCGAGGCCGGGCACTGAGTGCGCGGCTCGAGGACGCCTACGGTGTGGCGCTGCGGTTCTACACCCCCGGTCTCGCACCGCACGACCCGGATGTCTTCGACTACTGCCCGATCTCCTGCGAGCGCGGGGACACGCTGTTCAGCGTCCAGCCGGTCGCACCGGCCCAGGGCGACGCGAAGCTCGCCGCCCTGCGCGGCGCGACGCAGTACGCCTCGATCGCTCTCGTCGCGGCGCTGCTGGTCGCGTGCCTGGTCGCGCCGCCGGGCCGGTGGCGCTGGCTCGTCGTGGCGGTCGCCGCCTGGTGCGTGGCTCGCGCGCCGATCGGTTCGTCCCTGCACATGGCGGAGCTGTTCTCGCCGGCGGTGTTCTACCGCCCCGTGCTCGGTGTGTTCTCTGCGTCGGCCGGCGCGCTCCTGGTGGTGGGCGTCGTGGCCCTCTGCGCCGCCAGCGCCCTCTGGCGGCGAGGAGTCGAGCGGCGCTGGTGGAACCTCGTCGGGGCGGCCGCGCTCGTCCTCGCCGCGCCGTACCTCGTGCGTTATCTCGGCCGGGGCATCGCGCCGCCGGCGAGCGGCGTGGGGTTCGCGCTGTGGATGTCGTGGGAGGCCGGGGTCGCGACCGCCGCGATGGCGCTGGTGCTCGCGGCCGCGGCGCTGGTACGCGGTGCGAGCGAGCCGCGGCGCGTCCCGTGGGTCCTCCCCGCGGCGTGTGCGTGGGCGGCCCTCGCCGCGCTGGCAGGGCTGTGGCTGTGGAGTCCGTACGGTGCCTGGCCCGAGTGGTACACCTTCGTGTGGCTCCCCGCCTTGGTAGGTGTGCTCGTGCCGGCGCCGCGCCGATGGGCCGTCGTCGGCGTCGCGACGGTGGCCGGGACCGCGGCTGCACTCGTCACCTGGGGCGCGGCGGTGGAAGGTCGTCTCGGTCTCGCCGAGCGGGACGCTCAGGGACTGGGTCGTGCGACCGACCCCCGGGCCGTGTCGTTGATGGAGCGCCTCGGAACCGCTCCGCCCGCCCCGCCGCCTCGCACCGCGGGCGACCTCTACACTTGGTGGCTCGCCTCCCCGCTCGCAATCGACGATTACCCGGCGAGTCTCGCGGTGTGGACGCGGATGGGCGAGCCCCGGGCGGAGATCCGCCTGGCGAGCGTGGACCTGCCGTCGTCCCTGGTGGCGGCCTTGGTCCGCTCACCCGAGACCGGTCGTGGCCCGCGGGTCGAGCGGCTGGATCGAAACCCGGGCGTTCACTACGTCCTCGTGCTGCCGCTCGGCGGGGCGGGCGGGGACGTGCTGACGGTGGGCGTCGGGCCGCGCACCAGGCTCATTCCCGCGGCGCGCGTCGCGCGGTTTCTGCAGGGGGCGGCGGGTGTCGAGCCGCCGTACCGCATCAGATTGTCGCCGCCCGCGTCGCCGACGGCCACGCCGAGTGCCCGGGTCATCTGGACTCGGACAGGTTGGTCGGCGCGGGGGGAGCGCCGCGCAGAGCTGCCGGACGGCCTGCACCACGTGCACCTGACGGTCGACTTGCGGAATCCGTGGGCACTGCTCGTGCGCGGGGTCTTGGTAGTCGTGGTCGATGCGGGCATCCTCGCGTGGTGCTGGATCGTGAGCCTGCTCCTCGCCGGCGGGTGGCGGCCACGGCTGCCGTCCGTGCTCGCGGCGCTGCGGACGAGCTACCGCGCGCGGCTGACTGCGGCACTCGCGGGGTTTTTCGTGGTGCCGCTGTTGGCGCTCGCGCTGTGGAGCTTTCAACGACTCCGTGACGACGCCCGCCAGGACGGCGACCTGCTCATCGCGCAGACGCTGCGCGACGCAGCGGCCACGGCCGGCGCCCTCGAGTCAGGGCGTCCTGCCGTGGTCGGCGGATCGGTCGTGGACCTCGGCCACCGGCTCGACGCCGATCTCTGGCTGTATCGGGACGGCCTGCTAGCTGGCGCGAGCGCGCCGGTGCTGGGGGAGCTCGGGCTGGTCGATCCGTTTCTCGCACCGGATGCGTTCGTGCGGCTCACGCTCCGGGACGAGCTCGAGCTCACCACTGACGGTCGCACGGCCGGCCGCTCGATCCGGGTTGGCTATCTGGTCGTGCGCTCGGAGTCGCCCCAAGTCCAGGAGATCCTGGCGGCCCCGCAGCTGCTCGACGACGAGCGGGTGCGCCAGCAGGAAGAAGATCTCGGGCTGGCGCTGGTCGTCGCGACCCTCGTCGGGCTCGTCGCGGCCGGTTCGCTGGCCGGTCTCGCGGCTGGAGGGCTGGCGCGTCCGGTGGCGGCCCTGAGCGAAGCCGCCGGCGCCGTGGGGCGTGGAGCCCCGCTGCCCGCGTTCCCACCCGGAGCGCCGCGGGAATTCGAGCCCGTGATCTCCGCGTTCCAGCGCATGGCAGCCGACGTGACGAGGAGCCAGGGCGCGCTCGAAGAGGCGCGGCGCCGCACGGCGCAAGTGCTCGCCAACGTGGCCACCGGAGTCATCGCCGTGGACGACGGGCTGCGGGTCACCATGGCGAACCCACGCGCGGCCGAGCTGCTGGGCGCACCGCTGGTCCCCGGCGAGCTGCTCCCCCGGGCGGCGCCCGCGGAGTGGCTCGTGATCTGGAACGCCGTGCGGGAATTTCTCGACGGCCGGACCGGGGGCATCGTGGAGCGCGAGTTCGCCGTGGGCGCCCGCCAGATCCGCGTGCAGCTCGCCTCGCTGGGACCGGCGCCCGACGGTTGTGTGGTGGCGCTGGACGACGCCACCGCCATCACGCGCGCCGCCCGCGTGCTCGCGTGGGGCGAGATGGCGCGCCAGGTGGCGCACGAGATCAAGAATCCTCTCACCCCCATCCGCCTCGGCGTCCAGCACCTGCAGCGCGTGCGCGAGAAACAGGAGGGCCGGGACTTCGACACGACGCTGGCAGAGACGGCCGGACGGATCCTGGCCGAAATCGACCGGCTGGACGCCATCGCGCGGGCGTTCTCCCGCTTCGCGTCGCCGGCGGCGGAAGCACTCCCCCTCGAGCCGGTCGACGTCCACGCCGTCGCACGCGAGGTTGCGCACCTGTACACCCTGGGCGGTGCGGAGGCCGGCGCCACGGTCGAGCTCGCGGGCGAAGCCGGTGCGCTCGCCTCCGCCCGGCGCGACGAACTAAAGGAAGTCCTCATCAACCTGCTCGAGAACGCTCGCAACGCGGGAGCGAGGCGGGTGACGGTGCGTGTTGCGGAGGGCGGATGCGGGCTCGCGGTGGAGGACGACGGCCGGGGGATCGCCCCCGACGCGCTGCCGCGTGTCTTCGATCCCGCGTTCTCCACCACCTCCAGCGGATCCGGCCTCGGGCTCGCCATCGCTCGCCGGCTGGTCGAGAGCTGGGGCGGGACCATCAGCCTGACGAGCGCGTTGGGACGGGGGACGACGGTCACCATCGGGTTCCAGGGGTCGCCTTCCCGCTCCCGTGCGTGACGGGGCTCACGCCCGCCTGTGGCATAAATCCCGATCATTCACAATCTTGGTGGCCGGTTGAGCCCTCACTTCACGGGGAGCATCGTGCGCATACTCGTCGTGGGCTTCGGGCTGGTGGTTCTGGTAGGCGGCGCCGCGGCACCGGCGGCGGGGCAGTGGCTCGTCACCGACGCACGTCGCATCGGCATGGGCGGCCTGAGCCTGGGCCGTTCGGGAAGCCTCGAGCGGTACAACCCTGCGTATCGCGCCGTAGACGCGCGTGCCGACCGGCGCGGGCAGCCCAAGGTGACCATTCCGATCCCGCTCGGGATCATCCAGTTTCTGCACGACCATCCGCACCTCTCGAGTGACCCGGCCTTCGACCCCAAGTCGACGGGCTTCAATCCGATCCTCGTCGCGAACACGATTCTCAACCTGCCGCTCTATCTGGAAGTGAAGAAGGCGCCCACGCCGACCAATGACGTCGCGTTCACGATCGGCAGGAATTTCCTGATGGTGAACCTGGGCCAGGCGGCGACCCTCGTACCGGAAGACCAATTCGGGATCAGCGGCTCGAGTCGTCCCCTCGACCCGGGGTTCGGGTTCAAGGGCTTCCGCGTCGGAGTGATGGGGTGGCTGCACGACGACGTGGCGTTTGAGCTCGGCGACAGGTTGCTGGGCTTCCTGCGCGACTCGCAACCCGCCGACACAAACACTCGTTACAACGTACTGGTCCACGGCCTCGTGGAAGGCGGGTTCGCCCCGACCGTCAGCTACGCCGGGCGCATCGCCGGGGACTCGACGCACGGGTTTTACGCAGGTGGCGCGGTCCATTACTACCTGGGTCTGGGCTACGGGCGGACTGACGGGGACGCCGGTTTCATCACCGGAGACACGATTTTCGCTGGCTCGAACCCCGTGACGCCCGACGGGCGGACCCTGACGCAGTACTCGAAGCCGGGGAACACGCTCGGTCACGGCATCGGCGGCGACATCGGCGTCGCCTGGGTGTCTGGGCCGGTCGAGATCGGGATCGGCGTGAACGACATCGGCGCGACCATTACCTGGCCCGACACGCGTCTCGACAGCGCCTTCTATCATGATTCGACCTACTCGAGGCCGGTCGCGAACCACGTGGAGACCAAGACCAAGCTGCCGGTCTCCTATGTCGCCAACCTGGCGTATACCGTCGGCAACACGACGCTCGGCGCGGACGTGCTGAACACCGGGCGCGGCAGCGTCGTGCACGTGGGTGGGGAGCAGCGTGTTGGCCTGTTCGCGCTGCGAGGCGGCGTGGCGCGCGATCAGCGGAAGCGCATCGAGTTCGGGTTTGGCGGCGGGCTGCGATTCGGCGGGCTCGGCCTGGACGTGGGATTCTGGACGCACACCAACTCGCTGTCGAACGAGCGCGGCATCACGATGGCGACGTCGCTCTCGATCTATTAGGAGGCAGGATGCGCGCGAAGTGGTTGTGTCTGGTGGCGCTCACCGCGGCGGCGGTGGGCTGCGGGCAGGGGCGAGCCATCTTCGATATCGACGTCTTCAGCTTCCTCCGCGCCGCGAATGCGGACACGCTGCCGTATGTCGGGCCGTTGCCCCCCGGCGTGCCGGATACCATCCCGTCGCAGGCGATCAACTCCCTGGGCATCGGAAGTTCGTCCCTGGTGGACACCGTTCGGCTCAGCGGAGCGGTCGATTTCGTGAACCGCAGCGGCACCGGGAATGTGACCTTCCAGGTGTACTTCGACACAGCCCGGAGTGCGGTGTACACCGGGACACCGGCGTTCAGCGTGACTGGCGCCGTCACCCCCGGGGTGACGACCACCAGCCCGTTCGACATACCGGACCTCCCCACGGCCCTGAAGCCCATGTTTCTCGCGTCGAAGGTGTACGTCGGCATCCGGGCATCGGCCGGCGGCACGATTGCGGGAACGGCTAAGCTGTCGGCGCTGCGGGCGAGGATTGTGATACAGGACAAATTCTTCTAACAGAAGAGAGACGTCGAGCAGAGACGTCGCGCAGAGAGGTTACACGAGAGCGTCGCGCAAGTACCTGTCCGCGTGACGTTTTTGCGCGACGTCTTTGTTCGTATATTGAACGCGTGAACGGGTACCAGCGCCGGCAAACCGTCGTCGTCGACGTGGGCGGCGTGAAGGTGGGCGGCGCCCACCCGATCGTCGTCCAGTCGATGACCAACACCGACACCGCCGACGTGGACGCCACGGCGGCACAGGTGCGCGCGCTGCACGAAGCGGGCAGCGAGCTCGTGCGGGTGACGGTGAACAACGAGGCGGCGGCCGAGGCCGTGCCGGACATCGTGTCCCGCGTGGCCGTCCCGGTGATCGGCGACTTTCACTACAACGGGCACCTGCTGCTCACCAAGTACCCCAAGTGCGCGGCCGCGCTCGCCAAATACCGCATCAATCCGGGAAACGTGGGCGCGAAGCGGCGCGACGAGCACTTCCGCACCATCATCGAAGTCGCGCTCACCCACGACAAGCCGGTGCGCATCGGGGTCAACTGGGGGAGTCTCGACCAGCAGCTCCTCACGGAGATGATGGACGAGAACGCCCGCCGGTCGGATCCCCTCGACGCGCGCGAGGTGATGATCGAGGCGATGCTGGCGAGCGCGCTGCGCTCGGCCGAGCTGGCCGAGGAGTGCGGGCTGGCGCACGACCGCATCCTCCTGTCGGCGAAGGTTTCGGGTGTGCAGGACCTGGTCGACGTGTATCAGCGGCTGGCGCGGCGCTCTGACTATCCGCTGCACCTGGGGCTTACCGAGGCCGGGATGGGCGCGAAGGGCATCATCGCGAGCACGGCAGGTTTGTCGATTCTCTTGCAGGAGGGCATCGGCGACACGATCCGGGTGTCCCTCACGCCGCGGCCGGGCGGAGACCGGACCGAAGAGGTGCAGGTGGCGCAGCAGGTGCTGCAATCCCTGGGTCTCAGGAGCTTCAACCCACAAGTGTCGGCGTGTCCGGGCTGCGGCCGCACCACCTCGACCTTCTTCCAGGAGATGGCCGAGGACATCCAGACCCATCTAAAGGAACAGATGGCCGCTTGGCGCGAGCGCTTTCCGGGCGTGGAGGCGCTGCGCGTGGCGGTCATGGGGTGCGTCGTGAACGGCCCCGGTGAATCGAAGCACGCCGACATCGGCATCTCGTTGCCCGGCACGTTCGAGGAGCCCAAGGCTCCCGTATACGTGGACGGCAAGCTCAAAGTCACGCTCAAGGGCGACTCGATCGTGGCCGACTTCCTGAAGATCCTCGAGGAGTACGTCGAGACTCGCTACGGGGCCTCACGCCCTGTCCCGGGCGACCTCGTCTCACGTTAAGCAATCCGGGTCCCCAGGGGCACCTCGCGCTCCGGGTGCACCAGCACGATGTCCCCGTCTCCCAGCACGACGCCGAGCGTCAGGACTTCGGAGAAGAAGTTCGCGATCTGGCGTGGCGGGAAGTTCACGACCGCCAACACCAGCTTACCCACGAGCTCGGCCTTGTCGTAGTACTTGGTGATTTGCGCGCTCGAGCTCTTCACGCCGAGCTCTCCGAAATCGATGCGCAGCTTGTACGCGGGCTTTCGCGCCTTGGGGAAGTCTTCGACGTCGACGATCCGACCCACTCGGATGTCGACCTTGGCGAAGTCATCCCACGTGATGGTGGACATGCAGCAATCTCCTGCTCCTCGATCCGGGCCGCAACGCGGGGCTTGGCACTCCAGTCGACACCCCCACTCGGCGTCACCGTCCGTGGCGCGACGGCGACAAATGTGGAAGAAAATGCGGAGCGGATTTCCAACACCACGCAGGCGACCGGCCTCACGGTGATCCGGATCATGTATGGCGTTTCGGCTCCAAGATTACAAAAAGAGGAGCCGCTTTGTCGTAATTGTCGCCGCAGGGCCACGACCCACCTCGTCTCCTCGCGACGGACGAGGTACGGAATGTGCGGCGCCACGCCGTCGAAAACAGGCGCGAGAGTGTAGACCCATGCGCAAGAAAAAGGATTGGAAGCCGTCCGCGACATTCATCGCGGCATTCTCGGCGGTGTGCGTGCTCGGCGCCGCCTGCCACTTCGACGCATTGATCGGTTCCGGACGCAAAGGTGGGGGTGGGGGCGGGGGCGGCGGCGGTCCGAGTGGGCTCGAAACGCTGGTACAGCTGCGGAGCGACGCGACCACGCCGATCCCCGTCGGCGGAACCACGCCCGAGCAGAGCATCGTCGTACGGGCCGTGGTGCAAGACACCGCCCTCACGCGGGTGGTTGAGGTCGAGGTACAGCCCGTCGGTACAGACTTCCAGGGCCAACCGACGGACAGGAGCGGCCCGACACCCCGTGGCGAGCCCGCCGTCATTCAGGTGGCTGGCTTGCAGGACAACACGGGGTACCACTGGCAAGCGCGCGTGCAGGGTGACACGACCTGGCACCCCTACGGCGGGAACCCGGAGAGCGCGCCAGACGTCCGTGTCGCCCTCCCGGTCGCACTCAACCGTCTAACGTTCACCCAGCCGCCGACGACCACGACCGCAGGCGTGGCCATGCCATCCGTCGCGGTCGCGCTGGTGGACGGCCAGGGCAACACGCTCCGGAATTTCACCGGCAACGTCCATCTCGACATCGCCCCCGGCACCAACCCCGGAGGGGCCGCACTCGGGGGCCAGAAGGACGTCAATGCCTCCGGCGGGGTGGCGACGTTCTCAGGCTTGACGATCACCACGGCGGGGAGCGGATACCGGCTCGAGGCAACGGCGGACGGCCTTGCGGCGGTCGCGAGCGGGTCCTTTGGCATCAACCCGGGCCCCGGCAATCACCCCCATTTCCTGGTGCAGCCAAGCAATACGACGCCGAACCGGGCGATCACTCCGCCGGTGCAGTTGGCCATCCTCGACGTCTACAACAACGTCGCGACTTCGTACAACTACGTGGTGTGGTGTCTGATGGCGAACGACGGCAGCCCGGGGAAGAACGCGACTCTGGCGCCCAGCGGGACCGGGCGGGCCCCGAATGCGGGCATCGCGACGTACGAGGACCTGAAGATCGACCAGGTGGGTGTGGGGTACACGCTGACCTGCGCCGGGACCGGCATCCACCCCGAGATCAGCGCGCCGTTCGACGTCACGCAGTAGACAGCTACGAGAGCGTCTGGCCGGAGAGGGCGCTCGCGGTGCCGATATCGGCTCCCAGGCTCTTGAACGCGGACGTCGCCGCTTGCAGCTCCAGCTCGGCGTCGTCGGGGCATCCCGTGGCGCGAAACGCCCCGGACAGGAGCAGCCTCGCGGAGGCGGTCTCGTAAGGAAGCTGGACTTCCTGCCAGAGCTTGCAAGCGCGCCGCAGGTTGGGGACGGCCGCGTCGGCGGCGCCTTCGGCGAGCTGCACGGCTCCGCGTGCTTGAGCCGCGCTCGCGTGCCATGCCGTGGAACTGTACTCTCGCGCAATGGCTTCGAGCTCCGCCGCACTTCCCCGCGCCACATCGACGTCTCCCGCAGCGAGCGCGATCTGCACGCGCGCGGGCAAGAGGCGCGCCCTGTCCAGCGACCCCTCCGGTCGGTCGGCGACGGCGCGCTCGATGAGCACCTTCGCGGCGTCGATCTTTCCCTCTGCCAGGCGCAGCAGCGCGAGGCCCGGTACCGGCTCGCGGCCGAGCTCATGGGCCTGCCGCAGGACTTCCTCGGCACGCTTCAAGTCGCCCATCCGCAGCCGGATTTCTCCGATCTCGTAGAACGCTTCCCCGGCCGCGATGTTGTAGAAGCCCCGGAGCTCCTGGGCGGCGCGCAGCGCCTCGGTCTCGGCGTCGCTCCATGCCCCGCGGAGTCGCATGAGCTCCGCTCGGTGCACCCGACAGATCCCGGGGAACCCGGACTCCGTGTGCTGCTCGCACCAGCGTCGTGCCGCTTCGCTCCATTCGGCCGCCCGCTGGTAGTCGGCCAGCTTTTCACACATGCCCATCATGTTGCAGTAGATCCGCCCGGTCACCTCGGGGCCGAGCTCTCCGCCGACGGCCGCCGCCATCGCTTCGTCGATCAGCGCCATTCCCTCTGCCAGCTCACCTTTGGAGACCAGCATGCGGCCGACGTCGTGCATAGCCAGGGCCTGGAGGTCGCGATCGCGGAATCGGGTGGCGAGGTCGGCCGTCCGTCTCGCCAGGCCCAGCGCCTTGTCGACGTCCCCTTCGCCGTCGAAGGCGAGCATCGCGTGGAGCCGCAGCAGCGCGCCATGCTCGTGGCACTCGGGGACGTCCTGCAGCAGCCGTTCCGCGCGTTTGAGCCAGCCGTTCCCGAGGGACTTCGCCTGCCTGCGAAAGAAATCTTCCGCCAGGCGCACTGCCACGGCGGCCGCCGGCCGGGGCTTCCGCTGATCCATGTACGCGACGTACGCGCGCTCGCGGGCGGCGATGCAGTCGTCCACGCGGCCGATCCACCAGGCCGACTCAGCAAGGCGTTCGTCGTCCTCCACGGCGAGTGCCTGCTGCGCCTGGGCGTTGCTCAGCGTCTCGAACGCCTCCCGCCAGGCGTGGCGCGCGAAGGCGCTCCGCCCGGCGTCCTCGACGCTTTCACGCGCCGGCGGCGGCGTCGCGACGGCGTCCGGGTGGGCTCCGGTAGATGTTCGCAAGGCCTCCGCGAACTGATGCGTCGTGGCGAATCGGTCGGCGGGAGCCCGCGCCAGCGCCTTCGCGATCGCCCGATCCATCGGCAGGGAAACCGTCTCCCGCAGGCGCCGGGCGGACGGGACCGGGTCGGTGAACCGCTTCGCGATGATCGCCTGGACGGTCGGCCCGGTGAACGGCGGCTCACCGGCGAGCATCTCATACAGCACGCAGCCCAAACTGTAGACGTCGCTCCGACCGTCGAGCGCCCGCTCGCCTGCGCCTTGCTCAGGGCTCATGTACGCGGGCGTGCCGAGGACCACCCCGGTCCGCGTGAGCTTTCCCCCTCCGGCGGCGTCGATCGCGGCCGCGATGCCGAAGTCGGCCACGATGGCCTCGCCGTCGGACAGCAGGATGTTTTCGGGCTTGACGTCTCGATGCACCACGTCGTGGCTGTGGGCATAGCTCAAGGCACTCGCTACTTGGCACGCGATCGCCACGGCATCCTCGACAGCGAGCTGCTTCTCCCGGTTCAGCCGCTCCCGGAGCGACTCGCCCTCCACGTACGGCATGACGTAGTAAAAGAAGCCGTCCGCCTCGCCCGAATCGTGCAGCGGCAAGATGTGGGGATGACTGAGGCGGGCCGCGGTCTCGATCTCGCGGAGAAACCGCTCGCGGCCGAGCGCGGCCGCGAGCTCCGGCGCCAGTACCTTGATCGCGACCGAGCGACGGTGCTTCACGTCCTGGGCGAGGTACACCGTCGCCATCCCCCCGTGGCCGAGTTCGCGCTCGATCGTGTAGCGACCGGCGACGGCAGCCTGAAGGCGGGGGATAGGGTCGGTCACCAGGAACTCCACGCGGGACGTCCTGCATGATAGACTCCCGAGTAGGGAGAGGCCAGATGGGCTGGCTCGCGGGATTTGGCTCTGTCCCGCGTAACTTCGGCTACCCCCTCTCCGGGTCTCGGCCGTACCCTCCGTGGCATGCTCGCCCGCGTCCGCTCGGCCGCCGTGCTCGGCATCGATGCCTATCTGGTGGACGTCGAGACCGACATCGCGAACGGTCTCCCCACCTTCGCAACCGTTGGCCTGCCGCAAGGTGCCGTGAAGGAGGGTCGTGAGCGGGTGTACGCCGCGCTCGCGAACACCGGCTACACCTTCCCGTTGAAGCGTATCACCGTGAACCTCGCCCCCGCCGACATTCGCAAGGACGGGTCGGCGTTCGACTTGCCGATCGCCGTGGGCATCCTCGCCGCCACGGAGCAGATCTCGGCGGAGCGGCTCGGCCGAGTCGCGGTGCTCGGCGAGCTGGGGCTTGAGGGGGCGATTCGTCCCGTCCGCGGAGCGCTCCCCGTGGCCCTCGCGGCGCGCACGGCGGGGCTCGAGGCGCTCGTGCTGCCGCGTGAGAACGTGCCGGAGGCGGGCGTCGTCTCCGGGGTCCGCGTGCTGGGCGCCGGCAATCTGGCCGAGCTGGCCGACTTTCTGGACGGCCGGGGCGAGCTGCCGGAGGCGCAGGTCGATCTCGCCGGGCTGCTCGCGGAACGGGCGAAGCACGACGTGGACTTCGCGGAAGTGAAGGGGCAGGCGCACGCGAAGCGCGCGCTCGAAGTCGCGGCGGCCGGGGGGCACAACATTTTGATGATCGGTCCGCCGGGGAGCGGCAAGACGATGCTCGCCCGGCGGCTCCCGACCATTCTCCCGCAGATGAGCCTCGACGAAGCGCTCGAGACCACGAAGATCCACTCGGTGGCGGGTGTGCTACCGGTTGGCGAGTCGCTGGTGGCGCGGCGGCCGTTCCGCGCGCCGCATCACACAATCTCGGACGCCGGGCTGATCGGCGGCGGCTCGTACCCGCGGCCCGGCGAAGTGAGCCTGGCGCACGGCGGCGTGCTGTTCCTGGATGAGCTCCCCGAGTTCTGCAAAAACGTGCTCGAGGTGCTGCGCCAGCCGATGGAAGACGGCGTGGTGACCATCGCGCGCGCCGCGATGAGCCTCACCTACCCGGCGCGCTTCATGCTCGCCGCGGCGATGAACCCCTGCCCCTGCGGCTACTTCGGCGATCCGCAGCATAACTGCGTCTGCGGGCCCCTCGGTGTGGAGCGCTACCTCGCCCGCGTCTCGGGGCCGCTGCTCGACCGCATCGACATTCATCTGGAGGTGCCCGCCGTGAAGTACCGCGCGCTGGCGGACCAGGGCGGCGGCGAGCCGAGCGAGGCGGTGCGGGAGCGCGTGGACCGGGCGCGCGCGGCGCAGCGGGAGCGTTTCGCGAGCCGGCCGGGCGTCTACGCCAACGCCCACATGGCGGCGCGCGACATTCGCACCTTCTGCCGCGTGTCGGATGGGGCCGACGCGCTGCTCCGCACGGCCATCACGCGCCTCGCGCTCTCGGCGCGGGCGTATCACCGCATTCTCAAGATCGCGCGAACTATCGCCGACCTCGAGGCAGCGGCGGACCTTCAGCCGAAGCACGTGAGCGAGGCGATTCAGTACCGCAGCCTCGACCGGCGGGGGCTTGCGTAGCGCTACTCCTCCGATCCTCTATCGGGACGCGGTCTTACACTTGCCTGCGGTGTCCGCCTCAAAGATTTCCCGAACCTCCGAGGCATCCAAAGCGCGTCCGAAGATCTCGATTTCGTCCAGCACGCCGTCAAGAGGCTCACCGCCGGAGCTGATTTCCACACCGAATCCGGCATCGACTGCCCCTGATATCGCTAGGCTGCCGACCTCGTAGCCATCCAGATACAAGCGCATGACAGCGCCGTCATACGACCCGGCGACATGATGAAAAACGCCGACCTGCAGGACGTTGTTGGCGCGGACGTGATATAGCTGCCCATCAATCCGCATGTAGAAGTGAAGCTGCGCGGGGCCGTCTATTCCATCGTAACGTAGGACCGCCTTCTCCCCGCCCAGAGTCACATACCGCTCGATTCTGCCAGGCGGCAGTGAATTGTGCTTGACCCACGCGTCGATGGTCAGCTGTTGCAAGTTGTCGATTCCTGTTCCGGGAGCGAAAACTGCATTGCCCACGCCATCAAAACTGAATCCCTCGCCCACCTTGGCCGGCGCGAACTTCGCTCGGGCGCTGGCAAATGCCAGCCCTTGACCTTCGTCATCGTTGTCACCTCTCCGTGTTGCCCATGCCGGATCCGCGTCCCAGGCCGGATTGTCGGTCACCCGCTGCTGCGCCGAGCCGTCCGGCTTCATCAGGTAGATCTCGTAGTTTCCGTCACGGTTGCTTGCGAAGGCGATCCTGCTGCCCGTGGGAGACCAAGCTGGATAGTACTCGTCGGCCGGGTTGTTGGTCAGGCGAGTCGGTTGCGAGCCGTCCACGTTCATCACGTAGATCTCGCCATTGCCGTCACGATCGCTCTTGAACGCGATCTTGTCGCCGCCGGGCGACCATGCGGGGAACTCCTCGGCCGCGGGGCTCCGGGTCAGGTTGGTGGGATTCGAGCCATCGGCGTTGATCACGTATACCTCGTTGTTGCCGTCGCGATTCGTCTGAAAGCCGACCCTTCTGCCGTCGGGCGACCACGTCGGGAGCTGATCAACGAAGCCGCCTTGGGTCAGACGGGTCGGATTCGAGCCATCGGCATTCATGAGGTAGATCTGCGGACTGCCATCGCGCTCGCTCACGAACGCAATCCGCTTGTCGTCCGGGGACCACACTGACATGTAGTCGGGCGAGAAGTCGTTGGTCAGTTTGGTCTGCCCTGAGCCGTCGGCATTCATGACGTAGATCTCGCAACTGAAATCGGTCGGGCGACACGCCGTGAACGTTATCCTCCGTCCGTCATGCGACCAATTGGGACGTGCGTTGTACCCTGGGGTGTCGGTGAGCTGAGTCTGCGAGGCGCCACGCTGTGTCATGACATAGACGTTGAAGGTGCCTATGCCGTGATTGCCTCCGATGAGGTCACCAACATCCCCATCGCCCGGCCACCACCCCCGGAGACCGGCGGGCGGCGGGAGGCAGCGGGCAGGGGGCATCACCGAAGCCGTCCAGACGGGAACGGCATCGAAGATGGGGGAGCCATCGGCGAGAACCGAGTTGCTGGTTAGCGCGATCACCCCAGTGCCGTCTGCGTTCATGACGAAAATGTCTTCGTCGCCACCGTCGCGGGTGCTGTGGAAGGCAATCCACTTGCCGTCGGGCGACCACACGGGATCATCATCGGCGATGAAATCGTTGTGGGTGAGCTGGGTGACTCCGCTCCCGTCCGCGTTCATGACGAAGATGTCGAGGTCGCCGCCGTCGCGGGTGCTCGAGAATACGATCCGTTTGCCGTCGGGTGACCAGCCCGCATGGTCGCCCTCGTCACTGGCGGGGTTGTTGGTGAGCCGGGTGACGTGCGTCCCATCCACGTTCATGACGTACAGCTCGGTGTTCCCGTCGCGGTCGCTCTGGAACAGGATCTGCTTCCCATCGGGCGACCACGCGGTCGGGAAATCGCGCACGAAGTCGTTGTGCGTGAGTCGCGTGACTCCGCCTCCGTCGGCGTTCATGACGAAGACCTCGTCGCCGCCGTCGCGATTGCTGGCGAACGCGATCCGCTTGCCGTCGGGGGACCAGGCGGTCGCGAAAGCGTTGTCGGCGATGTGGGTCACTCCGCTTCCGTCTGCGTTCATGCTGCGTTCATGACGAGGATCTCGAGGGTGCTAAACGTGTTGTTAAACCTGTTGAAGGCGATCCGCTTGCCGTTGGGCGACCAGATGGGATCGATGTCGTTATCGGGAGTGTTGGTCAGTTGGGTCGGTCGACTCCCGTCCGCGTTCATGATGTAGATGTCGAAGTCGCCGTCGCGGGTGCTGTGGAACGCGATGGTGCCTCTGAGGCCCTCGTCTGCGGAGAGGCTGAACTGCGGCCCGTCCACCTTAGGCGCGAGCGATCGCTCGGCGTTCTGGCAGGTTGTGAGAAGAGCACCAAAGGCGAGGAAGGGGATCAGTCGACGGCGCATATGCCCTCCTGGGAGAGCCTAAAGAAAAAAAACCGGTCAAGCGTGTGCCTCGCTCAGCCGGTTTCGCGATTTGCTCCCCTCGAGGCCTGGGCGAACCGCACGACAGCGCGCCTCGGGGTTCATGGCATCTGAGTTGCGTTCCAATATGCACCGCTACCAGCGGTCCGCAACCACCGACCTGGAAGGGGCGGAAGTCGGCTCCGTAGGTCTACCGGGACGCGTGCGACGATGTGGCAAGTCGTCACCTTCCTGAGCCGGCTCGATTCGCCGCCTGCGGCGGTCGACACTGCCCGGCGGCGCGTCGGCGGGTAGCAGCGGCTCAGGGCGCATGTATCTTCCCCCCCTTCCTAACCTGTTCTCGGGTATGTCCAGCGCGGTTCGCGGCACCCCGACTCTGCTCGGCCTCCCCTACGACGCGAGCTCCTCGTTTCTCAAGGGCACGGCGGCGGCTCCGCCGCTGATCCGTCAGGCGCTGCATTCACCAGCGGGAAACCCGTGGACCGAGACGGGGGTCGATCTTGGCGCGGACGGTGCGCTCGGCGACGCGGGCGACGTGCCCCTCGGCACCGCTGGGGCCGACGCGCGCACTAAGATCGAAGAGGCCGTGCGCACGCTGCTCGAATCGGGAGGCCGGCCCATCGCGCTCGGCGGCGACCATTCCGTCACCTACCCGATCGTGCGGGCGGTGCGATGGTTTCACCCGCAGCTCAGCATCCTCCACTTCGACGCCCATCCCGACCTGTACCCGGAGTTCGAGGGCGACCGATACTCCCACGCGTGTCCCTTCGCGCGGATCATGGAGGAGCGGCTAGCCGATCGGCTGGCGCAGGTGGGGATCCGCACGTCGACCGCCGTACAGCGCGCCGAGGCCAAGCGCTACGGAGTGGAAGTGATCGACATGCGCGCCTGGGTCGCGGGCCGGCGCCCCGAGCTGCGCGCGCCGGTGTACGTATCGATCGATATCGACGCGTTCGATCCTGCGTTCGCGCCGGGAGTATCGCACCGTGAGCCGGGCGGCCTCACCGTGCGTGAGGGGCTGGCGGTGCTGCACGCCTTGACGGTCCCGCTCGTCGGTGCCGATATCGTGGAGTTCAATCCCGCTCAGGACCCGAGCGGGATGACGGCGACACTATGCGCGAAGCTTGTGAAAGAGGTTGCTGGGAAGATGATGAGTTCGGTGGATTCGTCAGCTGGATGACGTCACCGGGACGCACCGTGATGGATCGGCGCGACGGCCCCGCGGTGACAGGATGCGGCGACGAGGGTGAAGAGCAGGAGCGGGAACACGCGCATTACGAGAGAATCTACAGCCCATCGGCTGGCGCGGAGCCGGGCCGTTCCCTACTTTCCCGACACGCCTCATGATCGACTGGCTCCAGACTCACCTCGGCATGAACCCCGGGCTCCAGGCGCGGTTGCTCACCACGCTGGGGACGATCGTCGGGCTCTGGCTCGTGCGCCGCGTCGTGCTGGGGTTCGTCTACCACCGGGTGCAGGACCCGTGGGGCAGGTACCGCTGGCGCAAGGGCCTGACCTACGTGCTCGTCGCGGTCGGCGTGATCCTTGTGAGCGAAACGTGGTTCGTCGGAACCAGCACGCTCACGACCTACCTCGGGCTGGTGTCTGCGGGTCTGGCAATCGCCCTCAAGGACCCGCTGTCGAACGTCGCCGCCTGGGCATTCATCATCTGGCGCCGTCCTTTCGAAGTGGGGGACCGCATCCAGATCGGTCCGCACGCCGGGGATGTCATCGACCTGGGCTTGTTCCAGTTCACCCTCAACGAAATCGGCGGCTGGGTGCAGGCCGACCAGTCGAGCGGGCGGATCATCCACATCCCGAACGGCAAGGTCTTCACCGATCCCGTCGCCAACTACAACAAGGGATTCCGCTACATCTGGAACGAAGTGCCGGTGGTGGTGACGTTCGAGAGCGACTGGAGAAAGGCGAAGCAGATTCTCGGCAAGATCGCCGTCAAGCACGCGGAGCATCTGACCGCGCAGGCCGAGCAGGAGTTGCTGTCCGCCTCGCAGCAGTACCTCATCAACTACCGCAAGCTGACGCCGATCGTGTACACCAACGTGGTGGACTACGGCGTGCAGCTGACGATCCGCTACTTGATCGAGCCCCGCAAGCGCCGCGGCACCGAGCACGCGATCTGGGAGGACATCCTCACCGAGTTCGCCGCGGCCCCGGACATCGACCTGGCGTACCACACCACGCGGGGCTTCAAGTACACAGAGGAAGGGAAGCCGGCGCTGCGGGCGCCCTCGGCCGCGCCGTACGCGACTGGCTTGCCGCCTGGCGACGAGTGACCGCGAGGTGCGCCCGGCCATCGCGAGGCAACCTCGTAGTGGGTGACCGTCGGCTCGAGGTCGAGCAAGTATTCCCGATCTTCGGGGTAGTACCGTGCCCGCTCGACGTCGTCGCCCGCAAACGTGCGGATCGCGTCCATCGAATCCCAGAACGAGATGAATAAGAAGTGCGTTGCGCCGCCCGCCGTGCGGCGCAGCACCTCGACCCCCCGGTTACCAGGCGTCGCGCGACATTCGGACACCCCGGTCCGGCGCAGATAGGCGGCGTAGGCGTCGCTTTTCGCCGCGGGCACCGCACCGTGCCACAACCGCGCGATTAAGGGACGCTTAGATCCGCTCGAGTTCGCTGACGGTGCGCTCATTGCGGACGTTCCCCGTGTTGAGTGTCGACTTCGGCTCGAGCAGGAGCACGTGCGTCTCGTCGGACGCGACGGGCATGTGCTCCACCCCCCGCGGGACGATCACGAACTCCCCTTCGCCGACCCATACATCGCGGTCACGGAACTTGAGCAGCAGCCGGCCTTTCACGACGAGAAACAGCTCGTCCTCGAGCTCGTGATGATGCCACACGAACTCACCCTTGACCTTGACCAGCTTGACGTACGACTCGTTGAGCTCGCCGACGATCTTCGGGCTCCAGTGCTCGTTGAACTGCCGGAATTTCTCGGCGAGGTTCACCTGGTTCATGGCGATGCTCCTCAAGAGGCCGTCTGGCGGACGGGCGGACGGCCGGGCTGTGGATTCGACGGCTCCGCCGGGCTACCGTCCCCCTGCCCGCCCGTCCGTCCGACCGCCAGCTTGTGCGAGAACTGGATCCACACCACGGCGCCCAGGATCAGCGCCATCGCGAGGAAAGTGCGCGCGGTCACGGGCTCCTGGAGGATCAGCCAGCCGAGCAACACGGCGATCACGGGGTTCACGTACGCATACGTGCCTACGATGGTGGGTGAGGCGTGCCGCAGCGCGTAGGTGTAGGCGCTGTAGCCCAGGATCGAGCCGAACACCACGAGGTAGGCGATCGCTCCGGCGCCTCTGGCCGTGAGGTGCCAGCGACTCCACTCACCGAGCAGCGTGCCCACGAGGGCGATCGCGGTGCCACCGGCAATCATCTGGATCGCCGCACCGACGTAGGGGCTGGTCTCGGTGCGGTGCCGTTTGCTGTACACGGAGCCGAGCGACCACGATGCACTCGCGCACGTGAGGGCAATCGGTCCGCGCAAATCCGCCCGCAGGATCTCGGCGGGGCTCGCCCCCACCAGGAGGGCGGTGCCGAGGAAGCCGAGCAGCAGACCAGTCACGACGCGCCAGTTCAGATCGCCCGAGCCGCCGGGGATGATCGCGTCGAAGAACGCCATCCACAGCGCGACCGTGACGACGAAAATACTGGCGACGCCGGATGCCGTGTACTGCTCGGCCCAGACGACGAACGCGTTGCCGCCGGCGAGCAACAGGATCCCCACGATTGCCTGGGTCCGCCAGTCGACCAGCCGCTTCGGGAGCGTGTCGCCGAGTGCCAACACCACGGTAAGCAGCAACAGGCCGGCGATGAGGAACCGCAGACCGGCGAACAGGAACGGGGGCAGCACCCCGACGCCGACGCGGATCGCGAGGTAGGTCGATCCCCAGAACACGCAGACGACCAGATAGGCGATCAGCGCCTTGCCGCGCAGCCCGGCCATCAGTCGAGCTCCGTGGGGACGAACCCCGGCTTTTCGAATACCGTGCCGAGCACGATGGTCGTGCGCGTGCTCATCTCGACGGTGGGTGACGGACCGCGTAGATCGCGCAGCAGATCCTGCAGACGCTCGAGGTCCGGCGCCGCGACCTTGAGGATGTAACAGTCCTCGCCGGCGACGTGGTGACACTCCAGCACACCGGGATGCTTTTCCATCTCGCGCATCCGCGGCTCGTCGCCGACGTAATCGGAGTTGGCGTAGCGCACCGCGACGAATGCGGTGACCGGGAATCCGGCCTTAGCGCGATCGACACGCGCGCCGTATCCGCTGATGTAGCGCGCCTCTTCGAGTCGCTTCACCCGTTCCATCACCGCGGGTCGCGACAGTCCGACCTCGTCCGCGAGGGCCTGATAACTCGAGCGCCCATCGGTCGCGAGCAGCCGCAGAATCCTCCGGTCGACGGCGTCCAGTTCGGTCTTGTGCGCCATTTCGGAGCCTCGGTACCCTGGTTTACCTACTAGAAGTAGACGTTTATCACGGTTTTTAAACGTATCATCAGTGTAACAGGTTTCCAACCTACGAACTAGCGAAGTATGTACCTAACGCAAAGGATGCCTGTGCGCTATCAGGTTATTGCAGTTGAACTTACGCCCCATTGCGGGTTGCCCTCAAGCTCAGTATCTTTGTACTTGACGCAAACAAGAGGGCAGCATGGGCAAGGTTGCACAGAACGGGTCACAGATCGTGGCTGAGCTTCCACGGGCGTGTTCGGACGAGCTGGCGGCGGTCGAGTTTTTAGAGCGCCAGCGCTGGGGCGACAGTCCTGCGTGTCCGCGCTGCGGCGCGACGGACGTGTACGCCGTGCAGGGCAGGGACGGCAAGCGGAATAAGCGGTTCCTGTGGGTCTGCCGCGACTGTGGCGAGCAGTACACCGTGCGGATCGGCACCGTGTTCGAGGATAGCCGCATCCCCTTGCGTCATTGGTGCTACGCGTTCTGGGCGGCGTGCGCGAGTAAGAAGGGCGTGAGTGCCTTGCAGATCCAGCGGCAAACCCGGCTCTCCTACAAGAGTGCGCTCTTTCTCATGCATCGGATTCGCTTTGCGATGACACCCAACCGCTCGCCGCGCCTGGATGGGACGGTAGAAGTGGACGAGACGTACGTGGGCGGGAAGCCCCGCAACCCAAGCATTCAGGCTATTCGCGCCATGTCCTACGAGGAGCGGAAGCCATGGCGCCAAGAGCGCGAACGCGCCAAGGGACGGGGCACGAAGAAGCCACCGGTGGTCGCGCTGGTCGAGCGCGGCGGTAACGTGCGAGCGCACGTCGTCACGGATGTGAGCGGCACGACGCTCAAGCGGGCGATTCGGGAGAACGTGCGGTCGAGTGCGGCGATTCACACCGATGAATTGTCGAGCTACCACGGCATCGGGCGGCACTTCGCGGGCGGTCATCACACGGTGCGGCACAGCGTCCGCGAATACGCGCGCGGCGACGTGCATGTGAACACGGCCGAGAGTTTCTTCGCACTGTTGAAGCGGGGATTGATCGGGACGTTTCATGCGGTGAGCCGTCAGCATCTGCACCGCTACGTGAACGAGTTTGCGTTCCGTTGGAATCACCGGAAAGTGGACGACGGAGCGCGCACGGTGGCAGCGATCCGTGGCGCGGAGGGGAAGCGCTTGTATTACCGCGATCCACGGAGGGGTGCCAAGAAATGATCCTATTGGTGGATTCGGCCTCTGTTCGGTTTACCACGCGTTTATTACGCGTCAATCACGCGGCAGTCTGGCGGCGACCGTGGATTTATTCTAGTTTACTAGCCGTGTACACACGTTTACGTGTGTATATCATGCGATTTCGTGTTCAAAACATGCGATTTCGCGTGCAAAATAGGCGATTTTTGAGTTGCGGCCGGGGAGAATCGAACTCCCAAGGGGTGGTGCAAGCACCCCACTCGCTCCCAAGGCGAGCACGTTTACCGGTTTCGTCACGGCCGCGCAGAGTGGAAACCCATCGGGGGCTGGTGGCGGCAGGTCTCATCTGTCGCTGGTTGCCACCGCGAGTCCACTCGTTCAACGGAGTCCCAGGCCGGAGTCGAACCGGCTTCTCAAGGTTTGCGGGCCAAGCGGCTGACCGTTCGCCCTCTGGGACTCGTCCAACATCCGGCCAGGAGTGCAACACGGCTCCTGGCCGGTCCTACGTCCAGGCACTGTGCAATAACTTTGGTGATTACGCAATACTTGCCCCTACGGGTCTAATCTTTTTAATTGAGAGGCTGCATGTCAGCGTCCAAACGCCGCTCAGCGCGCCGCCCAGCGAAACGCGGACCCCCTCCCGACAAACTGACGCTTGCTGGTCCCTGGACCGAGAACGTCAAGCGCGCCCTCTCCAAGAAGCGCCCCAAGCGCGGCTGGCCCAAGAAAAAGTCCTAACAAAAAACGCGTTCCCTTGGGAGCATCACGACTCCCCGAAAGGAACGCGCCGGGCTCGTGCGCGTGTGCGGCTCCGTTTTTATTGGCCGCTATGTCTGCTGGTTCCGTAACCAGCCCTGTGCCATTCCAACGGGCGCAGGGTCTAGGGTTGCGTCGAATTTACCGCTCGCTACCGAATTGCGTCAACTACCTACTTCCGACGAACTATCCGTTTATTTCATCGAAGTGCCGCTTCGCGGAAATGTCCTTTGATGGAGACAGTGTGAGCCGCTACTATTCGTCCATGGCCGTCGTGCTGCGGCAGGAGCTGGGACGCGAGCGGATGCTGGCGGGCGTGGGTCGAAGCGCCTCCTACCCGGCGGCCCAGTGGGCGACGGCGCGGGCGGTGGCGCAGCGCTTCGATGTCCCGCTGGTCGAGCTCGACACGCACGAGCTCGAGGATCCCGACTATTTGGCCAATCCGACGAACCGTTGCTTCTTCTGCAAGACGGAGCTGTGGCGCCGGCTGTTTCCAGAGGCGCAGCGCCGCGGGCTCGCGGTCGTGTGCGACGGCACGAACGCTGATGACCTGCGCGAGCATCGCCCCGGGTTCGCCGCGGGGCGGGCGGCGGGTGTGCGTTCGCCGCTCGCCCAAGCCGGGCTCACAAAGGCAGATGTACGGCGGGCCGCGCGCGAGCTGGGGCTTCCGGTCTGGGATGCGCCGGCGGCGCCGTGCCTTTCGAGCCGCGTGGCCTACGGCATCCCCATCACGTCCCTGCGTCTCGCTCAGGTGGAGCGTGCCGAAGCGTACCTGCGCGAGCTCGGCGTGACGGGGGACGTACGGGTCCGCCACCACGGTGACCGGGGTCGCGCGCGTATCGAGGTCGAGCCGCGCTGGGTTCCCTGGGTGGCGGAGCGCCTGCCGGCGGTTCGGGAGCGGCTCATCGCCCTGGGCTTCGCGGGGGTCGAGGTCGATCCCCGCGGCTACCGACGCGGCAGTCTCCTCGCCGAGCGCGCGGGAGGTGCGTGAGGCTCTTCGTTGCTTTGAATCTTCCTCCCGCGGTGCGCGAGGCGCTCTGGGCCGCCACGGCGCCCGTGCGCGACCTCACGCTTCCCGTGAAGTGGGCCCGTAGGGACGGCGTCCACTTGACGCTCAAGTTCTTGGGTGATGTGACCGACGAGCAGGAGCCCGAGCTCGCGGCGGCGCTCGCACGTGCGGCCACGGGGACGCGTGCCCTGTCGCTCACGCTTGGCGAGTTCGGCGTGTTTCCAGACGTCAAGCGGCCGCGCGTTGTGTGGGTAGGCATCGCGCCGGAGCCCGGGCTCGAGATCCTGCAGCACCGTGTGGAGCAGGAATTCGCGCCGCTCGGGTTTCCCACGGAGGGACGGCCCTTCCGGCCGCACGTCACGCTTGGGCGAGCGGCCCGGGACGCCCGGCCCGTCGCCTTCGCTGGTCTCAAGGAGGCCCTCGGCCGGCTCGAGTTCACCGAATCGGCGCTCGTGAGCGCGCTCGATCTGATGGAGAGCACGCTCCAATCAGGAGGTGCAGTGTATCACATGAGACACAGTGAACGGCTGCTTTAAGGGACTCCTCCGGCTCGCGGTCCTCGCCATCGCTCTCGTG
>QHUD01000123.1 GCA_003221085.1 Gemmatimonadota bacterium
GCGCCGAAAATCTCGGTTTACGACGAGCGAAACATCGAACGCGTTACGGCGGACGCGCCGGCCAACGGCTACACGTTCCTGCTGATGCCAGCCTTTTCCGAGGTACATCTGGCGTACGGAAAAGACGCGCCCCACTTCAGGAACCTCTTCGCGCATCCGATCATCGGTTGGGTCACCGGTATCCACCTGAATGACCTGGGCAAGGAGAAGCCCAAGGTGTTCAACGGGAAGACGGGCGAGGTCTTCGCCGACAAGGCGCTCGCCTGCCACGTGGCGCTCCCCGCCGGGAAGACGGCGGACGTGGAGATCGTGAACATCTTCGAGCGCTCCGAGCGTCCGGATATCCGCTTCGAGGCAGACGGCTTTGGGCCCATCACCGACTGCTGGATCGACGGCAGGAAAACCAACTTCGCCCGGTGGTTGACGGACGCCAAGGTGGATACGCAACTGCCGCTGATCGCCGACTACAACGGCGCGCTGATCAACGTCAGCATCCAGGCGGTGGACGCCGACGCCGGCACGGTCTCGCTGTACGCACCGGTGTTCCAGGACCGGACGTACCGTCTGGCCAGGGCGATGCCGGACTATGTGCGGGGCTTCAAGGCCGTCACCGCGGGCCCGACCCACGACGTCGCCTTCGCCTGCAACTGCACCCTTAACTACGTCTACGGCAAGCTCGACGGAGCGCGGGTGGGTCTGCCGGGGCCGTTCACGTTCGGCGAGATCGCATATCAGTTGCTCAATCAGACAATGGTCTACTGCGACGTGGTCGACGCAGGCGTGCCGCACGAGGGAGGGCGGTACTTCGCCGAGCAGATGGCCGGCGCGCATTGAGCCCTGACACAGCGCCGCTCTCAGCATCGAGGGCGGCGCCTCACCTTGCTGACGGCTGTGACCGTCAATCGTCGGACGGAGGACGTATGAAAGGCACCAAGATCCCCGTCTTTCTGGCCGCGGCTCTTCCTATCGTCACCCTGTTCAGGGTCGCCGCGGGGCAGGAAAGCGCAACCGCGCAGGAAATCGTCGGGAAGGTAAGGAAAGCGGCCAGCACCGTGTCCAAGACAGGCGACTTGACGCCGTTTAAACAGAAGCACGCGCCGTGGGTGTGGAAAGATACCTATGTCTTCGTCGTGGACTGCGACAAGAAGCTTATTGTGGCTCACCCGATCAAGCCGGAGCTCGTGGGCCAAGACTACGCGTCGCTGAAGGACACGAAGGGGAAGAACGTCTTCCCGGAAGGCTGGTGCGATGCAGCGAAAAAGCCTGCGGGCGTTTGGGTCGAGTATTGGTGGCCGAAGCCCGGCCAGACAGACGGCTCTCGCAAGCTCAGTTATAGCTTGGCTGCCAAAGGAACTCCGTACGTGGTGGGTGCTGGGATCTATGACGACAAGGCGACCATCGCGGACCTGTCGAAGCTGAGCGGCAAGTAACCGGCGACCTTCCCCCAACGCGGTCCCAAGCCTTCATCCAGGCGGCGCTGCCTGTGTGAGCCGGATACCGTATTGCGTCGCCAATTCATAGCGGCGTCCGTGCACCGTTCCTTCGCCGTTGATGTGGAACGGGGCGACACGGCGCAGAGTGGCGTAGGATTTGCCGTACGGGCGGCGTAATGGTGTTGCGTACTCGGTTCCCGTTTCGGAGCACCGCTCATGAAACCGCTCACCTCCCTTCGTCTCGCCGTCGCCGTCGTGCTTGGCGCCTGTCACAGCGTAACCGACCCGTCGCGACCTGCGTTGCTCGTGGCCAACCTCGCAGGCGCGCCTCCAATCACCCTGACCGTCCTCGGGACGTTGGGCCCCGGGCCCGGCTTCTGCCTGTTCCCCAGCAGTGAGCCCCTCGACATCAACGAACGCGGGCTCGTCGTCGGTTGGAGCGACTCGGCCTGCATTGTCCGTGGCTTCATGTGGGAGAACGGCACGATGACCAGCCTCGGTACCTTCGGCCCGGTGGCGGTGAACAATCACGACCAGATTGTCGGTGACCGTATCGATCCGAAGGTCCCCTTCCCCTTCAGCCCGACCCGCGGCTTCCTGCTCGACCACGGGACAATGACTGACCTCGGGACCCTCGGCGGAGAGGTGAGTCAAGTCGCCGGGGTGAACGACCACGGCCAGATCGTGGGCCAAAGCAGCACCGCCGCAGGAGCGTTCCACGCCTTCCTCTGGGAAGGTGGCACGATGACCGACCTCGGGACGCTCGGTGGGAACGTCAGTGAAGCTGTGGCAGTGAACGACCGCGGCCAGGTTGTCGGCAACAGCGCCACGGCGACCGGTGCAGGCCACGCGTTCCTGTGGCAGGATGGCACGATGACCGACCTCGGAACCCTGGGCGGAGACGCAGCTCGGGTCAGCGCCGTGAACGACCATGGCCAGGTGGTAGGGATAAGCACCACGGCGACCGGCGAGACCCGCGCCTTCTTGTGGCAGGACGGTGCCATGACCGACCTCGGGACGCTCGGTGGACGCTCGAGCGACGCACACACGGTAAACAAACATGGCCAAATCGCCGGGCTGAGCGACACGCCTTCGGGCGAGACTCACGTCTTCTTGTGGCAAGGCGGCACGATGAGCGATCTCGGGAGACCGGGGCCGCCCCAATGGTCCTTCTCGGGCACCCTCAAAATGAATGACCGCGGCCAGATCGTGGGGACGCTGCGATTCGCGGCGAGTCTTCAGGGGGGGAATTGCTTCCTGTGGCAGGCAGGTACGATCACCCAGCTCCCTGGGCAGCCAGGCGTGACCGTCGCGCTGAACAATCACAACCAGATTGTCGGCTGGTCGTACTATTTCTCTGACCCGTTCCGGAACGCAGTGCTCTGGACCGTCGGGCAGCCCGATGACCAAAACGAGCAGGTCGCCGAGGGCCCGGGCGATCTCTCGGATTCTATGGTGGGGGGCTCATAAGACAAAAAGACGCCGACGTCTCATGGTTGCCAGGAAGTAGCCGGCGCAGATCCACAGGAGGGCGACCGTCAGCCACGCCACGAAGGAAGCGCGCAGGCCAAAGGTGCTCGTGGCGCCCAGCAGGACCGATGGGACGATGTCCTTCGCATTGTTCACTGCCGAGTGCAGCAGCATGACGAGCAGCAGGCTCCCGTTGGTGCGCGCATACAGCCACGCCATGGCCACGGACAGCGCGGTCACCTGTACAACGAAGACGAAAAATGACTGTCCGTACGTATCGACTTCCGGAATGAAGAACTGCGGCAGGTGCCAGCATGCCCAGACGAGCCCGAGCAGGATACTCGCGCGCGCGAGTCCGAAGCGTGCCGCCAGTCGGGGGAGCGCATAGCCGCGCCAGCCGATCTCTTCGCCCGCCTGGAACGGCGTCGAAAAGGCGATTGCCGCCGGGATGAGGTACCATGCCTCGCCGCCAAAGCGCGGCCACGCGCCCGTGGTGGCGCGATGGATGAGCGCCGCGGTGAGCTTGATGGCGGGAATGTACCCAACGGCGAACAGGTACCAGCGTGCACCCACGCGCCAGCGGAGTATCCGAGCAAGCAGGGCCCCTATGCCTTCTCCGCCCTCGGCGCGGGCGGTGAGCCAGAGCGCTACCAGGGAAGGAGCGAAGGCTCCGAGCAGCAGCAACCCGGCGCCGAGTGGCGAGCGCGCGGGGATCCCCGCTGCCGCGACCGCGATGAAGCAAGCCCACATGACGGCGTACGTCAGCACGAAGAACGTGAAGAGGGGCCGCCGCCGCCAAGGTCTCAGATGGGATCCCTTCTCGCCAGCGTCCAGCGTCCGAATGAAAACAGCCGTCGTCGCCGCGCCACCGGGCGGCGTGAGGACGCGAAGATCATTTCAAAATGGTCCAGGACGCGGTCTACATCGAAGAACTCATTAGGCCTGTTGTGGTGGAAGTAGGGCTCGGCCATACATTGGCGATACAGCGCATCGCTCTCGTCGAGCTCGATGATCCTTTCAATCAGCGCGTCTTCGTCTTGGAAATCGAAGTAATTCAAGAAGCTCTTCGAGTTGAATTCGCGCTGGATCAAGGGATTGCCCCAGTAAATCGGCAGGCACCGCGCCGCCATCGCCTCGACGAGCTTTTCAGTCGTATATCCCGGAAGTGAGGCATTTTCGAAGGCGATATTGAACTTGTACTGTTTCAAGAACTGGATCTTGCCCAACGGCCCCCCCGGTACCTGGTACCCGATATTGTTGAACGCGCGACCGCCGGCATCGACTTTCTTGTAGCGGCTGAGGCGGTGAAAGAAGGCGTTCCGTTTGCGGGTGGTTCTCGGGTGACGCGTGTTGCTGGCAATGAAGCAGCAGAACTGAGTCTTCGTCGCCATGATCGCGTCGACGTCATCGTCTTGTCTCACGAGCAGGTCCGGAGCGTAGTAAAAGGCGTAGAGCGGCCAGCGCAGGTGACGTGGATCGTCCACGTAGTGACACGTCAGCGCGTAATCACACGTCGAGAAGTCCGGGCGGTGCGATTCGCCTGTGAAAAAAATGCGGGTGCAGGAATGCAGCCGGTGATGGTCTCCGAAGCTGGAATAGATCACGAAATCCGGCCGGTCGTGAAGCTCCACGGCATATCGCGTTTTCAACAGGTTGTAAATCCGATTGTCGTCCTTGCGGAACCCGGGCCAGAAATCGCAGAAATCGATGCGGATGGTCTTCATGGAAGGGTGAAATGGAACGTGGCCCCCACGTTCACACGGGCTTCGCTCTTCAAGTCGGGCGTCAAGACGAGGTAGAGGCCGGGCGCCCCCTCGAACGGCAGGCGGAAGTCGGGCTGTTTCACAGTGGACGGCACGGGGGCAAAGTATGCGATGCTGCGGGCACGCAGCACCAGGCTGGTCTTGAGGCAGCAGGGTATAAGGGCGACGCACTGGGCGCCCAGGCACGCTTGATGCAAATCGGTGTGCAGTATAGGCAGTCGGGAATCCCGGCCGGCGCAGCCGACCCTGCGCCCATCCAACAGGGAAGTGCCGACAACGCTCTCGATCCTTGTTGTCGAAGACCACCCCGCGATCCGCGAGGCGATCGCCCGGTCGTTGGCCCGGCGGGGGTGCCGCGTCATGACGGCGACGAACGGGGTGGAAGGACTCGAGGCCGTCCGGGCGCAGCGGTTCGACGCTGTCATCACGGATCTGAACATGCCGGAGCGTGGGGGGTTGTGGCTGTGGGAGCACGCGCTCGCAGTCCGGCCGGAGCTCCGCGGCCGGTTCGTGTTGATCAGCTCGGAAGCGCGCCCGGGCGAGCAAAGCATGGGACTGTTCCTCGAGTCGGAGCATTTTGTCGTCAAGCCGTTCTCGCTGGAGGGTCTCCTAGACCAGGCCGAGGAGATCGGACGCCGGGCCCCCGACCACACCGGCGTGCTCCCCCCTATGCCCGGACAGGTCCAGCCCGGTTTTCAAGACAACCACCAGGGCGAGCGGGATGAGGGGTGAGCCGAGCTTGGTGACGAGGAAGCCACCGACCAGGATCACGACGTGCAGCACCATGACCCGACCGTAGGGACGAAACATCAGCGCCGGCACTGGAGAAAGCGCTCGGCGACGGGTGACGTCACGGCGCCACGACGATGCCACGCCGCCGGCACGCCGCCAAGGGCTTGCCTGCCGGACCGGCGGGGAGGATCTTGGCGGCGTGAGCGACGTGACCAAGGACTTCGTCGTGGTGGGCATCTCCGGCAGCCCGTCCACCACGTCCAAGTCGCGCCTCCTGGTGGAATACGCCCTGGGTCGGCTCGCGGCGCGCGGCGCCACGATTCAGCTGGTGGACCTCGCGGCGCTCCCCGCCGAGCCGCTGCTCGGTCGGGGAACCGGTCCCGAGGTCACGAGGGCGCTCGAGGCGGCGACCCGCGCGCAGATCATCGTCGCCGGCACGCCGGTGTACCGGGCCACGTACAATCCCCCGAGGCACATGAGCAAGCCGACCACGTGGCGTGCGGCGAGGTGCTCCCGGTCGCCGACGACGCCGATGATCACCAGCAACAGCGTGGTTGCGACGTTCGCGACTTCGCTGCCTGGCCCCGCCATCTTGCGGACCGAACGGTCTGTATTGTAGATAGAGCCCCGACTCTCGGCCCGTCCAGTCAGGCGGCATGCCTGGAGGCGTAAATCGCGGGAGGTACTGGATGAGCGGTAGCTATGATCTAGGGCTCGTCGTCCTGTCCGTGGTGATCGCCATCCTCGCTTCGGGCGCGGCGCTCGATCTTGCCGGCCGCGTGGCGGCCGCGCGCGGCCGCGCCCGGGCGATCTGGCTCGGCGGCGGTGCGTTCGCCATGGGGCTCGGGATTTGGTCCATGCATTTCATCGGGATGGAAGCGTTTCGGCTGCCGATCCCGGTCCAGTACCACCTCCCGACCGTCGTCGTGTCGCTGCTGGCCGCGATCTTCGCATCCGCGGTTGCGTTGTTCGTGGTCAGCCGACACGCGCTGACTCGTCTCCGCCTGCTCACCGGCAGTGTCGTCATGGGCGCGGGCATAGCCGCCATGCACTATACTGGCATGGCCGCCATGCGGATGGCGGCCACGCTTACGTACAAGCCCGTGCCGTTCACACTCTCCGTGCTGATCGCGATCATTGTGGCCCTGGTCGCGCTGCTGCTCGCCTTCCACCTGCGCGGCGAATCGGTCCGCGCATGGGACCCGCGCAAGATCGGCAGCAGCCTCCTGATGGGCGCTGCGATCCCTGCCATGCACTATACCGGAATGGCCGCGGCCCATTTCGCCCCGGCGGTAAACGCGGCGGACCTGACCGCTGCGCTGTCGGTGTCCTCCTTGAGCGTGGTCGCCGTCACCAGTTCGACCTTCGTCGTGCTCGCCCTCGCGCTCGGCACGTCGATAGTAGACCGTCACCTCGCCGCCCAGGCCGGCATGCTCGCGCGGTTCGCGGCCATCGTGGAATCGTCGCACGACGCGATCATCGCCGCGACGATCGACGGTACCGTGGTGGCGTGGAACCCCGGCGCCCAGCGCTTGTTGGGCTATCGGGCGGACGAGATCCTGGGGCGCCCGATCGCGCTGATCGAGCCCCCCGAGCGGCGCGGCGAGGTGGCCGACCTCATCGCCCGCATCGCGGGGGGCGAGCGCGTCGACGACCGCGAAACGGCGCGGCGTCGCAAGGACGGCAGCGTGATCGACGTGTCCATCACGTATTCCCCGGTGCGCGACCGTGCCGCCGAGGTGACCGCTATCTCGGCGATCGTGCGCGACATCACCGAGCGCAAGCGTGCCGAGGCGGCCCTGCGCGAGGCCCACGCGGCGGCCGAGCGGGCCGCCAACGCCAAGGCTGCCTTCCTCGCCAACATCAGCCACGAGATTCGGACGCCGATGAACGCCGTCCTCGGCCTCACGGAGCTGGTGCTTGGCACCGAGCTCCAGGCCGAGCAGCGCCGGCAATTGGAGCTCGTGCACGCGTCCGGCGAGGGCCTGCTCGCGATCCTCAACGACGTGCTCGACTTCTCGAAAATCGAAGGTGCGCACGTAGAGCTCGAAACCATCACGTTCGATCTCTCGGGCCTGGTGCTCACGACGGCGCGACTGCTCGCGATCAGGGCGGCGCAGCAGGGTGTCGAGCTGGTCTGCGACGTCGCGAGGGACGTGCCGCACGCCTTGATGGGCGACCCCGGGCGGCTGCGGCAGGTGCTCACCAACTTGATCGGCAACGCGATCAAGTTCACCCCCACAGGCGAGATCATCATCGCTGTGGCCGTCGAGCGGCGCGACGGCGACACCGTCGTGCTGCGTTTCGCGGTGCGGGACACGGGCATCGGGATCCCAGTTGAGAAGCAGGATGCGATCTTCGAGGCCTTCAGCCAGGCGGATGTCTCCACCACGCGGAAGTACGGCGGCACCGGGTTGGGGCTCGCGATCTGCCGACAGCTCGTGCAGCTCATGGGCGGTGAGCTACGCGTGGCCAGCCAGCCGGGGCGGGGGAGCGAGTTCGCGTTTTCGATACCCCTCCCGATCGCGCCCGCCGCCCCGCCGCCGGGGCGGTCCCGAGCCCGCCTAGCCGGCCGTCGCGCCCTGGTGGTGGACGACAATGCGACGAACCGACAACTGGTGCGGCACATGCTGGGTGCGGCCGACATCGTGACGGACGAGGCCCCCGATGCGGCGGGCGTGCTCGAGGTGTTGCGCCGCGCGCGCGACGGTGGCGCTCCGTACGGGTTCGTCGTGATCGACGCCCAAATGCCGAGGCGCGACGGATTCGGGCTCGCCACCGACATCCTCGCCGAGCCGGGGCTAGCCGATACGCGCCTCCTGATGCTCACCTCCGGCGGGCAACGGGGCGATGCCCAGCGCTGCCGCGAGCTGGGCATCCAGGGGTACCTCACCAAGCCGGTATCGCAGGTGGAGCTGCTCGACGCCGTTGCCGCGGTCCTTGGGCTCACGCAGAGCGACCCCGGCGAAGTGGTGACCCGATTTTCGATCGCGGAAGCGCGCCGCTCGCTGCGACTGCTGCTCGCCGAGGACAATCCGGTGAACCAGGAGGTGGCCACCGCCATGCTGCATAAGCGGGGGCACCACGTGGACGTCGTGAGCAACGGGCGTGAGGCGGTCGACGCGGTCACGCGCACGTCCTACGACGTCGTGCTGATGGACATTCAGATGCCGGAGCTGGACGGGATCGCCGCCACGCGAGCGATCCGGGCATCGTCGGGCGGGAAGGATCAGCGCATCGTGGCGCTCACCGCGCTCGCATCAGGGGCGGAAAAGGAGCGGTGCCTCGCCGCGGGGATGAACGGGTACCTCAGCAAGCCGTTCAAGGCTCACGAGCTGTTCGCGCTGGTCGAGGACGCGGTGGCCCGGCCGCCGACCACGCCGCCGGTCGACCTGGAAGCGTTCCGGGCCACGATGCGCGAGGCCGGCGCGGAGCAGGCCGTCGACGGCATCGTCGCGACGTTCGTCGCCACGCTGCCGCAGCGGCTCGAGGCGCTCGCGACCGCGACCGGCGGTGAAGACGCCGAGCCCATTCAGCGGGCCGCGCACGCGTTCAAGTCCGCCGCGGCAACGCTCGGCGCAAATGCCCTCGCCACGCTGCTCGAGGACGTGGAAGCGGCCGCCCGAGCAGGCGACGTGGCCGGCGCGCGCGGCAGGCTCGAGTCCATACGTAGCGAAGCCCGCGCCGTGCTGGATCAGCTGCATGGGTAGCGGCATCTCCGTTCTCGTCACGGACGACGACCCGGTCTCCCGTGCCCTCGTCAGCGCGCTGGTACGCGCCGCGGGGTACCAGGTGAGCGTCGCGGAGCACGGTCGCGAAGCATGGGACGCGCTCCAGCTCGCCCGCATCCCGGTTGTCATCTCCGACTGGTACATGCCCGAGATGGATGGCCCCGAACTGTGCCGGCGGATCCGGGGCCGCCGCAGCGAGCCGTACGTGTACTTCATCTTGATCACATCGCGTGGCGGCAAGGAACAGTACCTGGCAGGCATGGAAGCGGGCGCCGACGACTTCATCACCAAGCCCGTGGACCCGGACGAGTTGCGCGCCCGGCTCGTCGTCGCCGAGCGGATTCTCGGCCTGCGGCGCGAGCTGCAGCAGCTCGAGGGTCTGCTGCCGATCTGCGCGTACTGTAAGCGCATCCGCGACGACCGCGACACCTGGAGCTCGCTGGAAGGCTACGTGGAGCAGCGTTCCGAGGCGCAATTCAGCCATGGCATCTGCCCGGACTGCTACAAGAAGCACGTACAGCCGCAGCTCGGCGGCAGCGGCCCGCGTTGACGTTGCGCCACCCCGACTAAACACGAGATGACATGACGGAGCCGACACCGCCCGGCGGGTGGTGGGCCACGGTGCGCGAGGCGCTCCGCGGCTCGCACCACGACTACACCGCCGGCCCGCTCGGCCGAGCCATCGTGCTGCTCGCGATCCCCATGGTCGCCGAAATGATCATGGAATCGGTGTTCGCCGTGGCGGACGTGTTCTGGGTGGCCCACCTGGGCGCGGACGCGGTCGCCACGGTCGGCCTCACGGAATCCCTCCTCACGCTGATCTACACGGCGGCCATGGGGCTCTCAATCGGCGTGACTGCGGTGGTGGCCCGCCGCATCGGGGAGAAGAACCCGGAGGGGGCGGCCGAGGCGGCGGTGCAGGGAATCGCCCTCGGACTGATCGTGGCCGTGGTGATCGGTGCGGTCGGCGTGACGTTCGCACCGCGCCTTCTCGCCGTGATGGGCGCGAGCCCCGCAGTACAGACCATGGGGGCCACGTACGCGCGCCTGATGCTCGGCGGGAACGTCGTGATCGTCATGCTCTTCCTCATCAACGCAATCTTCCGCGGGGCAGGCGACGCGGCGATCGCGATGCGTGTGCTCTGGCTCGCGAACTGGATCAACATCGCTCTCGGCCCCTGTCTGATCCTTGGGGTCGGGCCGTTCCCCCGCCTGGGCGTGACCGGCGCGGCCATCGCCACGACAATCGGGCGTGGCACCGGCGTCTTGTATCAGCTGTACCGGTTGTGGCGCGGTGACGCGCGGGTGGTGATTCGTCGTGCCCAACTCAGGCTGCGACCCGCAGTCATGCGGACCATGCTCCGGCTTTCGGGCACGGGCACGTTCCAGGTGCTGATCGGCACGGCGAGCTGGATCTTTCTGGTACGCATCATTTCGAGCTTCGGGACGGAGGCGATCGCGGGCTACCAGATCGCGATCCGGATCATCGTGTTCGCGCTGCTGCCCTCGTGGGGACTTTCCAACGCGGCGGCGACGCTCGTCGGGCAGGGCTTGGGGGCGGGGAACCCGGAGCGCGCCGAACGAGCCGTGTGGCTCGCGGGATTCTACAACATGCTGTTCCTCGGTACTGCGGGGGCCCTGTTCGTGGCGTTCGCCGGGCCCATTGTGAGCGCGTTCACGCGCGACCCGGCGGTCGCCCCGATCGCGGTGCTGACCCTGCGCACCATCAGCTATGGGTTCCTGTTTTACGCCTACGGGATGGTGCTGACGCAGTCGTTCAACGGCGCTGGGGACACCTGGACCCCCACGTGGATTAACTTGGGATGCTTCTGGCTGTGGGAGATCCCGCTCGCGTATCTGTTGGCGCGCCACGCGGGGCTCGGGCCCCGCGGCGTGGCGCTGGCCGTGACGATCGCGTTCTCGACCGTCGCCGTCGTGAGCGCTGTCACCTTCCGCCGCGGGCGCTGGAAGGTCCAGCGGGTCTAGCGGCCCGGCCCTTGCCGCACTGTTGCGTCGACGCATCGCCCCTCGCCGCTTGACAGCGGAACGGGGAGGAACACACCCTGTACCAGCGAACGACAATCGGTTCGTGGGAACTCACCCGGCCCCGTTGCGCCCGCGATCAGGCCAACGGGGCGCAGTGTCTCGCAGGAGTACATGTATGGAAGCGAAAGACCTGCTCGACAGTCTCGACGTCGGGGTGGCGGCGATGGCTCCCGATTGGACGATCGCCGAGTGGTCGGCTGCCGCCGCCCGGATCAGCGCGATGCCGGCGGACCGGGTGGTGGGTCACAGCATCTGGACCGCCTTCCCCGCGGCGAAGGGTACCGAGCTCGAACGGGTGTTCGGAGAGGTGTTGGCCGACGGCAAGCCCCGCACGTTCCTGGCGCCCACGGGGACGCCCGAGTCACCAGGGACCATGCTCGAGACCCGAGTCACCCGCGGACCGGGGGATCATCTCGCCTTGGCTTTCCGGCCCGTGTACGAGCAGCTGGCGCCCGAGTCGCGCGCGGCCCAGCTCCTGAGTGCGCTCGAGGCCGAGCGGCGGCTCTATCTGCAGCTGTTCAGCTCGCTGCCCACGCCTGGCCTGGTTCTCACACCGGACGGTCAGATCCTCGATACCAACCCGGAAGGCGCGAAGCTGCTCGGTGGGGCGGACGCGGCGGCCCTGCGTGGCCGCGCGCTGGCGGAGTGGGCCCCCTCGTCCCAGCAGGGCCTGCTCGCCGCCGGGTTGCGCCACGCCGTCAAGCAGCGGCAGGACGTGTCGCTGACCTTCGAATTCGCCGGTGAGCCCGCGCGGGAGGTGCGGGCCGTGATCGTGAATGTCGATCCGGTGCGCGCCGCGCCAAAGCTCCTGTTCCTGGCGTTGGACGTGTCGCGCGAGATCCTGCTACAGCAGCGGCTGCTCCAAGCCGACCGGCTGTCGCAGCTCGGCGCCCTGGTATCCGGCGTGGCGCACGAGCTCAATAATCCGCTGGCCGCGATCGCGGCGTTCGGGGAAGCGCTCGCGCTGGACCCTCACCAGGCCGACCTGGCGGAGAGCGCGGAGGTGATTCGGAGCGAGGCGATGCGGGCCGGGCGCATCGTCCAGACCTTGCTCGACTTTGCCCGGCAGCGGCCCCGGATGCAGACCGCCGTGGATCTCGGCGAGATCGCCGAGCGCGTGCTCGCGCTGCAGCGCAGCGCGCTCAAGAAGGCGCGCATCCGCGCTACCGTGTCCATCCCGAACGAGGTCCCCGCCGTGGCGGGTGACCCGCAGGAGCTGCAACAGGTGATGCTCAACGCGGTCGTGAACGCCCGGCAGGCGATCGAGACCACGGGTCGCCCCGGCCAGATCGCCATCACCGCTCGGTCAAGCGACCACCACGTGCTGGTGACGGTCGACGACACGGGTCCCGGCGTACCGCCGGAGATCCTCGACCGAGTGTTCGAGCCGTTCTTCTCGACCAAGGCGGAGCATGGCACCGGGCTGGGTCTGGCGATCAGCTTCGGGCTCGTGCGGGGGATGGGCGGTCGCATGTGGATGCAGAACGTCGAAGGGGGCGGGGCCCGGCTCTCGTTCGAGCTCCCGGTGGACGGGGGCAGCACCGCAGGGGCGGCGCGGGCCGGGGGCCGGCCCGGCGTGCAGCGACTCTCGCTGCTGGTGGTGGAGGACGAAGAGTCGGTGCGCCGCGCCATGGCGTTGCTCGCCAAGCGGCTGGGGCACGAGGTGACGACGGTCGGCCGGTTCGCCGACGCGACCGAGCGCCTCGCCCAAGCCAACACGCGCTACGATGCGCTCTTGGTGGACGTGCACCTCGACGAGGCGCACACGGGATTTGAGTTGTTCGACCACCTGCGGACCGAAGGCCAGGGGCGCGAGCAGCGCATCGTGTTCACGACCGGTGACTCGATCTCCACGCAGACACGCGACGCCCTGGAGCGCGCCGACCGGCCGGTGCTGCGGAAGCCCTTCAGCCTCGACGAATTGCGGGAGCTGCTGGAGCGGGTGACGACCGGCTGACGGCCGGAACGGGGCTCAGGCCGCCTGGACGACTGCCCGCGGGCGGCGGCGCCGACGCTGCTTGCGACTCTCCCGGTGGTACGATACCGTCTGCCGCAGACCCTCGTCGAAATCCACGATCGGCTGGTAGCCCATGAGCTCGCGCGCCTTGTCGATCGAGGCAAGCGAGTTGCGCACTTCACCGGGCCGCCCTTCCGCGTACTTCGGCAGCACCGGCACGCCGGCGAGACCCTGGATCCGGTCCCACAGGTCGATGATGCTCACGCTCTGGCCGCATCCGATGTTGAACACGTGACCGGCGACGTGTGTGGCCGGCGCGCGAGCGGCGAGCAGGTTCGCATGTACCACGTTGCCGACGTACACGAAGTCGCGGGTCTGCCTGCCGTCGCCGTAAATGGTCGGCGGCTCGCCGCGTAGGGCCGCGGCGATGAATCGCGGCGCCACGGCGGCGTACGGGGAGTTTGGGTCCTGCCGCGGCCCGAAGACGTTGAAGTACCGCAGCACCACGGTTTCGAGTCCGTAGCTCGCGTGGAACGCGGAGCAGTACTCCTCGCCGGCGAGCTTGGACGCGGCGTAGGGCGACAGGGGTCGCGTGACGTGATCCTCGGAGTTCGGCAGTGTGGCGGCGTTCCCGTAGGCCGACGTCGACCCGGCGTAGACGACCCGCCGCACGCGCGCGTCGCGCGCCGCGAGCAAGATGTTCAGCGTCCCGGTCGCGTTCACTTCGTGCGCGGCGAGCGGCTCGTCCACCGATCGCTGCACCGACGTCAGCGCCGCCTGGTGCAGCACGTAGTCGGCCCCGTCCACGGCGCGACGACACATTCTCAGGTCCGTGACGCTGCCGCGAATGAAACTGACGCGGCGCCGGACCGCTGCGAAGTTCTCCCGACGGCCCGACGACAAGTCGTCGAGGATGACGACGTCCTGCCCGGCGGCGACGAGGCGCTCGACCAGGTGCGAGCCGATGAACCCGGCTCCGCCCGTAACCAGAAATCGCATCTCGAATCCGTTCCGTTTCGGCCCGAGTTTTGCGCCTTGCATTAATCCGGCCAGGGCTTCCGGGGGAGCGCCGCGGATGGAAGATTGTAGCGTACCAGCAACACATGTTTCGCGGAGGGGTTGTGGAGTTCACGATTACGGCGGTGAACCCGCTCGAACACGAAAAAGACATCAAACGGCTGTTCGTGACCCACGAGCGCCCGGAATTCCCGAGTTTCTTTGACCGGGCCTATCCCGCCGGTGTCCAGGCCGGGGGGGGTAGCTGGGTCGGGCGCGATCGCGCCGGACAGGTCGTGATGCACGTCGCGTGCTTTCCGCAGCGGTTCCGCTTCGGGCAGCGGGAGGTCGTCGGTGGTCTCATGATGAATGCCCTCGTCGCAAGGCCTTACCGGAGCTTCTTCCCCGCGCACTCCTTGATCCGACGCGCCAAGGGAGACACCAAGGCCCGTGGTGACATCGACTTCGTCTACACGGATCCCAACGATCAGGCCAAGGCGGTCATGGACATGTGCGGGTTCGCACGGGTCGGCACGCTGAGACGGTACACGCTGCCCTTGGGCGACCGACGCCGCCTGGTGGACGGGGCGATCCGTCTGTTCCATGCCGGTGCGCGCGTGGTGACATGGGGCTGGCGGGGAGCCGCGCTCGTCGGCCATCCGGCCGCGGAGGTCTCGACGGCTGGCTTTGAGGCGCCGTCCGGCGACTCGCCGCGGCTCAGACCGTATCACAGCGGCGCCCGGTATACGATGCGCATGGAGGGCTACCCGTCCGCATCGGATTGGTGGTTTACGCTGCCGCGCAATGGCGACGGGGGTGCCCCGGCCGCCGGGCTGCTGGTGCGGGGGCCCCACTCCTCCGGTGTCATGGATCTGCAGGTCGTGTACCGAGACCCTGGTTTGCCCCTGGGCGGGCTGATTCGCGGTCTCGTCGAGCGGCTCCGGGCCAAGGGGGGCACCCGGCTGCAGGTCTGGACAGTGGCGGAATCGCGCTTCGCTGCCGAGCTGCGGCGCGCCGGCTTTGTGCCGCGGGAGGAAGCGGCGTCGATCGTCGCGACCGCGCTCACCGCGACCGGTGAGGCCGTGTTGCGCTCAGTGCACCTGTGGGAGATCACCAGCCTGGACTGCGACCGCTAGCGATCTTGCATCGCTTCAGAGCGGGGCGAGGATGCGCGCACGGCTTGCAGGTCGTGCTTGCCGCTGGCGAGGAGAGGAAGGGCGTCGCGCACCTCGATGCGTGCCGGCTGTAGAAAACGGGGAAGCTCGCGACCGCAATAGGTCTGGAGCCGCTCGAGCGATCCCTGCTGGGCGAGCACAACATAGACGACGATACGCTCGCCGCGCGTCTCGTCCGGTTCCCCCAGCACCACCGCGTCCGCGATCTCACCCGACGCGGACAGCACGCCCAGAATCTCGTCCGGGCCGACTCGGTATCCCATGGTCTTGATGATCCGGTCGCGCCGCCCCACGAAGTAGAGGAACCCTTCGTGGTCCCGGCGCACGAGGTCACCCGAGAAGACCACGCGCTCTCCCTCCGAGGCGCCAGGCGGCGGCAGCGGATTGGGACGGAACACCCGCGCGGTGAGCTCCGGATCGTTCCAGTAGCCCAGCGTAACCGTGGGGCCGCGGTACACCAACTCGCCGATCTCCCCGGGCGGCGCTGACGTGCCGTCCTCGCGCAGCACGTAGACCTCGCCGCCGGGGATGGCGCGCCCGATTGAATCGGGCCGCCGGTCGAGCTCTTCGGGGGCGAGATAGGTACAGCGCAGCGCCTCGGTCAGTCCGTACATCAGGTACAGCCGCGCCCCGGGCTGCGCCTGCCGCAGCGCCCGCACGGCTTCGGCCGGAAGGTGCCCGCCGGCATTGGTCATGACCCGCAGCCCCGGGACCGGTGCCTCGATGAACGCCGGCACCCGCAGCAGCCTGTTCCACAGCGGCGGCACGGCTGCGAGCACCGTGGCCCGCTCCCCGCGGACCGTCTGGATCATCTGGTGCGGGAGTGGCGACCGCTCCACGATGAGCGCCGCCCCGGCGTTCACCGCGCACAGCAGCTGCCCCACGCCGTAGACGAAACTGAACGGCAGGAGGCTCGCGAGACGGTCCGCCTCCGTCAGCCCCAGGTAGGAGCCCACGGCGCTCGTCAGGGCCCAGAGATTGGCGTGACTGACGGCCACCCCTTTCGGGAGGCCGGTGGATCCGGACGTGTAGACGATATGGGCCACGTCGTTCCCGAGCCGCGGGACCGGGGTGAGGGGCTCGCCGGCAGGGCGCATCGCGCTCGCGTCGAGGACGACGATGTCAGTCGAGAGCCGGCGGGGTTGCCGCGCGAGCACGTCTCCCGTCGTGATCAGACAGCGGGCGCCCGAGTGGGCAAGGACGTGCTCGATCTGGCGCGGGCGGAGCGTCTCGTTCACCACGACGGCGATCGCGCCTGCGGCGAGCGTGCCGAAGAACGCGGCCGCAGCGTCTCGACCGCGCTCGAGCAAGATCGCGACCCGATCGTCGGTCCCGATTCCCGCGGCACGAAGCGCGGTGCCGATGGTCGCCGCACGCTCCCGCAGGGCGGAATAGCTGACGGTGCTGCCCCGCTCCACGACCGCGGGCCGGTCGCCGTGACGCGCAGCGCTATCCCACAACAGGTGCGCGGCGTTGCGCGGGAGGGGCGACAGATCGGGCGTACCGGCATCGACCGACAGCGAGCACTCCCGGTGAATGACTCGGTCGCGGTATTGCAACGAGCGTACCAATGGCCGGCAGTCGGACGCGTCCCGGTGCGCGTCTACACAAAACGCGGCGGAACCCCTGTGGCGCAGGCGCGACAGCCGGCCTTGCCATCACACGCCGTCTGTCGTTGGAACACGTTGAAGTGTCATCCGATAGGCAGTGTGGCGAGCGCGGCGATCCGCCGTCGCGACGAATTTCACGCCGAAGGCTCGAACTTTGCGTCGGAACGGTGCGGCAAGGCAGAGATGCCTGTACCCTTTGTGTGCGCGAGGTGTTGTGCCCACTACGATTGTAGATCGGCTGGAGCTCGATGCGGCCGCCGAAACTCGACGGATCGCCGAGACCCTGCGGGTGCAGGTCGGCGAGGCGCTGCGGCGTGGCGGGATCGTCGTCGCGATGAGCGGCGGCGTGGACAGTTCGGTGTGCGCGGCGCTCGCTGTGGAAGCCGTAGGTCCGCGGCACGTCTTGGGGCTCGGCCTGCCCGAGTGCGAGTCGGACCCTCAGAGTCTCGCGCTCGCCAAGGACTGGGCGGAGCGCCTCGGGATCGAGTTCCTGACCGAAGACGTCACCACCATCCTGGCGTCGTGCGGATGCTACGAGCGGCGGGACGCCGCCGTTCGCCGCCTCGTCCCCGAGTATCGCCCGGGCTGGCGCTCCAAGTTGGTGCTTGAGGGGGGGGGGCTCGATTCTGATCGCCTCAACGTGTGCTCTATTGCGGTGCAGCCGCCGGGGCAGGAGGTGCGCAAGGTCCGCCTGCCGGCGCGCGAGCTTCGGGAGATCGTGGCCGCCACGAACTTCAAGCAACGCGTCCGCACGATGCTCGCGTACCACCACGCCGATCGGCTGAACTACGCGGTCCTGGGGACGCCCAACCGCCTCGAGTACGACCAGGGCTTCTTCGTGAAGGGCGGGGACGGTCTCGCGGACGTGAAACCGATCGCCCATCTGTATAAGAGCCAGGTCTACCAACTGGCGGAGTCGCTGGGCGTCCCCGTGACCATCCGGGCGCGCACGCCCACGACGGACACCTACTCGCTGCCTCAGACGCAGGAGGAGTTCTTCTTCTCCCTGCCGCTGGGCACCCTGGACGTGGTGCTGCAGGCCAGGAACGAAGGGCGCACCGCGGCCGCGGTCGCGGCGGAACTGGGATATCAGGCCGAGCAGATCGAGCGTGCGTATCGCGAGATCGAGCACAAGCGCGCCGTCACACGTCCCCTGCACCTCACGTCTCTCCTGGTGGTGTCGGTGCCGGGCGTCGGAGGGAACGCCTGATGTGCGGCATCGCCGGGATCGCTCGCCGACACCCCACGGGCGTCTCCGCTGAGCTGCTGGAGCGCATGGCGGGCGCCATTCGACACCGCGGCCCCGACGGCTTCGGGTTGCATGCGGATGAGCGAGTCGGCCTCGCCAACGTTCGGCTGAGCGTGATCGACCTGGCGCGCGGAGCGCAGCCGATGACGAACGAGGACGGTAGCGTCTTTGTGGTCTACAACGGCGAGATCTTCAACCACCTCGCGCTGCGCGGCGAGCTCGAGGCGCGCGGGCATCTGTTCCGCACCCGGAGCGACACCGAGGTGCTGGTGCACGCCTACGAGCAATGGGGCGAGCGGATGCTGGAGCGCCTGAACGGCCAGTTCGCGTTCGCCATCTACGACCGGCGCGCGGGGTCTCTGTTCCTCGCGCGGGACCGATTCGGCATCCTGCCGTTGTACTACACGGCGCGTGACGGCGATCTGTATTTCGGGTCCGAAGTGAAGGCCCTGCTGGCGAGCGGCGAAGTGGAGCGCACACTCGACCCGGAGGGCCTGGACGAGGTGTTCACGTTCTGGGCGGCGCGGGCTCCTCGCACCCCGTTCAGAGGGATTCGCGCGCTCGAGCCCGGCTGTTGCGCGCGGTGGCACGACGGGCGACTCGCGGTGCGGCGCTACTACGCGTTCGACTGCTCCGAGGCCGAGTCCGAGCCGGCGGATGCGCTCGACGCGCTCGATGACTTGTTGCGCTCGGCAGTACGGCTGCGCCTCCAGGCCGACGTACCGGTTGGCGGGTATCTGAGCGGCGGCATCGATTCGAGTATCGTGTGCGCGCTCGCGGCGGCGGGCTCGCCGCACGCGCTGCGCACCTTCTCGGTGACGTTCGACGACCCCACGCTCGACGAGAGTGGATACCAACAGGCGGTCGCGGCGGAAGTGCGGAGCCGTCACGCGGTCCAGCGGATTGGGCGCGGCGATATCGCCCGTGTGTTCCCGGACGTCGTCCGGCACACCGAAACGCCGCTCGTTCGCACCGCGCCTGCCCCGCTGTACCTCCTGTCGCGCGTGGTCCGGGAGGAGGGGATCAAGGTGGTGCTCACCGGGGAGGGGTCGGACGAGGTGTTCCTCGGGTACGACCTGTTCAAGGAGGCGATTATCCGGCTGCTCTGCTGGCGGCGGCCGGAGTCGCGGTGGCCTCCGCGCCTGCTCGACGGGCTCTATCCGGGAATTGCCCCTGGTACGGGGAAGGGCGACTTCTGGCGCGGCTACTTCCTGAGCGCTGGCGCGCCCGACGATCCGTTGTTTTCGCATCTCCCGCGGTTTCAGTTGACGGCCCGCATCAAGGACTTCTACTCCGCCGAGTTCCGCGCCGGCCTCGCCCGGTTCGACCCGCTGGCCGAACTGCGCGCCACGCTGCCGGCCGGGTTCACCACCTGGTCGCCCCTGACGCGGGCGGCCTACCTCGAGATGACGACCCTGCTCTCGTCCTACCTGCTCAGCTCGCAGGGCGACCGCATGGCGATGGCGCACGGCGTGGAAGCCCGCGTCCCCTACCTCGACCATCGGCTGTTCGAGTTCGCGGCCGCCCTTCCGGCGCGCAGCAAGCTGCGCGGTCTACGGGAGAAGGACATCCTGCGCCGCTGGGGGGACAGCACCGGCCTCGTGCCACCGGCCGTCACCCGCCGTCGCAAACAGCCGTACCGGGCGCCGGACGTGCCTGCGTTCTTCGACGGGCGGCCGCCGGAGTACGTCGAGGCGCTGCTCGACCCCGCGAGCCTCGCGCGCACGGGGGTCTTCAATCCGCAGGCCGTCGCGGGATTGGTGCGACGCTGCCGAGCCGGGCGCGCGGAGGGATTCCGCGAGAGCCAGGCGCTTGTGGCGATTCTTTCGACCGAGTTGTGGCACCGGGAGTTCCTCAGCGCGCCCGTCCGGGCACGCGCGACGGCGACTTCCCGAGTGTCGCGAGCCGCTGCGGAAGCCCCCGCCGCGGCCTGAAGCGTGACCCCTAGGTGAGGCCGATGACCAACGAGACACGACACCTGATTCCGGCGGAGATCGCGGATCGCACGCGAGCCTACGTCCGCGAGAACTTCCTCTACATGCGTCCCGACTGGCCGCTCCAGGACGAGGACCCGCTGTTCGGGGGCGGCGTGATCGATTCGATCGGCGTGATCGAACTGGTCGGGTTTCTGCAGCGCGAGTTCGGCTGCACGTTGGAAGAGGACGAGATCACGGAACGGAACCTGGGGTCGATCGGCGCGATCGCCCGGTTCCTCTCTGCCAAATGCGATAGCGGTGGGGTACGAGCCGCATGAGCGCGTTGCACGCCCGGCTTGCCACGTCCGCCGAGCCGACCATGCGGGTGCAGGCACGCCGCCCCGCCCTCCCGTCGTCCGGTGCGGGGGCTGGTCGCTTCCCGAGGCGACGGGAGTCCGTGGCTGACCTCTTCACAGGAGTACGCCGCGTGCTCGACCACCTCCTGCACCGCTCCCGCCGCCGCGCGGCGCTCGCATTGCTGACGACACGGCAGCCGCCGGCGAGCGTACTCGTGCTCTGCAGCGGCAACATGTTCCGGAGCCCGTTCGCCGCGGCGGTCTTGCGGCGGGAGCTCCGCCGCCAGGGCATGGGGACGATGCGCGTGGAGTCGGCGGGCTTCACGGCGGCGGGCCGAGCCTCACCGCCCCGCGCTATCGCCGCCGCCGCGCGTCATGGGATCGATCTCGCCGGACACAGCTCGCAGCTCGTGGTCGCCGACCTGGCACGCGGCGCTGACCTCATCGTCGTGATGGAGGACCTGCAGCGCCGCAGCATCTGCGAGCGGTTCGGGCGTGCGCGGCGCGATGTGTTGCTGCTCGGCGACCTGGATCCTCTGCCCGTCATGACCCGCGCGATCGAAGACCCCGTCGAGCAGGACGCGGCGGTGTGTGCGCGGGCCTACGCGCGGATCGAGCGCTGCGTCGGCGAGCTCGCACGCGCGATGGCCGGCGTCGGGACGCAGCACGGCGGGGCCTAAGGACCCGCGGCCGGCCATACCCAACCCAGGCTCGCACGCAACCATTGCCCCGGAAACCTTGGCACCGCGGACCGGGCGCGACCGGCGCGCGCGGCTGCTATGGCGGTGGCGCCACACGTGGGGCCCAGGACGGGGCTTTGAGCTGAGGCGTTGCGGTGTACCTCGTTGTTGCAGTGGCACTTATCACTCATACGGGCATAAGGAGGGCGCGGCGCCAGCCTTGCAGCTGCGATCCGGCGACCCGTTTACGCCGGTCTTCGTCTGCCCGGGCTGTGCCGGGCTGCCGCGACCATGTCCAGTTGCCCAAGAAGGGTCCCATGCTCGGAACCGCGTCGCAGTGCTTGGTGACAGGGGGTGCCGGCTTCATCGGCTCGCACCTCACCGAACGGCTCGTCGCTCTTGGACATGCCGTTCGGGTGGTGGACAACCTCAGCACGGGCGACGAAGCCAATCTCGCCCATTTGGCAGATCGTATCCAGTTTGTGCTTGGCGATCTCTGCGACGCGGACGTGTGTCGTCGCGTGGTGGCCGGCGTGGATGTCGTCTTCCATCTCGCCGCATTGCCCAGCGTCCCGCGGTCGCTGAAGGACCCCTGGGCTTCTCACGATTCGAACGTGAACGCCACGATGCGCTTGCTCGAGGCGTGCCGCGAGGCCAAGGTTTCGCGAGTCGTCTATTCGAGCTCCAGCTCGGTCTACGGTGATACGCCGGTGCTGCCGAAAGCGGAGGCGGTCGAGCCCCTGCCACGCTCACCCTACGCCGCCTCCAAGCTCGCCGGCGAGCAGTATGTGCTGGCGTTCGCCCGGGCTGCGCTGATTGAGGGTGTAGCGCTCCGCTACTTCAACGTGTTCGGGCCGCGGCAGAGTCCGCACTCTGCCTACGCGGCGGTCATCCCCAAGTTTTTCCAAGCCGCACTCGACGGCGGGGAGGCCGTGGTGTACGGGGACGGCCACCAGACTCGAGACTTCACCTACGTGGACAACGTGGTTGACGCGAACATCCTCGCGGCGACCGCCGCGGGTGCGACGGCGAGTGGCACGGTCGTCAACGTCGGCGCGGGTGCCAAGACCACGTTACTCCGGCTGATCGCCATGATCGGCAGCGTTACGGGGCGCGAGCTGCGCCACGTGTGCCAGCCTCCCCGTCCCGGCGATGTGCGCGACTCGCTGGCGAGTCTCGAGCGCGCCGAACGGGTGCTGGGGTACAGGCCGGGAGTGTCGCTGGAGGAAGGGTTGCGACGCACGTGGGCATGGATGGCGGACGGTTCTACCACCGGCGCGGGACTTTCGCTCGGCTCCGCCCGGAGCGATTGAGCGGAGCGGGTGACGTGGTGAGAGCGTTGGATCTTTGGGCCTACGTGTCCGCCGTCACGCTGGTGATGGTGTGGGTGCTCTACCCGCTGGTGATGGGGGTGTTGGCTGGCCTCGCGCGGCGGCGGATTCGAGGTGCCGGCGTGCGCCTGGAGCCGGCGGCGCGCGCTGTCTCCGTTGTGATCGCGACCCGTGACGACCCTGCGGCGGTACGCGCTCGCGTCGAGGACTGCCTCAGGGCGTCCGACGTTCCTGCGCCGATCGAAGTGATCGTCGCCCTCGATCGGCGATGCGCCTGGGAGTCGATCGAGACGTACGGGACGACCCGCGGGACGGTGCGATTCGTTCGAGGTGACGAGCCGGGCGGCAAGGCGGCCACGCTGAACGCGGGGGTGAGGGCGGCCACGGGCGACGTGATTGTCTTCGCCGACACCAGTCAACGCTTTCATCCGGACGCCGTCCGCGTGTTGGTCGAAGCGCTGCGTGAGCGCGGTATGGGGGCCGCATCGGGGAACCTGGAGCTGCCCAGGGCGAATCGGGCGACCTCGCTCGCGGCGCTCTACTGGCGCGCCGAGCGCTGGCTCCGCAAGTGTGAAGCAACGGTGGGCTCTGCGGTCGGGGTGACAGGGGCGATTTACGCGATCCGCAAGTCGCTCTGGCAGCCCCTTCCGGTGGGGCTGCTGCTCGACGACCTGTACGCGCCGATGCAGATCGTGCTGCGGGGATACCGGGTCGGGTTCGTGGACGGTGCGCTGGCGTGGGAGCTGCGCCAGCCGCAGCCCGTCGAGGAGTACCGTCGGAAGACGCGCACGTTGACCGGCGTGATCCAGCTGTGCGCGTGGCTACCCGCACTTCTCAACCCGCTACGCAACCCGATCTGGGCGCAGTTCCTGTTCCACAAGCTGCTGCGATTCCTGACGCCGTACGCCGCCCTCGGGATCGGCGTCTGGTGCCTCGTCACGACGTGGCCGAAGGTGACTGCGCCTTTGGGCCCGTCCCTGAGTGCCGCGGCGGCCGCGCTCTTCTGCCTGCTGGTTCTGAGCACGGACCGGGCCCGGCGCGTTCGTCACGTGATGGGACAGGCAGTCCTGTTGCAGGCCGCCGTGCTGGTTGCCACGTTCAACGGCTTGCGGGGGCGCTGGGATGTCTGGCAAAAGTAGACCTGGCGGAGCACCGGCCCACGCGGCCGCCCGCGTTCGCGTGTGTCTCGTCGCGCCGTCGCTCGACATTCTCGGCGGCCAGGCGGTGCAAGCAGCGAGGCTCGTGCACGGCCTGCGACAGGTGGACTCTAACGCGGTCGGATTCCTGCCCGTTAATCCCCGGCTACCCGGGCCGCTCCGATTGCTGCAGCGGGTCCGGTACCTCCGCACCGTCGTCACGTCTTTGCGCTATGTGTGGACCCTGCTCCGACGCTTGCCCGAGTACGACATCGTGCACGTGTTCTCGGCGTCGTACCTCTCGTTTCTCCTCGCCCCGACGCCGGCGATCCTCGTGGGCAAGTGGCTGGGCAAGAAGGTGATCCTCAACTACCGCAGTGGGGAGGCCGAAGACCACTTGCGACGCTGGGCGCGCAGCGCCATTCCGGTGATGCGGCTCGCGGACGCGCTGGTGGTGCCCTCGGGGTACCTGGTGGATGTGTTCGCGCGCGTCGGGATTCAGGGTCGCGTCGTCGCCAACATCGTCGACTTCGATCAATTCCGGTTTCGCGAGCGCAGGCCGCTGCGCCCCGTGTTCCTGTCGAACCGCAATTTCGAGTCGCATTACAACGTCGCCTGCGTGTTGCGCGCCTTCGCGCTGATTCAGCGCACTTACCCGGACGCCCGGCTGATCATCGCCGGCGACGGAACCGAGCGAGCCTCGCTGATGCACCTGGCACGCGAGTTGCGCCTCACTAACGCGGAGTTTGTGGGTCGAGTGATGCCGGATCGGATGCCCGCCTTGTATCAGGCCGCGGACGTGTATCTCAATGCGCCAGACATCGACAATATGCCGGCGTCCATCCTGGAGGCGTTCGCCTCGGGGCTGCCGGTCGTGACGACCGACGCCGGGGGCATTCCCTACATCGTGCGACACGATGAGACCGGCTGTATTGTGCCCCGGGGTGACCATGCCGGCATGGCGGCGGGGGCGCTGCGCCTCTTGGCGGATCCCTCACTTGCCGAGCGCCTGATCACCAACGCGCTCGAGGAATGTCGCCGAAAGTACACGCCGCAGGCCGTCGTGGGAGAATGGCGGCGCGTGTACACGGAGCTGCTCGCTTACGCGCAAACGCCTGCGCCTGAGCTCTCTGCTCGATCCGGCGCTGTCTCATGAGCGCCTCCTCAGGCATGCTCGCGACGTGGGCGAAGCTCAAAGACCGCAGCTTCGCTGAGCTGCGGGTGCGCGCGGCTCAGCGGTTGTCCGCGTGGTCGGAGCGGGCGGGGATCTCCCGCCAGCTCCGAGTCCCCGACGATCGGGCGTTCACTCGTCTCCTGGCCTCGGAAGGGGCAGGGGGGGAGACCGCCTTGCTCGAACGGTTCCGGACGCGAACGTCGCCGCGATTCTTCGCTGCGTTTGAGGAAAGGCCCGACGTCGTGGCCGCCCTGCGCCGTCGCTGGCCGGAGCTCGAAGGGCGGGTGCTCGAAACGGCGGAGCAGATTCGCCAGGGGCGATTCGACCTCCTCGGGCGCACCGGCCTGGATTGCGGCGCCCCGATTGACTGGCACCGGGACCCCGTGTCGGGTCGCCGGGTCGGGCGGTCGCATTGGAGCCGGATCGATCACTTGGACCCGGAGGTCGCGGGCGAGTACAAGCTGATCTGGGAGCTCAATCGGCATCAATACTTCACCACGCTGGGGAAGGCCTACTGGTATACCGGCGACGAGCGCTATGCCGAGACGTTCGTCGAGCACCTGATGGCCTGGATGGACGCGAACCCTCCAAAGTCGGGGATCAATTGGGCGAGCAGCCTCGAGGTGGCGTTCCGGCTGATCTCGTGGATCTGGGGTCTGTATTTCTTCAAGACCTCACCCAGCCTGACTGGGGCTGCGTACCTGCGTACGCTCAAGTTCCTCTACCTGCACGGTCGACATGTCGAGACCTACTTGTCGACCTACTACAGTCCCAACACGCACATCACGGGCGAGGCGCTGGGACTGGTGTATCTGGGTACGCTGTTCCCCGAGTTCCGCGACGCTGCTCGGTGGCGTCGAGTAGGCTGGAAGATCCTCGCCGAGCAGCTGGACAAACAGGTGCGGCCGGACGGGTCGTATTTCGAGCAGTCCACGTACTACCATCGCTACACAACGGACTTCTGTCTCCACCTGAGCATCCTGGGGCAGCTGAATGGTCTCCCGATCGAAGCCGCGATTCACGGGAAGCTGCAGGCGCTGCTTGATCAGGTGATGTACCTGACCCAGCCGGACGGTTGCGTGCCGTTGCTGGGAGATGACGATGGCGGGAGGCTCGTCGTCCTGGACGGGCGGGCACCGAGCGACTTTCGCGCCGCCTTGGCCACGGGGGCCGCCCTCTACAACCGGCCGGATTATCGCTACGTGGCGGGCGAAAGCGCGGAGGAGACGGTTTGGCTGCTGGGCTGCGCGGGCTTACGCGGGTTCGATGCGGTGCAGCCGGTGCCACCCGCGGCCACGAGCCGGGCGTTCCCGGACGGCGGTTACTACGTGATGCGCGATGGGTGGGCTAGAGATGCCAGCAGCCTGCTCGTTGATTGCGGGCCGCACGGAGTGTTCAACTGTGGTCACGCCCACGCCGACGCGCTCGGCGTCACACTGGTCGTCCGGGGCACGCCGGTACTGATCGACCCTGGGACGTACACCTACAGCTTCGCTCGCGAGTTGCGAGATCACTTTCGGTCCTCGGCCGCCCACAATACGGTGACCGTTGCCGGTGAGTCGTCCTCGATCCCGGCCGGGCCGTTCAGCTGGCGCCACATCGCGCAGAGCGTGCCGATTGGGTGGCGACCGGGGGAGCGTTGCGACTATTTCGAGGGAGCGCACGACGGCTATGCCCGCCTGACTCCCCCGGCGCTGCATCGACGCGCGCTGCTCGGTCTGCGGGGAGACTACTGGATCGTGCGGGACCAGATCGATACGGAGGGGGACCACGAGGTCGCGCTGCACCTCCATTTTGCACCGGGGGTCGGGCTCGAGATCGTATCCCCGAGCCGGGCCGTGGCGCGGTGGGGCACGGATGCTCGCCCCGAGCGGCTTGAGATCGGCGTCTTTACGCCCCAGGGCGTGATGCGCGTCCGCCAAACCTGGGTTTCGCGATCCTATGGAGCCTTGACCCCGGCGCATGGCGCCGTGTACACGGCGCCTGGTCGGGGTCCCCGAGAACTCGTGTCCTTCTTCGTGCCGCGCAGTGGGGCCGACGAGGCCATCGACATCGCAGAGCGGCCGGCGACGCAGGGACGCGCCTTCGCAATCAGCGGGCGTGGCGTCGAGGACGTGTTGCTGATCGGGAATGGTGGCCAGATTGCCAGCGGAGACCTGGCTTCCGATGCCGAGTGGGCGTGGGTGCGTCGTTCACTCGTCACCGGCGAGCCCACGGAGTTCCTCATGCTGCAGGGTCGGCGGCTGACCTGGCGCGGCCGGGCGCTGGTGCAAGCCGATGCTCTTGTCCCTCACGTAGCTGCCCGCCGGCGGGGTTCGACCCTGCACGTCGAGGCGGACGGGACCGGCCGATACGCCGTCGACCCGTTGGGCGCCGAGCGGCTGGTCGTGAGTGGCGCGTCGGGTGCGGCGGTCGGGCTCGCCGGGCCGCCCGGGCGCCACGGCGTAAGGACCGAAGTTCCGGGGAGTGAGGAGTCCGCTCCGGTGGAGGTGAGCTGACCCCCATGTGCGGGATTTGCGGAATCGCGTTGTCGTCTCGTTCGCGGCGCCGGCTCGATGCCCGCGAGCTCGTGCAGATGCGGGACACCATGACGCATCGGGGTCCCGACGATTACGGCATCTTCGACGAGGGGCGGGTCGGCCTGGCCCACCGCCGTCTGTCCATCATCGACGTGGCGGCCGGGCATCAGCCGATGCATGACGATACGGGCTCGCTCCACATCGTGTACAACGGCGAGATCTACAACCATCCGGACCTCCGCGCGTCTCTCGAGCGGCGCGGTCATCGCTACCGGACCAGGTCCGACACCGAGACTATCCTCCGTCT
>QHUD01000134.1:0-4571 GCA_003221085.1 Gemmatimonadota bacterium
ATCATGCAGGGTGACATCGACCACGTGACCCCGCTCGACATCGGCGAGGTGAGCCGCATCCACTTTCGCGGCGGCTCCTATATCGGCATCTCGCGCGCCAACCCCACAAAGGATCCGGCCCATCTCGACAACGCGGTGCTGGCGTTGTTGCGCCTCAACGTCTCGCAGCTCATTACCATCGGCGGCGACGACACGGCCTATTCGGCCATGAAGCTGGAGGAGAAAGCCGCAGGCCGGCTCCAGGTGGTGCACGTGCCGAAAACCATCGACAACGATCTCGACCTGCCGCCTTCCGTGGACACCTTCGGGTTCCAGACGGCGCGGCACTACGGCGTGGAGATCGTAAAGAACCTGATGGTGGACGCCAAGACCACGTCGCGCTGGTACCTCGTCATCACGATGGGCCGCGGGGCCGGGCATCTGGCGGTGGGCATCGGCAAGGCCGCCGGTGCCACGCTCACGCTCATCCCCGAGGAGTTTACGGGACGGCGCATCCGTCTCAAGTCGGTGGTGGACACGCTGGTGGGCGCGATCATCAAGCGGTTGTCCTACGGGCGACTGGACGGCGTGGCCGTGGTGGCCGAGGGGTTGGCGCTGGGCATCGACCCGGCCGATCTCGCGGGGTTCGAGGAAATCGAGCGGGACACGCATGGCAACGTCCGCATCGCCGAGGTGAATATCGGCGAAATCTTGAAGGCGGCGGTACAGAAGCGCCTCAAGGAGTTCGGGCTGAAGGCGACCATCGCGGCCAAGAACATCGGCTACGAGCTGCGCTGCGCCGACCCGATCCCGATGGACATGGAGTACACGCGCGACCTCGGGTATTGTGCCGCCAAGTACGTGTTGGGGGGCGGCAACGCCGCGATGATTTCGCTGGAGGGGGGGCGGTTCGTCCCTATCCCGTTTGCGGAGATGATCGATCCCGCGACGGGGCGGGCGCGCACGCGGCGGGTGGACATCACGTCGACGCGCTACGCCATCGCGCGTCGCTACATGATCCGACTGCGGCGCGACGACTTCGACGATCCGCACGAGCTGGCGCGGTTTGCGGCCACGGCGCACGTCTCGGTGGAGGAATTCCGCCGTCAGTTCGAGCGGCTGATCGAGGAAGAGCCGCCGCCGCTGGTGCTCGACCCGGTGGTGGAGCGGGACCCCGGGGCGGTGGCGTGACGTCACGGCCGGTCGTGCAGGTGCGCCGGCTACCCCATCACGACGGGCTCCCCTTGCCGACGCGGCAGACGGCCGGATCGGCCGGCTACGACGTGCACAGTGCCGAGGCGGACTTCACGCTGAAGCCGCTGGAGCGTCGGTTGGTGCCGACGGGGCTGGCGCTTGCGATCCCTCACGGCTATGAAGCCCAGGTGCGGCCCCGCTCGGGGCTCGCGTTGAAGCACGGTCTCACCCTTCCCAATGCGCCTGCCACGATCGATTCGGACTATCGCGGCGAGCTGATGATCCCGATGATCAACCTTGGCACCGAGCCAGTGGTCGTGACGCGCGGCACGCGCATCGCGCAGCTCGTGTTTCAGCGGGTGGAGGTGGTGGAGCTCGAGGAGGTAGCGGAGCTGCCGCCGAGCGCGCGGGGCGGCGGAGGGTTTGGGAGCACGGGCGTATGAGTCGCGCCTCGAGCCTGCTCCGCTGGTCGATCGTCACGGTGCCGCTCGTGGCTGCGCCAGGTCGGGCGTCCGCTCAACAGTCACCGCTGGGTCTGTTCCAAGATCATGGCGACGTGGGCCAGGTGACCAAGCGGGGCTCGGTCACGTACGACGCCCGGCGGGAGCGCTACACGATCGCCGGGTCGGGGGCGAACATGTGGTTCGACCGCGACGCTTTCCATTTCGTGTCGCGACGCATCGCAGGGAATGTCATCCTGACCGCCCGGGCACGGTTCGACGCGCCGGGGGTGGAGCCGCATCGCAAGTTCGGGTGGACGGTGCGCTCGAGCCTCGAGACCGGCTCGCCGCACGTCACCGCGGCCGTACATGGAGACGGGCTCGTCGCGCTACAGTTCCGGCGCACAGCCGGGGGCGCGACCGAAGAGATCCGATCGCCCGTGATGGCACCGGACGTCATTCAGCTCGAGCGTGCGGGAAACAGCTACGTCCTGTCGGCGGCCCGCTTTGGCGACACCCTGGTGGCGGTGCGGCTCCCCGACCTGGACCTCGGAGACCAACCCTACGTCGGGCTGTTTGTGTGCGCGCACAACGACACGGTGGTCGAGCGCGCCACCTTCCGCGACGTGCGCATCACCGCACCGGCGCGCGACGGGTTCGTGCCGTACCAGGAGTACATCGGGAGCAATCTGGAGATCCTCGATGTTCTAAGCGGGGACCGTACGATCGTGTACCGCTCGCCCGAGTCGCTCCAGGCACCGAACTGGACCAAGGACGGCAAGGCGCTGATTTACAACAGTGGGGGCCTGTTGTATCGCTTCGACCTCAGGAATCGGCGCCCCGTCGTGGTGAACACGGGGTTCGCCACCAGCAACAACAACGACCATGTCCTGTCGTTCGACGGGCGGACGCTCGCGATCAGTCACCACAGCGCGGACGATCACAACGCGTCGATCGTGTACACGGTCCCGGTCCGGGGTGGGACGCCGCGGCGGGTGACGGCGCTGGGCCCGTCGTACCTGCACGGCTGGTCGCCCGACGGGCGGTTCGTGGTGTACGCGGGTGAGCGGAACGGCGAGTTCGACGTGTACCGCAGCCCGGTGAACGGAGGGGAGGAGACGCGCCTCACGAGCACACCGGGGCTCGATGATGGGCCGGAATATTCGCCTGACGGGAAGTACATCTACTTCAACTCCGTCAGGAGCGGGACGATGCAGATCTGGCGGATGCGACCCGATGGCAGCGCTCAGGAGCAGATCACGAGCGACCGGTACAACAATTGGTTCCCGCACGTGTCCCCTGACGGTCGGTGGATCGCCTTCCTGTCATTCATGAAGGACGTCGCGCCTGGTGATCACCCGTTTTACAAGCACGTGTATCTGCGCGTGATGTCCGTTCGAGAGGGTGTGAGTAGCACCCGCGTCGTCGCCTACGTATACGGCGGGCAGGGGACGATCAACGTGCCTTCCTGGTCGCCTGAGAGCCGGCGCCTCGCGTTCGTGAGCAATACGGACCTGCGGCGGGTGCCGTAGGGCGCGGGCAGCCACCTTCTTGTCAAGGCATCATGAGCGCTGAACAACCCGTCATCCTTAGTGCCATTCTCGTTGGTATTGGCGCAACAGTGGGGATAGACGTTTGGAATCTATTCCTCAAGCGTGCTTTCGGTATTCCATCGCTCAACTATTGCTTGCTAGGGCGTTGGCTCGGACACATGCCGGAGGGCACCTTTTGGCATACAAGTCTTGCCGCTGCTTCACAGAAACCCTTTGAGTGCACGACTGGCTGGATTGCCCACTACACGATAGGTGTGGTGTTCGCGGTTGTGTTTGTTGTTCTTGCCTCAGCTGATCGGCTTGCGCGACCGACGTTGCTGCCGGCGCTACTCTACGGCATTGGGACCGTGGTCTTTCCGTTGTTCATCATGCAGCCGTCGTTCGGCCTCGGCATTGCTGCATCTAGAACATCCAACCCGCCGCAGGCGAGGCTGAAGAGCCTTGGGACTCATGCCGCATTCGGACTCGGGCTGTACGCATCTGCGATCGGTGTGCGCTACGGGCTTCAGCTCCATTTCTAACCCGAGTTCTGCCTGTGGCTGCCTGACGCGGGCCACGAAGCAGCATTCCCCGGACCAAGGTGGACTCCATGCGTGGCGCCTAACAAGCGCTCCCCGAAGGCCCTATTACAGCTTGAGCTCGATTCGTGTGTCCGCAATGTTTGGCCCTTGTGTACGCCCGCGTAGCCGGTAGGGTGACAGGATGTCGCCCAACGGTCGTGGCGCGGAGGTAGCGCCGAGGACCCTGCTCGGCCGGTTACGGGCGGCCGTGCGGGCGCGGCATTACAGCCCGCGCACCGAGGAGTCGTATGTCGGGTGGGTCAAGCGGTTCATCGTGTTTCACGGCCGCCGGCATCCCGACCAGTTGGGCGAGGCCGAGGTGCGGGCGTTTCTCGAGCATCTCGCCGAGCGGGTTCGGGTGAGTGCATCGACGCAGAATCAGGCGGTGGCGGCGTTGTTGTTCTTGTACGAAGCCGTGTTGGGCCGGCGGCTGGCCGTCTCGCCGCAGGGGATTGTGCATGCGAAGGAGCTACAGCGGTTGCCGGTGGTGTTGAGCCGGGAGGAAGTGCGCGCCGTGCTGGCGCAGCTGCCGGGGGTGGCCCGCTTGGTGGCGTTGCTGTTGTACGGCTCAGGGCTCCGGCTGCTCGAGTGTTTGAGCTTGCGGGTGAAGGACGTGGACTTTCACCGTGGGGAGATCCGGGTGCGGGGTGGGAAGGGGGGAGTGGACCGGGTGGTGCCGTTGCCGGTGCGGGTGCAGGGACCGCTGGCGGATCATCTCGCGCGCTGGCGGGCGCGTCACGCGCGCGACATCGAGCGTGGGAGTGGCCGGGTGGGCTTGCCCGGGGCGTTCGAGCGCAAGGTGGCGAGCGCCGCGACGGAGTGGGCGTGGCCGTGCGTATTTCCGG
>QHUD01000134.1:4619-20656 GCA_003221085.1 Gemmatimonadota bacterium
CACACGTTTCGCCACTCGTTCGCCACCCATCTGCTCGAGGCGGGGTCCGATATTAGGACCGTGCAGGAGTTACTGGGCCATCGCGACGTGCGCACTACTATGATCTACACGCACGTGCTGAACCGCGGGGGTCTGGGTGTACGGAGTCCGGCGGACACTCTGTAGCGACTTGAGCCGCCCCACCGCAGCGTACCGCGTCTTAGGCTGCGAGCGGGGTTAGGCTGCTAGCTTCGCAGTGTTGTCCCACCGGGTCGGATGGAGCAGTTTGGACATATGGAGGCGCAGCCCAGGAGGTTACGGACTCTGATGCCTTGGCGGCGCGACGTCTTAGATTGCTGGGGAATGTAGCGATGGCACAGAAAACTAGCAGTCCAATATGAGTTCTATGAGAGCGATTGTCTAGGACGGAGTCCGGCGTTGCTGATTGCGGGGTGCTCAGGTCCTGAGCAATCAGCCCCGGTTGTGGACGGGATGAGGCGTGGCGGCGTTTTCGGGTCCGCGGGGCAGTCTGCTTCCGCATCGTTCTCCTCGTATCGAGCTCCGGTCCGACTGGACGACTGGCCAGCACGTACGGTCGCGCGCGCGCAAACCATGGTTCTATCTGAGACTCGGCATGGAGCCGGCCTGACGCTTCTTCAGGTTCTGCGAAGGGGCCTAGAGTTAGGCGAGTGCCTCGGCCCGACTGCTGACCGGGCGAACGATAATTACGAGACTGCCCTCCGCACCCGTGTCCCGGTACCGGAAGCTGTCGCCGAGGGGACGCCCCCCGCCGCCTCGAGGTACCGGCGCTAGCGCGCTGGCGTCGTCAGTTTGGTCGGATCGTAGCGCTCTCCTTTCTTCCAGAGTCGGAGCGTGAGCGCCGCGAGCTTGCAGGTGAGCGTCAAGCGCGCCAGTTCCTCCCGCGTGCCGCGAGCGATCACACTGTGGTAGAAATCCTGCAGCGGGCCGGCCCGTGCCGTGGCCGCCGTCGCCGCGCCTTTGAAGACATCCTTGAGTACGCGATTGTGGTTCCGATTCAGGCCGCGGGTCATCGGAGCGCGCCGCCGCCGCACCGGCGCGCCGGCGATGAGCGTATAGTCGGCGCTCGAGCGGGTCACTACGGCCAGCCCGGCGTAGGCCCACAGGTGCCGTTTGGTCCGAAACCGCCACGGCGTCTGCATCGTGGCCAGGAGCAGCGCCACGCGGACTGGTCCCAAAAATGGAATGGTCCGCAGCACGCGCCACGCCGGATCCCGCCGCGCCTCCGTGACCATGGCCGCCTTCGCCTTGGGGCAGAGCTGCCGCAGGACGTCGAGCTCGGCGTAGAGCGCCTCGGCCCGGAAACGGGCTCCCCGATCCGCGAGCTGGGCCAGCCACTGCCCGCGTGCCCGCGCCTGATACACGGTAGTCCCCCGGGTCGGGATGGCCCGAGCCCGAAACAGCGCCTTGAGCCGGAGCATCACCCGGGTTGCGTCTTCGACCAGAGTCCGGTACGTCCGGGTGAGCTCCTTCAGCGTCTCGTGGTCGGCGCTCCCATGATAGACCGCGCGCAGCGCGCCGCGGCGCAGCAGCTCGGAGAGCTGGTCGGCATCGACCTGATCCCCCTTGTTGCCCTGGTGTGGCGCCCCGCGCCGATCGCAGACCACCACCCGATCCACGAGCGGTGCCAGCAACTCGTACAGCCACTGTGCTTGGGTGCCTTCCTCGAAGGTGACATGCCGGGCTCCGCGCATCCCGCGGACGAACTCCGTGAGGGCGCCGCTGTCAGTCGGCAGCACGCTTCGCGCAATCACTCGCCCGCTTTCCTCCCGCACCGACGCCACCGTAGTTGCCTGGTGCACGTCGAACGCGACATACTTCGTTGTCCGTTTCATGAGAGCCGCTCCTTGCTGGGAACCACAGGTCTTGGTCGACTCTATGGTAGCAGCAGGGGGCGCGCTCTCAACATGCGTTAGGCAGCGGAGACCACCGTCGCGACTATGAAGGAAATCCTCCGCACGTCGAGTATTTCGCTCGCAGAGAGCCTCCGTGTTGCCCTTGAGGCTGAAGGGATCTCCGCCTTCGTAAGCAACGCGAATCTCGGAGGCCTCCCACCTGCCGCAATTACCGTGGCCGTGGCCGACGACGCCGACTACGACCAGGGCCTCGTTGTCCTCAACGAGCTTCAGCGGCCCACTTTGAACGCTCCCCCAGCCCGTCGTCGCCTTCTACGTGCGCTGATCATCGCAATTGTGGGCGTGGTTCTCATCCTGTGCGCGAATCTCTTCTGAGTCGCCGCGGCTGGCCCACGGCTTGCGAAGCGCTGCCTAACAAGCGCTTGAAGCTGCCGGGCGGTGATCGCTTTAAGGGAAGCGGAGTGTTGTGCCCCAGCGGGCACGAACTATCGTTCAACGACCCGGCGCCCTGCGGGCGAGTCGCCCGCAGCTTAAGCGCGATCCGTTAGGCAGCTGAACTCCATCAGGCTTTGCATTCTGGGAAACCCATGGTTCGCTCCGACACACGGTTCGTGATCGTTGCGGTGTCACTCATCGGCAGCATGGCGCTCGCGGCTGCGGGGGCATGCGTCGTAATCGCACTTGGCTGGTTCATTCGCCATGAGGCTTCTTTTGGCCTTGTCCCTCTCTCGCTTGCCGGGCTCTTGTTCGTCGGCGGAGGAATGATGCTTTATCTCGGCTGGTCCCTATGGCGTCGCGGTCGCGCATCGTCCGGGCCTCATGACCCAGCTGCCTAACAAGCGCTTGAAGCTGCCGGGCGGTGATCGCTTTAAGGGAAGCGGAGTGTTGTGCCCCAGCGGGCACGAACTATCGTTCAACGACCCGGCGCCCTGCGGGCGAGTCGCCCGCAGCTTAAGCGCGATCCGTTAGGCATCCCCAAGCCATAAACCGTATTCAAGGCACTGCCATGAAAGATCTGCTCGCGAATTCGTTGCTTCCATTCGTACCAAGCGGCAAAGATTACGAGGCGAGTCGGCGACTGTTCGCCGAGCTGGGGTTCGAGGAGAGGTGGGAGAGCGACGGCTACGCCGGATTTCGAAATGGAGGGGCCGAGTTCATTCTTCAACGTTTCGATGATGAGCGTTTTGCGCAGAACTTCATGGTGCGGCTTAACGTCGACGATTTGGACCGGTGGTGGGACCGTATTTCCCAGAAGACCTTGGATCGGACCTATCCGGGCGTTCGGTTCAGTGGTCCCACCAACCATCCCTGGGGACGCGAAGTCAATTTCATCGATTTGGCAGGTGTCTGCTGGCACATTGGCCAACGCGAGTAATTCGTGCAGCGGATGCCTAACAAGCGCTTGAAGCTGGCGGCGCCTGGCAGTTAGGGTAACCTTTCATTTGTGACGAACCAACCTAGGCGCCGCAGCTTAAGCGCGAGCCGTTAGGCCTCCACAACCTATGACGCTGCCTCGACTACCTCGCCCCATCGTCGGTGCCATCGCGGGTGGATTCGTCGCCTTATTCCTGATCGGCGTAGGGATCATACGTGCACTCTTCGCGGTCGCGAGCGGCCATGCGGTAGATTTCACACGCGACCTCCCGGAGCTGGCTGGATACGTTGCTAGCTTCATCGTGGCCGGTGTTCTCGTCGGTACCCTCTGGCCCGTTCGTCGTTACAGACTAGGGCGGATCGGAATCTGGGTCCTTGGCATGGCGGTCGTCGTTGGGACCATCATGCGAATGGAGAGCGGACCCCTTAGCAGCTGGTCACACAGCGATATTTGGATCGCAGTCATTCTAACAAGCGCTTGAAGCTGCCGCGGCCTGCTTTCAGAGGAAGCAGAGGTTTCTGCACCGGCCAGCCGGTACCGCAGGGCGGGGCGCTTGCGCCGGCCCGCGCTCGCCCCGCAGCTTAAGCGCGATCCGTTAGGCCGCGGACGGTGACCTTGCCTCGCATTTACTCCATGCTCGAGCGAGCCCTGCTCGCCATTTTTGGACTCCTCTGTCTTGGCGCTGCGCTCGTTTTCTGTTTCATCATTGCCACGAACTTCGAGACGCGGCACAACGTACCCGCTTGGCTCGCTATTCTAGGCGGCTTGGTGCTATCTGCCGTGTCCCTAAAGATTGCATTTACTGGTACCGCCTGGTCCTATTTCGAGCGGAAAATCCCGTACCACCCCCCACCTCCGGGCGAGGATGCTTAGTATGGGTCCGCGGCCTAACAAGCGCTTGAAGCTGCCGGGCGCTCACAAGTAGGGAAGAATTGCATTGCCTCGCCCCCGACCCTTTTTCTCTGCGCCTCCACCTCCTTGCGCCAGCGGCGATTGCGCCCGCAGCTTAAGCGCGATCCGTTAGGCCGCGGACGGTGACCTTGCCTCGCATTTATTCCACGCTCGAGCGTTCTCTGCTCGCTGTCTTTGGACTCCTCTGCCTTGGCGCCGCGCTCATTTTCTGTTTCATCGTTGCCACAAACATTGAGACGCGGCACGACGTCGCCGCTTGGCTCGCCATTCTAGGCGGCTTGGTGCTGTCCGCCGTGTCCCCGAAAATTGTATTTACTGGGACCGCCCGGTCCTATTTCGAGCAGAAAATCCCGTACCACCCCCCACCTCCGGGGGGAGGATCCTTAGTATGGGTCCGCGGCCTAACAAGCGCTTGAAGCTGCCGGGCGGTGATCGCTCTAAAGGAAGCGGGAGTGTTGTGCCCTAGCGAGCGCGAACTAACGTTCAACATCACTGCGCCCTGCGGGCGAGTCGCCCGCAGCTTAAGCGCGATCCGTTAGGCGCCATGCTCGACCTACGCTTGTTCTTCGATCCCAAGGCTCTAAACGAGCCCGTGGCGCCCTGGTTGCGGTTGCCGCTAGCAGGCGTCGTCGCCGCGGGGTTCGGTCTCTGCCTCGGCATTGCCCTCGACACTGTCCGTCACTGGGCCGACCAACCGCATGCCTTCTTCCAGTTGGCATTTCTCGCCGCCGTCGGTCTTGGCGCCGCTGTGCTCGCCGTCAGGCTCTTTCGCGGTGACCCGATCGTTAAACCTGTTCAAGGACCGCCTCGACCCATCGTTGTCCGCATTCTCGGCCTGGTCATGTTTGTGCTCTGTGCGCCTGCTGTGCTTGTGAGCACCGGCTGGCTCGAGCGGATCGAGCTCATTGTGATGACGCTTGGCGGATTGGGCTTGCTGCTGGCACCAAAGCGCCTCTTCCCACCCCGTACCGGGCATGGCGCCTAACAAGCGCTTGAAGCTGCCGGGGCCGGCTTTCAGAGGAAAGTTACGTTTGTGCGCCAACGGGCTCGTACCGCAGGGCGCGGCGCTTGCGCCAGCCGGCGCTCGCCCCGCAGCTTAAGCGCGATCCGTTAGGCACATGGCCCGAATTCTTCTCAGCTGCACTGGCGTGCCCACCTCCGCCGGTCCTCAGGCTGCCAAGGACATCACGGCAGAATTCGCTGACCACCGCCCATGGTACAAGCAGGTTCAATGCACGTGGGATGGTTCGCGTCTCCTGCTGCAGGCCGAGAATGAGAACGACACCGACGGCGTCGCGCTCGTGGACGAGTTTTCGGATTGCCTGTCCGCGTACATCACGGAACTGTTCGACGGAGACATACGCGTGGAATCGGTCACGCCGCGGGCCAGTGCCTAACATGCGCTTGAAGCTGCCGGGGCCTGCCTTCAGTGGAACCTTACGTTTGTGCGCCAACGAGCTCGTGCCGCAGGGCGGAGCGCTTGCGCCGGCCGGCGGTTGCCCCGCAGCTTAAGCGCAATCCGTTAGGCGGTGAGATGAGTCAACGTCAACTCGCAAGCGTCCTGTTCGCCGTTCTCGGCGCGTTCATCGCTATCACTGGGATTCCAGAGATCGGCGTGTCGATTGGCATATTGGCGGCAGGTGTTCAGGCCGCTCCCATCGCTTACGCGATCGCACTCCTAATCGGCACGATCATTGCCTTTATTCTGGGGATAGCGCTGGTGCTTAGCCGCGTTCGCCTCGCTGAACGACTTTTCCCAGCCGACACGGGGTCGCTCGCTGCTCGCGACACGCAGGCGGTGGCGCTTTCAGTTCTGGGTTGTTACTTCGTCGTCGAGTCGATCTCCCGGCTGGTTGGGCGTGGCCGCATCGAATGGTCAGCCGTTACGCAACTTGTCTTGGGTATCGGCTTGTTCTTCGGAGCACGAGGGGTTGCACGCTTCTGGGCGGCTGCGCGATCGGCAGGTTCTTCCTCTTCCAATGAACGCGCCGCCTAACAAGCGCTTGAAGCTGCCGGGCGCTCGCAAGTAGGGAGGAATTGCGTTGCCTCACTGGCTAGCCTTTGTGTCTGCGGCTCCACTGCCTTGCGCCCGCGGTCATCACGCCCGCAGCTTAAGCGCGGTCCGTTAGGCGGCGCGCGTCCCACCCCGTATGCATCCTTTCGCCACTGATTCTTTGTACGGTGAGTGCGCGGGGCGCCGAACGCCGAGACGCGCGAGCGAACAGCAGCTCGCCGCGCCCCACCACCCCAAGGCCATGCTCTCGGCACGCCGCGCCGCGCACGGCCTTCGATGAATTGCTGCCCAGAGCCAAGGTCCCAACCCAAGGGCGGGCGCGGGCTCCGAGCGCCGCGCGGCGCGCTCGAGCATCGGTCAAAGCGCGCCGTCTAACAAGCGCTTGAAGCTGCCGGGCGCTCTCGTTCTAAAGGAAGCTGTTGGGTCGTGCCCTGGCGGGCACGGGACGTTCGTCCGCTCCTCTTGCGCCGGCGGGCGGGTCGCCCGCAGCTTAAGCGCGATCCGTTAGGCCGCAACGCCGGTACCGTGCCCATGTACGTCGCCCGTCTAGGCGCCATTTCATTGCTCGCGATCGTTGCCGTGGGTGGCACGTCATCCGTCCGGGCCCAAGCCGACCGCGAACACCAAGCTCCCGCGGCGGTTCTCGACAGCTTCTTCCAGGCACTGGCCGATGAGCGCTGGACGGACGCCGCCGGTTTCCTCGACCCCGCCGACCTCGATGCATATCGGTTTCAAGCGGCAGCCGGGATGCGTCGCCGCCCACGAGATCTCACCGCTGACGACCTCCTCCGCACTGATCCGCAGATGCCCCGTGCAGTAGCCGAGTACGAGCTGGAGCGAACGAGAGCCCGGCGAGCAACTTACGGAGACTATCTCGGGCGCGAATTCGCTGGCATACACGACGCCGCTCAGCTAGAAAGTCTGCCGGTCCGTGAACTTGTCATCCGATGGCTCCAAGCCCAGCACCCAGCCTTGCGGCTCCGCGAACAGTTGCGCCTCATGGGTTGTCCGCCGCCACCGGGGCTTGACTCCGCGTTTCGGTTGGGGGCAGTCAACGTCGTGGGAACCGTTCTGCGTGGTGATACGGCTCTGGTGCTGTTCCGCAGTCCCTGGCGGCCGTTCCCAGACTCGGGGTTCTTCGGCTCCGGCCCTCAGGTTGCTCACCTCATGCGGGAAGGCAGCCAATGGCGCATCCTACCTCGGCACGATCTCGTCCAACCGTCCCCTTCGTCGATAAAGGTCGAGCGGTGTTCGGACACGAGCCCCGCACCCGGCAAGCCACCGCGCTAGAACGTTGCGGCCTAACATGCGCTTGAAGCTGGCGGCGCTCACAAGTAGGGAAGAATTGTGTTGCCTCGCCGGCCAGCCTTTTTATCTGCCGCTCCACCGCCTTGCGCCAGCCAGTCCTTCGCCCGCAGCTTAAGCGCGGGCCGTTAGACAGCGCCACACAATTCCCTTGACGCTCCACACCCTGACGCACCTAGCGGTCTTGCAAGCCACCGGATGCCAAACCGCATACGCGCCGTCGTTCACGTGGTGGTTCCCTGCGGCGGGGCTCATCGTCGCGGTCGGCGCTGGGGCCTTCGCCCGGTTCCTGGAGGGCTGGCGGCGCGTTTTCCTCTTCGTCATCGCCGGTCTCGCTCTCCTCTGGGTGCTCGGCGCCGGGGTGGCGATGTTGAACTTCTACGTAAGCGCGCGCACCGCTGCAAACGCGCCAATGACACCGGTGGTTGAAGGCGTCGTGGAGAACTTCCGGCCCGCGCCGCCCGGAGGTCACGTCAACGAATCCTTCTCGGTAAACGGAGTTCAGTTCGCGTACTCAGACTACATGATCACTGGCGGTTTTCGGCAAACGGCGTCGCACGGTGGCCCGATTAGGGCGGGGCTCCACGTTCGAGTTCACTATGTGCGCGATAGCTCGCCGTACGTCGGGAACCTGATAGTAAAGTTGGAGATCTGTCCGTGAGGGCGCTGTCTAACAAGCGCTTGAAGCTGGCGGGCGCTATCGTTCTAAAGGAAGCCGTTGTGTCGTGCCCTGACGGGCACGGGACTCGTCCACCAACCGTTGCGCAGGCGGGGGGGTCGCCCGCAGCTTAAGCGCGATCCGTTAGGCAGCACCCTCATGGATAGTTCGGTTCAAGAGCAGGGACAGTCGCCTCAGCAACGGCGCCGACTAATCGGCTTCGTCGCCGTCGGTGCCGCGCTGCTCCCGACTGCGGTCCTCATTTTTCGTCCCCCGATCGACTGGCCCGGACCTCCTGCGTTACTCTGGCTCCTCTTAGCGGCGTTCGGCGCCTCGCTCGGGGCGCTACTCTGGTTCGCCGGCCTCGTCGGTCGTGCTACGCGCAAGGCGATGCCGAGCACCGCCGAGCTCGTACGCGATTGGGAAGCAGAAGAGCAACGCTTCGCCGCGCTCCGAGCCCGCGCCGCCCAAGATCCCAGCGCAGCCGCCGCTTACGTCGCCGAGGTGCAGGACATGATTCAGGAGCTTGAGCTCATCGTGGCAGAGGGTTCGAGGTCGCGCCGCAAGCCCGGCGGTTGGAATGCTGAGGGCGAACTCACCCGCCTCAAGGAGGATCTCGCCTGGGCCCAGAAGCAGGTGGGGAAAGGTGCTGCCTAACAAGCGCTTGAAGCTGCCGGGGCCTGCCTTCAGAGGAACCGTACGTTTGTGCGCCAACCAGCTCGTACCGCAGGGCAGGGTGCTTGCGCCCGCCAGCGCTCGCCCCGCAGCTTAAGCGCGATCCGTTAGGCAGCAGCACATGGTTTGTATCCACTTCGCAGATCTGCCGTACCTCGGTCGAGGCCGCGTGGCGGCCCTCCTCGTGCTGCTTCACGTCTTCCTTATGGCCTCATGCCAGATGGCCTCATGCCAGCCGCCACAGGGAGCAGACGCCACTGACGATGCGACGGCGGCCTTTCTAGCGGTCGTCGGAGTCATGGATACCATGTGTGGGTCCTGGCACGCGGACTGTCACTCAATCGTCCTAAACGCTTCCGTCAGACGAATCGGAGCTGACATACCTCAACACATTGACTCTGTCGGCTCCTCGTTTCGCCTGCCCGCCGTCCCCACACCACTCGTGGATCGGTGGTCGATAACGGTCCGCGATCTCGGCACTGACTTCCGATCGTCGCCCAAAGAACTCCGAGTCTGGCTTTTCTTCATAATCGGCCGCTCAGACTCACTCAACAGAGGATATACGGTCGCGGCACTCGAGCCTAACGGCGCTGAGCGACTCGCGGTGGTTGTCGTACATCGCGGCACCGCTGGGTGGACCATCCGATCCATTGCCTGGGCAGCCACGTGACCTACGAGCCACGATGACCACCCGTCGAGTGCTGCTGCCTAACAAGCGCTTGAAGCTGACGGGCGCTCACAAGTAAGGAAGAATTGCGTTGCCTCGCCAGCGAGCCTTTTTATCTGCGGCTCCGCCGTCTTGCGCCCCCGTGCATTGCGCCCGCAGCTTAAGCGCGATCCGTTAGGCAGCACCACCAGGAGCCAATGGTCTCGACCGCTCTCCCGTTTCGTCTCGGGCTTATCGCCCTCGGGCTCAGCTATGTTGTGTCGCTCGTTTTCAAGCGGCTGCGCGGCGAGCGCAACCCGGACCCGAAGCTCGCGCGGCTTGAATCCTTGCAGTTGCTGGGGTTCGCAGGTGGGCTCGCCTCTGGCAGTCTGCTGTGGCTCTCTGTGCAACTGCGCGCACCCTTGCCGGTAGACTACCTCTTCATTGGAGCGTTCCTTGCGGGAATGCTTCTCTGGGTTGGTGCATACATCGGCGCTTGGCGACCTTGACATACCGAGCCGGGAGGTGGCGCCGTTTCCGAAGGGTGCTGCCTAACAAGCGCTTGAAGCTGGCGGGCGGTGATCGCTCAAAGGGAAACGGAGTGTTGTGCGCTGGCGCGCACGAACTATCGTTCGCCTGCACGGCGCGCGGCGGCCGGGTCGCCCGCAGCTTAAGCGCGAGCCGTTAGGCAGATGCGCCGCTCGGCGCGCCCGCCTACATTGGCCCGATGCTGCGCTTCGTTTGGGACCGAGACAAGGCGGCGGCGAACCTCCGTAAGCATGGGGTCGACTTTCACGAAGCCGCCACGGCCTTCGGTGACGCCCTTTCGATCACAATCCCCGACCCGGAGCACTCAATTGGTGAGGAGCGGTGGCTCCTGGTCGGTCAGAGCGTGGCGCGGCGTCTCGTGGTAGTTGCGATACAGAACGCGGTGATGAGATTCGCATTGTCAACGCCCGACCGGCCACGCGCCGTGAACGCCAGACCTATGAAGAAGACCAATAAGCCTTCCGATTCAGGCGACGCTCTCCGTCCCGAGTACGACTTTAGCGGGGGGGTACGCGGGAAGTACGCCCAGCGCTTCCGGGAAGGTACGAACATCGTTGTCCTCGATCCCGACGTCGCTGCGGAGTTCAAGGACTCTCAGGCGGTCAACGACGCCCTACGCACGCTTCTCAAGACCCGAGCCAAGCGATAGGAAGCGGCGCCCTGCCTAACAAGCGCTTGAAGCTGCCGGGCGCTCACAAGTAGGGAGGAATTGCGTTGCCTCGCCGGCCAGCCTCTTTATCTGCCGCTCCACCGCCTTGCGCCTGCGGGCGTCGCGCCCGCAGCTTAAGCGCGATCCGTTAGGCGGCCTCACGACACCGGTACGTACTCATGCCGATCACCCGGATAAACGAGTTCCAAGCCAAGCCCGACAAGGCCACGGCGCTGCGCGACTTTCTGCGCTCGGTCATTGCCCGCATCATTGACGCTCCAGGCTGTCGTTCGTGTGAGTTGCTGGTTCAGCGGGACGATGGGACTCGCTTAGCGATCATCGAGGTGTGGGACACCGTCGAGGCACACCAAGCATCCGTGTCCCGGATTCCCCCGGGTCTCCTTCAGCAAGCGCAGACATTGTTCGCAGCGCCTGCGCGGGGCGCGTACTATGATCCGGTGTCCGAAGGGGCCGTCTAACAAGCGCTTGAAGCTGGCGGCGCCTGGCCGTGATGGTAGAATTCCATTTGTGATTGACCACTTTGTGCGCCGCAGCTTAAGCGCGATCCGTTAGGCAGCTCGCTCATACCATCCATCAGGCCCAGACATGATGAGATACCAGGCCCAGACATGATGAGATACCTTACCCTCACGTGCCTTCTCTACAGCGGCTCTCTCCCCCTCTCATCCGTCGTGGCCCAAGCGCCTTTCTGTTGGGAATGCTACCAGGCTCGAACCTTCCGCCAGATCCTGGACAGCTTCGCACCCGAACCACCCGACTCCGGGTTCGTGTTCAAGGGAAACGATCGCCCCTCGCGCGTTCTCGCCGTTTACGCAGGTGAGAAGCGACCGCTCTCTGCAGTGCGCCGCAAGTTCATACGGGCATACTACGAACGTGTCCTTCCACAGCAGCAGAAGGTTCAGTTCGACGAGGAGTTATTGTTCCTGGAAGACAGCTTGCGTGTCTGGCTTCCAGTTCAGAAGCAGGTGGTGCCCTACTTCGCCCGGGAATTGACCCCGGGTGACCGTGTCTGGTTGTATGTCGTATGTCCCGGTGGACCCCTCGGCGCTAAGGGGCCCGATTGGGTCTTGATTGTCAACGAATTCCAGAAGCCCTGACCGCCGCGAGACTGCCTAACAAGCGCTTGAAGCTGCCGGGCGCTCTCGTTCTAAAGGAAGCCGTTGGGTCGTGCTCTGGCGGGCATGGGTGTTCGTCCACTTCTCTTGCGCCGGCGGGCGGGTCGCCCGCAGCTTAAGCGCGATCCGTTAGGCCGCGCGGCAATCTCATATGCGCATCTGGAAGAAAGACAAACTACTCCTCGCATCCATAGTTCTGGCTGCAAGTCTTCTGGTCGCTAGCGTGTTCTGGGTCGCGGACAGCTATCACGGCGAGGGCTGGCGAAGCTTCGGCTATCCACTCCTTATGGCCTACGCGCTCTTCCGGCTAATCCAAATGGCTCGAGAACGCGTCATCGATGATGAAGTGAGCGCCGTCATTGAGAGGGCTAGGCGGTTGGAGGAAACCGATCCGGCGGCCGCCCTCGACCTCCTGGATTCATTCTTTGTGGCTTGCCACGAGGCTCAGACTGGAGCGGCTCCTTAAGGAGGAACTCCGTGGGCACGACTCGATGAGGCGGCACGGTCTTGCAGCCGCCCCTCCTGAACAGCAGGCTGTCGCGCTGGAAATGGTGGAGAAAGCCGAGCGGCGCATCCGAAACGACCTGGAACGCTTACGCGCAATACTCAAGCAACTCAAGCGCTAGAAGACGCGCGGCCTAACAAGCGCTTGAAGCTGACGGGCGGTGATCGCTCTAAGGGAAGCGGAGTGTTGTGCGCTGGCGCGCACGAACTATCGTTCAACAACAGATGCGCGAGCGGGCGGTTCGCCCGCAGCTTAAGCGCGAGCCGTTAGGCGGCGACTTGCCTGGTGTACTATGCGCTCGCACTGTTAGCGTGTGGACTTCCGCATTGTCAGCCCAATCACCAATGTCGAAACGATCGCCACCGGTTCAGGCATTCGGGAACTCGCACGGTTGCGGCGGCGCTATGGCCGAGCTCGATGGAGAAAGCGGAAGGGACGTGCCCAAATCGAGCTTCCGAACGGAGTTGGTCGCCTTGCTGAGCTGCACTGGTATGAAGCGACGGGCGTAGGGCAGCGCGAATTCAAGATCAAGCGTTATCTTGACTGACATGGCTACGCGCTCACGCCAGCTCGCTCTCTGTCTACGCAACAAGGGGTACGAGGTGTCCTTGGAGCGCCGCAAGATCTACCAGGTCATTCCTGATCGGGATGCGGCGAAGCATGGCCAGCTTCGTGTGATCGATGAGTCCGGTGAGGATTACCTGTATCCTGCGACTTTCTTCGCACTCATTAACCTCCCGCGCACCCTTCGACGGCGCGTTCTCGCCGCCGCCTAACAAGCGCTTGAAGCTGACGGGCGCGGCCAAGCAGGGTAGAATTCCACTTGTGCGCCAACTGACTCGCGGTCACGAATGAGAACACGTTTCCCCAGCGAGCATTGCGCCCGCAGCTTAAGCGCGATCCGTTAGGCAGCGTCACTTGTGTCGCATCGAGCGCAGATCGTTCCCCTAAGCCTCGCCGTCGTTACGGCCATGCTCTCTGCAACAGGACTCCTAGCCCAAGAGCACGATACCGTGTGGGTGTGGAACGCCGAGTGTCACCATCCTTCCATAATCGCGATTCGCGTACGCCTCGATAGTACGACGCTGTACCGGAGCTTGATACCGACTTGCCGCTGGGGGCCAGGACGTGAGAAGGGGAAGAGCACCTTTCGGTTCACGCCTCGGAGGTCGCTGGTGTGGCATGGCTACCGCAGTGACGAGGGCGACTCCACAAAGAAGGATGTGGGAGATACGACCGCAGCCGGCACCCCATTTGAGATCGATCTTTGGCAAGCTGGCGGCGAGGTAGACGCGATCGAGTTAGGGGTTACGGCAAGCGCACACGACGGGCTCCATATGAACACGATCCATGTGCTGCGGCCTGGGCGCCGAAGCCGGACCACGCTGGCGCCAGGTCTCGTCCTGGAGACGTGGCCTGAGGCTGTGCACAGCGGCTCCCGCTCCCCCAGGCCGTGACGCTGCCTAACAAGCGCTTGAAGCTGGCGGGCGGTGATCGCTCTAAGGGAAGCGGAGTGTTGTGCGCTGGCGCGCACGAACTATCGTTCAATTACACCGCGCCCTGCGGGCGGGTCGCCCGCAGCTTAAGCGCGAGCCGTTAGACGGCGCCGGAGAGATCAGATTATGGGCCTGGATCTGCTTGAGTTTACGCTCGCGATCGAAGAATCGTTCGCTATCTATCTCCCCGATGCGGACGCCGTGCGGCTCACAACTCCCGGTGAACTCGTCAATTACTTGGAGCAGCGCCTCCCACCGAGCGCTTCCGCGCAGTGCCTTGACCAGCTCGCCTTCTACTCTGTACGACGAGCAGCCATGAGACTCCTTCACAAGCCTCGCGATCAATTCAGGCCCGATACGCCTTGGACCGACCTTCTGCCGGAGAAGCACCGGCGTCGGCACTGGCAACTCTTGCAGCAGGCAGTCGGCCTGCCTCGATGGCCCAAGCTTACGCCTTGGGGTTCGTTTCCGAACGCCGCCAAGAGCGTTGGGGCAACCGCCCGCTATCTCGCCACAAAGTGCCCGAGTGCCCTGAAGGGCCAGAGTCCCACTTGGTCACGCAGCGAGATCACCGAAGTCGTAACGCGGTTGATGGGTGAGGAACTGGGTGTCACTCAGTTCAAGATGAGTGACCGTTTTGTGCAGGATCTAGGCTTCTCGTGAGGGCGCCGTCTAACAAGCGCTTGAAGCTGACGGGGCCGGCTTTCAGTGGAACCGTACGCTTGTGCACCGGCCCGCAGATACCGCAGGGTGGGGTGCTTGCGCCCGCCAGCGCTCGCCCCGCAGCTTAAGCGCGATCCGTTAGGCTGCAGCCACTGTTCCGAACCCGAGCACCCGGGCCGTCACTCGGGGGGAGGTTCCGATGACACGCGCTGCCTTCATGCTCCTTCATGCGATTCTCGCTCTTGCGTTCGGCCTTGGCTTCGTATTGGCACCGGCGTCCGTGTTGGCGCTCTACGGCGTGGCGACCGACCCGGCCGGAACCTTCTTGGCTCGCCTGTGGGGGGCAGCGGCCATCCAAATCGGGCTTGCAGCTTGGTTGGCGAGGAAAGACACGGATACGCCCGCACGTCGTGCCGTCCAGCTCGGGAATGCTGCCGGACTCGCAGTCGGTTTCGTCATCGCGCTCCTAAGCCAGCTCGCCGGTCTCCTCAACGCGTTCGGTTGGTCGACGGTTATTCTCTTCTTGCTGCTATGCGTCGGCTACAGCTATTTCCACGCGCGGCCGAGCGCCGCTTGACCCAAGTGACGTGGGCTCGCTGCAGCCTAACAAGCGCTTGAAGCTGGCGTGCGGTGATCGCTCTAGGGGAAGCGGAGTGTTGTGCGCTGACGCGCACGGACTATCGTTCAACGACACGGCGCCCTGCGGGCGAGTCGCCCGCAGCTTAAGCGCGATCCGTTAGGCTGCAGCCACTGTTCCGAACCCGAGCACCCGGGCCGTCACTCGGGGGGAGGTTCCGATGACACGCGCTGCCTTCATGCTCCTTCATGCGATTCTCGCTCTTGCGTTCGGCCTTGGCTTCGTATTGGCACCGGCGTCCGTGTTGGCGCTCTACGGCGTGGCGACCGACCCGGCCGGAACCTTCTTGGCTCGCCTGTGGGGGGCAGCGGCCATCCAAATCGGGCTTGCAGCTTGGTTGGCGAGGAAAGACACGGATACGCCCGCACGTCGTGCCGTCCAGCTCGGGAATGCTGCCGGACTCGCAGTCGGTTTCGTCATCGCGCTCCTAAGCCAGCTCGCCGGTCTCCTCAACGCGTTCGGTTGGTCGACGGTTATTCTCTTCTTGCTGCTATGCGTCGGCTACAGCTATTTCCACGCGCGGCCGAGCGCCGCTTGACCCAAGTGACGTGGGCTCGCTGCAGCCTAACAAGCGCTTGAAGCTGGCGTGCGGTGATCGCTCTAGGGGAAGCGGAGTGTTGTGCGCTGACGCGCACGGACTATCGTTCAACGACACGGCGCCCTGCGGGCGAGTCGCCCGCAGCTTAAGCGCGGTCCGTTAGACGGCGCAATGATCGACGTGGATGACCTCAAGGAAGCCATTCTCGAAATGGCTAACGAGGACTGGTACGGTCTCTACGAAGTCATCTGGCACATGAACAAGGTCCAACCCGACATCTCGCAGGCCACGAAGATTGAAGCAGCTCGCTCGGCTATCTACTCCCTCCTGCGAGCGGGACAGATTCACCTGGGATTGTTGGAATGGCCCAAGGGCGGACCGCCTGTGAGTCTTCCCGATTCCGAC
>QHUD01000135.1:0-13600 GCA_003221085.1 Gemmatimonadota bacterium
GGTCGGCGGGTGCGACAAGAACATGCCGGGCGCCATGATCGCGATCGCCCGCATGGACATCCCGGCGGTGTTCGTGTACGGCGGGACGATCAAGCCGGGACACCACGCCGGGCGCGACCTCACCGTCGTGAGCGTGTTCGAGGCAGTGGGCGAATACTCGGCCGGCCGCATCGATGCCGCCGAGCTCCTGGAGGTGGAGCGCCGGGCCTGCCCGGGCGCCGGATCGTGCGGCGGGATGTTCACCGCCAATACCATGTCCTCGATCTTCGAGGCCATGGGGATGAGCCTCCCCTACTCGTCCACGATGGCCGCCGAAGACGCCGACAAGGCGGAGAGCGCCGCCCGGTCCGCGACGGTGCTGGTGGACGCGATCGCCCGGGAGCTGCGTCCGCGACAGATCCTGACGCGTCAGGCGTTCGAGAACGCCATCGCCGTCACCATGGCCATCGGTGGCTCGACCAACGCCGTGCTGCACCTGCTCGCCATCGCTCACGCGGCGGGCGTGCCCCTCACCCTGGACGATTTCGAGACGATGCGGGCGCGCGTCCCGGTGCTGTGCGACCTGAAGCCGTCAGGAAGGTTCGTCACCGTGGATCTCCACCGGGCGGGTGGAGTGCCCCAGGTCATGAAGATCCTGCTCGCCCATGGCGTGCTGCACGGCGACGCGCTGTCGATCACGGGGCAAACCATCGCCGAGACGCTGCGTGACGTCCCGGAGGCACCGCGTCAGGATCAAGACGTGATCCGTCCGTGGAACCGGCCGCTCTACCCGCAGGGGCATCTCGCCATTCTGCGGGGCAACCTCGCGAGTGAAGGAGGCGTGGCGAAGATCACGGGCGTGAAGACGTCGCGCATGACCGGTCCGGCACGCGCGTTCGATTGCGAGGAGGACTGTCTCGACGCCATCCTCGCCGGTCGTGTCGCGCGCGGCGACGTGCTCGTCATTCGCTACGAGGGGCCGAAGGGCGGCCCGGGGATGCGGGAGATGCTCTCACCCACCTCAGCCCTCGTCGGCGCGGGGCTGGGTGATGCGGTCGGCCTGATCACGGACGGGCGCTTCTCGGGCGGGACCTACGGTCACGTGGTCGGCCACGTCGCGCCCGAGGCGGCGGTGGGCGGCACCATCGCGCTGGTCGAAGACGGGGACTCGATCACGATCGACGCCGAACGGCGCGTGCTCCAGCTCGACGTCAGCGACGGCGAGCTCGCCAAACGGCGGGCTCGGTGGAAACCACCTGCGCCGCGCTACACCTCCGGCGTGCTCGCGAAGTACGCGAAACTGGTGTCGAGTGCGAGTGTGGGGGCAGTCACCGACGCGTAACTGGTGTTCCGAAAGAGCTCGTTCAACACAAGGTCACGTCGCCCCGAAGTGCGCGAGTAAACTCGCGGCTCGGCAATGCCCGTAAACGGGCGTGCCCGATCGAGTCCAGCCGGTTTACCGGCACTGCCGAGTCGCGGCTTGAGCCGCGGATCAGGGCGCGACCGACGCCCGGGACTGCCGCTCCTGGGCGATCAGCCCGGCGATCCGTTCTCCCATTTCTCGCGTGCCAAGCGCGGGAGCTCCGGATTCAGCGATATCTCGCGTCCGCGCGCCCTGCTCCAACGCCAGCGAGATCGCACGCTCCACGGCACCAGCGGGCTCCGCCAGGCCGAGCCCGTGGCGCAGCAGCAGGGCCACCGTTGCGATCGCGCCGATCGGGTTGGCGACATCGCGGCCGGCGATGTCGGGGGCAGATCCGTGAATCGGCTCGAACAAGCCCGCTCCCTCGCCCAGCGAAGCCGAGGGCAAGAGGCCAAGCGAGCCGACGAGCACCGCTGCCTCGTCGCTGAGGATGTCCCCGAACATGTTCTCGGTGAGGAGGACGTCGAAGGCCCTGGGGTCGGCGACCAGGCGCATGGCGGCGGTATCGACGTACAAGTGGTCGAGTCGAACATCGGGGTAGTCCCGACCGACGCGCGCCACGGTTTCCCGCCACAACTGGGACACTTCGAGCACGTTCGCCTTGTCGACCGAGGTGACGTGCCCCCGCCGCCGTTGCGCCGCCTCGAAGGCCACGCGTGCCACGCGCTTGATCTCGGCGGCGGTGTACCGCAGCGTGTTGACGGCCGCGGCTCCCCCCGCATCCCTGCCACGCGGCTCGCCGTAATACAGGCCTCCGGTGAGCTCGCGCACGATCAGCACGTCCACGCCTTCGAGCCGATCGGCCTTGAGCGGCGACCGGTCCACGAGCGCGGGGAACACCGCAACGGGGCGGAGGTTCGCGTACACGCCGAGCTGCGCGCGCAACGCCAGCAGCCCGGACTCGGGACGGAGGTGGCGGGGCGCCTGGTCGAGCGCCGGGTCGCCCACCGCACCGAGCAACACGGCGTCGGCGCGCGCGACAGCGGCGCGGGTTTCTTCCGGAAACGGATCTCCCGCGGCTGCCACGCCTGCTGCGCCGACGGGGAAGCGGCGCAGCGTGAAGTCGATCCCGAAGCGGTCGCCGGCCGCTTCGAGCGCGCGCTCCGCTTCGGCGATCACCTCCGGCCCGATCCCGTCGCCCGGCAGCACCGCGATCGAGTGCGTCTTCACCGCGCCTCCCGCCTCCCGTCTCCCGCTTCCCGAGTCCTTTCGTACGCCCCGATCCGGTCCTCGAAGCCTAAGGTCCGCCCGATCTCGTCGAGGCCGTGGAGCAGCATCTCCCGGCGGTAGGGCTCCATGGAGAACGAGGTGCGGAACCCGAGGCCGTCGTGCACGCGCTGCTCTTCGAGGTCGACCGTGAGCTGATACTCGCCGCCCGCGGCCTGATGACGGCGGAACAGCTCGGCGATCTCCTGGGGCAAGAGGCGCACGGGGACGAGCCCGTTCTGACAGCAGTTCGCGAAAAAGATGTCCGCGAACGAGGGCGCGAGGATCGCCCGAAAGCCGTACTCGCGGAGTGCCCAGACCGCGTGCTCGCGGGACGAGCCGCAGCCGAAGTTCTCACCGGCGACGAGGAGCGTTGCCCCGCGCGCACTGGGATGGTTGAGCTCGAAATCCGGATTCGGGCTCCCGTCGGGCCGCAAGCGCCAGTCGTGGAACAGGGCGGGCCCGAACCCGGTGCGCTCGACACGCTTCAGGAATTGCTTTGGAATGATCTGGTCAGTATCCACGTTGGCGCGCGCCAGCGCGGCCAGCCGACCGGTGTGGCGGACAAAGGGTTCCATCATCGGGCGGCGGACTCCCTTCCCCACCGCCGGATATCCACGATGTGTCCCGCCACCGCGGCGGCCGCCGCCATGGGCGGGCTCATCAGGTGGGTACGACCACCGCGTCCCTGACGCCCCTCGAAGTTGCGGTTCGACGTCGAGGCGCAGCGCTCCCCGCTCCGCAGCACATCGGGATTCATCCCGAGGCACATCGAGCATCCCGCGTTGCGCCACTCGAACCCCGCCTCGCTGAACACGCGGTCCAGCCCTTCGCGCTCGGCTTGCGCCTTCACCTGCTGCGATCCCGGCACGACCATGGCGCGTACACCCGTCGCGACGTGCCGGCCCCGGACGGTGCGGGCGGCGGCTCGCAGGTCCTCGATCCGCGCGTTCGTGCAAGATCCCAGAAACACCCGGTCGATCGGGAGCCCCTCGAGCGGCGTGCCCGGGGTGAGCCCCATGTACTCGAGCGCTCGCGCGACCGCGCGCTGCTCGGCATCGCTGGTGAAGTCGGCGGGGCTCGGCACGCGACCGGTCACAGGAGTGACCATGCCGGGGCTCGTTCCCCAGGTCACTTGGGGTGCCACCTCCGACGCGTCCAGCTCAACCTGCTTGTCGTACGCCGCGCCGGGATCGCTGCGGAGCTCGCGCCACTTCGCGACGGCGCGATCCCACGCCGGCCCGCTGGGCGCCCGTGGCCGGCCGGCGAGATACGCGAGCGTCGTTTCGTCCGGGGCGATCATCCCGGCCCGTGCCCCCGCCTCGATCGACATGTTGCACACCGTCATCCGCTCTTCCATCGAGAGGGCGCGGATCACTTCTCCGGTGTATTCGATGACGTGTCCCGTGGCGCCGGCCGTCCCGATCCGGCCGATCAAAGCCAGGATCAGGTCTTTCGCCGTGACTCCGGGCGCGAGCGCGCCCGTGACGCGTGCCTCCATGGTCCCAGGCTTCGACCACACCAGGCACTGCGTCGCGAGCACGTGCTCGACCTCGCTGGTGCCGATCCCCAGCGCGAGCGCCCCGAAGGCACCGTGGGTGGCGGTGTGCGAATCGCCGCACACGATCACCATGCCCGGCTGTGTGAGGCCCAGCTCGGGGCCGATCACGTGCACGATCCCCTGTTGCGGCGATCGGAGGTCGAACAGCTCCAGCCCGAAGTCCCGCGCGTTTGTGGCGAGCGCCTCGAGCTGCCGCGCGGCGATAGGATCGGCTATCGGCGCCGCGCGGTCCCCCGTGGGCACATTGTGGTCCACCGTCGCCACCGTCAGCGCCGGCCGGCGGACCCGGCGCCCCGCCTGCCGCAGCCCCTCGAACGCCTGCGGCGACGTCACCTCGTGCACCAGATGCAGGTCCACGTACAACAGCGCCGGCCCCTCCGGGAGCTGTTGGACGACGTGCGCGTCCCAGACCTTGTCGAACAGCGTCCTTGCGGTCATGCCCTGAGGGGCTCGGGACTCGGCGTTTGGGTCGCCTGACGTAGGGGCGCAGCATGCTGCGCCCCTACACCACCCAGCCCCGCTTTCCCCTCTTCCGTCCACGGCATCATAGCACGCAGCTTGGCGCCGACCTGCTCGATCGGATGCTCCGCGCCGGCCTTGCGCAGCGCCTGGAACCGGCGGCCCCCGGCTCGGGTCTCGGCGATCCACTCGCGCGCGAAGCTCCCGGACTGGATGTCGGCCAGGATGCGCTCCATCGCGGCGCGAACCTCCGGCGTCACGACTTTCGGACCCCGGGTGTAATCGCCGTATTCCGCGGTGTCGCTGATCGAGTACCGCATGAACTTCATGCCGCCGCGATACATCAGGTCCACGATCAGCTTCAGCTCGTGCATGCACTCGAAGTACGCGATCTCCGGCGCGTACCCGGCCGCCGTGAGGGTTTCGAAGCCCGCCTGGATCAGCGCGGTCACGCCGCCGCACAGCACCGTCTGCTCGCCGAACAGGTCGGTCTCCGTCTCCTCGCGGAACGTCGTCTCGAACACGCCCGCCCGGGCGCAGCCGATCCCGGCGGCGTACGCGAGGGCATCCGCCAACGCGTTGCCGCTCGCATCCTGGTGCACCGCGACGAGCGCCGGCACGCCCCGGCCCGCCTGAAACTCGCTCCGCACCAGGTGCCCGGGGGACTTCGGCGCGATCATCGCCACGTCCACACCGGCGGGAGGCACGATCTCGCGGAAGTGGATGTTGAACCCGTGCGCGAAGAGGAGCGTCTTGCCGCGCCCGAGCCCCGGAGCGACGGCGGCCTCGTACACCGCCCGTGCTTCCTGGTCGGGGACGAGCATCATGATGACATCGGCCGCGCGCGCCGCCTCGGCCACGGGGCGGACGTCCAGGTTTTCCGCCCGCGCTCGCTCCCACGACCCGCCGCCCGGGCGCAGGCCGACGATCACCCGTGCGCCGACGCCTGATTCCCGCAAGTTCAGCGCATGCGCGTGACCCTGGCTGCCATATCCGATCACGGCGACGACGCGGTTTTGCAGCCGGGCCGGATCGGCGTCGCGATCGTAGAAAATGCGCGTTTCCGTCGAGCTCATCGTTTTGCCTCCGTAGTGGAATCTTCGTTCGCGAGCACCATCACCGAGCGCACGCCGATCATCTTGTGAAATTGCTGTGCCACGCGATCGGCGGTCGCCGCATCGGCCTTCAGCACGAACGTCAGCCGCGACACACCGGCGGTGCCACTGGGGTGCAGTGCGAGCCCCTCGATCGGGACATTGCGCCGGCGCAGTACGCCGAACGCGCGGTTCAACGTCACCAGCGCGTCGTCGAGCAGCACGGCGACCGTATGGGCGGCGGGGGAGGGAGAGGGTGGGGCCACCGCGGTCAGTGCCCGGCCGCCGCGGCCGGCTCCGCCTCGATCGGCTCCGAGAGCGAGCCGCCGGGCGGGATCATCGGGTACACGTTGGCTTCCTGCTCGATCACGAACTCGACCAGCGCGGGCCCTGCCTCGGCATTCGCTCGCCCGACCACGTCGGCCAGCTCGCTCGCCTGCTTCACCCGGTATCCCGGGATGCCGTACGCCGCGGCGAGCTTCACGTAGTCGGGGCTCCAGATCGGCGTGCACGAGTAGCGCTTCTCATGGAAGAACTGTTGCCACTGCCGCACCATCCCGAGGTATCCGTTGTTGAACACCGCCATTTTCACCGGCAGCCCTTCCTGCACCATCGTCGCCATCTCGGCCATGTTCATCTGGAAGCCGCCGTCGCCGGAGATGGCCCACACGGTGCCGTTGGGACGCGCCAGGTGAACGCCCATGGCCGCCGGCACCGCGAACCCCATGGCGCCAAGACCACCCGACGTGATGTGCGTGTTGGGGCGCTCGTAGCGATACAGCTTCGCGACCCACATTTGGTGCTGGCCAACGTCCGTCACGATGGTGCACTCGCCGTGGCTCGCCTCGTAAATGGACGCGAGGATCGTCTCGGGCGATAGGTCGCCGCGAAACGCCTCCGTTCGCGGGCGCACGAAGCCGCGGATGTGCTCGAGCCAGCGCTCGCAACGCCGGGGCTCTACGGCCGCCACCAGGCGGCGCGTGACGTCGCGCGCGTCTCCCACGATGCCGACCGCGACCGGGACGTTCTTCCCGATCTCCGCGCGGTCCAACTCGATATGAATGATGCGGGCCTGCGGGGCGAAGCTCGCCGTGTTACCCGTGACGCGATCGTCGAACCGCAACCCGATGCCGATGATGACGTCGGCGTGCTGGATCGCCCGGTTCACGTGCACCTCGCCGTGCATGCCGGGCATGCCGAGGTGCAGCGCGTGACCGTCGGGGAAGCCGCTGATGCCGAGCAGAGTGGTGATGACGGGGATCCCGGTCTTTTCCGCCAGCGCCTGCACCTCGGCGTAGGCCTCCGCGAGGATCACGCCGTGCCCAGCCATGATGAGCGGTCGCTCCGCGCCCTTGATCAGCCGCGCCGCGGCGCGGACTCCGTCTTCCAGGGACCCCGGGCTCGCGCCCGGGGTCAGTGACTGACCCCGCGCGCCAGCGCGGGGATGCCGGGGTTTCTGGGGCGGGTGCCACTCGATCTTCTGGTTCTGCACGTCCTTGGGGACGTCGATCAACACCGGCCCAGGTCGGCCCTCCAGCGCGACGGCCATCGCCTCGGCCACGACATCGGCCAGCTCCGTCACGTCCTGGACCTGATAATTCTGTTTCGTGATGGGCAGTGTGATCCCGATGATGTCGGTCTCCTGAAACGCATCACGTCCGATCATCGGGCGCGAGACCTGGCCAGTAATCGCTACGACCGGGGAGTTGTCCATGTGCGCCGCGGCGAGCCCCGTGACGAGATTCGTCGCGCCGGGTCCGGAGGTCGCCACGCACACCCCGACCCGCCCGCTCGCCCGGGCGTAGCCGTCGGCCGCATGGGCTGCCGCCTGCTCGTGCCGCACCAGGATATGCCGCAGCTGCGGGTGGTCCGGCAGCGCATGATAGAACGGCATGATGGCGCCGCCGGGATAGCCGAAAATCACCTCGACCCCGGCGTCGACGAGCGCGCGGCACAGGATCTCCGCCCCCGAGAGCATCTCGCTCATGGGCTCACACTCCCCAGAAGTAGCTGGCGCTGAGCGACTGGTCTTCCAACTGGTCGGCATGGCTCACTTTGTTCAAGGCATGCACCAGGGCGCGGGCGCTCGCTTCGACGATGTCGGTCGACGCCCCGTGCCCGCTCAGCGATTTCCCGTCGATCCGCGCCTGCACCAGTACCTGCCCCAGGCTGTCGCGCCCCGGAGTGACCGATTGGACGGTGAGGTTCAAGACTTCCACCTGCCGCTCGACGACCTTGGCGATCGCGGCGAATGTCGCGGCGATCGGCCCGTTGCCGGTCGCCGTCGCACCCCGTTCCGTTCCGTTCCAGGGACCCGCCAGCCGCACGTCCGCCGTCGCGGAGACCGTGCCGCACGTGACCTGGAGATACGCGAGCCGGTATGCTTCCGGCGCGTCGTGGAATCGGCCATGCAACAGCGCCAGCAGGTCCTCGTCCAGGATCTCGCGCTTCTTGTCCGCCAGCGTCGAGAACTCGTCGTACAGCTTCCGCAGCGTTGCCTCGTCCACTTCGTACCCGAGCTCTCGGTAGCGCCGTTCCAGCGCATGTCGGCCCGAGTGCTTGCCGAGCACCAGGCTCGAGCGCGCGACACCGACTTCTTCCGGGCGGATGATCTCGTACGTCAGGCCGTTTTGCAGCACGCCGTGCTGGTGGATCCCCGCCTCGTGGGCGAAGGCGTTGCGCCCGACCACGGCCTTGTTGGGCTGCGGAAAGACGCCGATCACGTGCGACAACATCTGGCTCGACCGGAACCGTTGATAGTGCATTCGACCTGACCGGCCCCGGCTTCGATCGCGGCGAGCGAGTTGGCCACGGCGAGCCCGAGATCATCGTGGCAATGCGCGCTCAACACGACCCGATCGGCGCTCGGCACGCGCTCCCGCACGGCGCGGAACATCGCTGCGTACTCGACCGGCAGGGCGTACCCCACCGTGTCCGGAAGGTTGATCGTGGTCGCGCCCGCGGCGACGGCCGCTTCCACCACCCGGCACAGAAACTCCAGATCCGTGCGCGTCGCGTCTTCGGCCGAGAACTCGACGTCGTCCGTGTAGCGGCGGGCGCGTTGCACCGCCTCGCGTGCCCGCTCGAGGCACTGGTCGCGGCTCAGCCGCAGCTTGCACTGGAGGTGCAGGTCGGACGTGGCGATGAAAACGTGCACCCGCGGCCGCGCAGCCGGGCGCACGGCCTCTCCGGCGAGGTCGATGTCCCGATCGTGACAACGGGCGAGCGCGGCGATCACGGGACGGCGCACGGCCTCGGCGATCGCCCGAACGCCCCGCCGGTCGCTCTCCGACGCGCTGGGGAAGCCCGCTTCGATCACGTCCACCCCGAGCGTGTCCAGCTGGCGGGCGAGACGCAGCTTGTCCTCGGCCGTCATGGAATTGCCGGGCGCCTGCTCGCCGTCGCGCAGGGTCGTGTCGAAGATGATGACGTCTCTCCCCATGAGTAGCTCCCGTGCTCCCTGGCTCGCGTGGATGGTGAAAAAAAACCGCGGACCTTTTCGGGTCCGCGGCGCCTCTTTCGAGTCCTTCTTCTATCGCTAGCTGCTCATGTGCTTGCTTGGCGCGCGCCGCAGACCTCGTCCTGAGCTAATGCTCAGCAGGACCAGGACCAGCAGCAGGACCAGCGCGAGCTGCATCACGAGTCGATATCACTCCGAATCGAAACGGGGCTACTGCGTTGCAACAGGACCATGAGGATACGCCCCGGTCCAACGACCGTCAAGGCCGGATCGCGACGCTGCCACCCGTTCGGGTGGGTGGGCCGGCCTCCGCTCACGCGCGCGTGAGCTGAATGAGCGTGATCTCGGCGGGCGCGCCCAGGCGCAGCGGCGGCCCCCAGTAGCCCGTACCCCGGCTCACGTACAGCCACATCGCCTCCAGCCGGTGGAGTCCCGCGACAAACGGCTGGAACAGCCGCACCAAGAGGTTGAACGGAAAGTACTGCCCGCCGTGCGTGTGTCCCGACAACTGCAGATCGTACCCGGCGGCGCGCGCCGCGAACGCGCTCTTCGGCTGGTGCGCCAGGAGCACGCGCACGTCGCTCTCCGGCGCCCCGGCGACCGCCGCTGCCGGATCGGAGGTGTGCCCCGGGAGACCGCCGCTCGAAAAGTCCGTGACTCCCGCGAGGACGATCCGGCCTGTCCCCCGCTGGATCACACGATGCCCGTTCACGAGGGCACTGAAGCCGAGTCCCTGCAGCTCGCGCACCCACCCGGCCGCATCCCAGTAGTACTCGTGATTCCCCGTGACGAAGTACTTGCCGTGCGGCGCCACGAGGCCCGCGAGTGGCGCCACCTCGTGGCGCAGCGCGGGCGGGAACCCGTCCGCCACGTCCCCCGTCAGGGCGATCAGATCGGGCGCGAGGCCGTTGGTTGTGTCCACCACACGCTCCACGAAGTCCCGCTTGAGCGTCGGGCCGACGTGCAGGTCGGAGAGCTGCGCGATGCGGAAGCCTTCGAGATCCGGAGGAAGGCCCGTGATCGGGACGTCCACCACGCGCACCATCGCCGGCCGTCGCGCCCGCCATAGACCGATCACCAGAACAGCGACCGCCCCGCCCACGACCGCCACCTGAAAACCGCCGACGCCGAGCCACGCGCGCACGTCCAGCGCGTCTCCCGCCAGCGCGAATACGATCAGCAGCGACGACAGTCCCATGCCCGTGAACCCCGCGACCTCGAGGCTCCGCTTCGCCGGCACCTCGGTCCGTCCCGCGGCGAGCGCCACGAACGGTGCGAGGATGAGAAGCAGGATGGCCAGCCAACCGAGCAGCCACCACCCGAAGGCCAGCGGCGTTTGACCGAGCAGGCGCTGCCCCACATACACATGCAGCAACGTCCACAGGGCAGCGATGACGAGAATCGGGGTGATCATCCTCCGGCGCCGACTCGCGGTCCGATTGGTCGTCTCAGGCTCCATGATGGAGATAACGTCGACCGAGCCCGAGATGTTGCAGCGAACTCCGCCACGTCGCCGCGCACGGCGCGGGTCGGCCCGATCCGCAGCGACATGCCCACCGCGCCGCCCAGACGGGGCGACTCGTCCGCGTACCACGCTCCGCCATAGTCGAGGAACGGCGCCACGCCGACTCCCATGAGACCCCACACGTCGTCCGCGACGAGCAGGCGATCCTCGAGCGCGAGCCACACTCTGCGGGTACCAGTGAACTGGTGGATGCCGAAGATGCGCGGCCCGTTCTGCGAGTTCCACAGATCGAACTCGCTGCCGGGCTTCGTGCGGCGCAATTGGGCACCCTCGACGTGCAGGATCAGGGTCTGATTCCGGAGATTCTGGCTCGCGACGGTCAGCGCGCCCGCCACCCGTCCCGAGTCGGGCCCCCCCGCAGTGAGGACGCCGCTCGCCGCCGCCTGCAGCACGGCGAAGCCGTATCGCCAGGGCGCCGCGAGCTGCGCGCTCACTTCGGGCCCGACGCCGGCCTGGCCCGACGGATACCCCCATGCGCGCGGTGCCGCCCACACGCCGACGTGGAGCAGGTTTGACATGTCCACGTCCTCGCGCCGGGCGTAGGAGTTGAATCGCTCGAGCACGTGGAAGCGCACATGCCCGACGTCTATTCCCGCACCGACCGTGCCGAACACGGAGCGCGGGAATACCGTCGTCCCTTCGGGGCCAAAGTCCTCGCGACGCCACTGGCCCGCGAGCCACACGCGCCGGTAGTCCCCCGTCGTGGCCCGCAGCGCGAACCCGGCCGAGAGACCCAACCGCAGGACGCGCCGCTCCACTTGACCCTGCGGGAACCGCGTCGTGTCGGGCAAACCATCCCGGAACAGCAGCACCCGCTCCGACGCCGCCTCACCGTCAGTGATGAGCGCGCGCCGCGCGGCAGTCTCGTAGAACGGCACGCCCACCAGCCAGGTGCCTCGGTTGCCATCCGACTTGTTGCTGTACTGGGCCTGCAGCCAGCCGCGGCGCGAGAAGAAGTGAGGGTTCACGTGCCCGAGATCGAAGCTGCGGCGGTCGGGCGTCCGGTTGTAGACGCCCGTGAGGGACGTTGCGCTACCCAACAGGTTGTCCTCCACCAGCCCGACCATCCACGTGACGTCGCCCCCGGCTGACGAGTACCCGATCTGCGGCTTGGTGCTCCAGCCGTCGCTGGTGGCGACGCGCAGGGCCAGGCGACCGTCGAGTCGCGTGGTATCGATCCGTACTCGGCTGAAAACGTACAGGTTGCGCAACGCACGCTCGCTCTCGGCGACGCGCGCCGAATCGTAGCGGTCCCCGGGATTGACCAGCAGCGTGCTGCGGATCACGCTCGCACGCGTGCGCGCGTGCAGTCGGTTTGCGAGCCGCGCGATGAAGCTGGGTGCGTCGGGTTCCTGGAGGTCGAACACGTTGCGGTTGATCACGATGATCGTGTCGATCGTGGCGGCGGCAGACTGGGCGGTCAGGCGGTCGGGTAGACGGGCGGTCAGCAATCCGAGCATGATGCCGACCACCCGTCCGCCCGACCGCCCGACGGCCTTACTTGACCAGATCAATGCGCTGGTGCAGCGAGTACGTCACGTGGCGGGCGGCGTCGTTCCATTCCGTAAAATACAGGGTCGCGTCCACGCGACCGGTGATCTGTCGCAGCCCGCGCGTGGCGAGCGTGAACGTGCCCCGCACCGAGTCGGGCTTCAGGGGACGGCACAGACAGGTCACCGTGCCGTACGCTGGAATGAGCCCGGGCGGTGGCCCGAGCAGGTACGGAATGTTCTGTCGCAACTCCCGCACGTGCCCCAGGTCCAACGCCAGCGTGAGGGAATACTCGTCGCCTTCGCCAACGGCAGGATTGAAGTCGTATCGCGCAAGGCCCACGTCGCCGCCGCCGTGGGTCGTGTCGATCGCCATGCGCACGAGGGTGAGCGTCGAGTCGGTCTGCACGAGCAGGCGTCCGTGCCATTCCCATCGGGCCGCGCTCTGGAGGCCCAGGGTGTCGTCGAGGCGGGATACACCATCGCAGGCGAGGGATAACAACGGCAACGTCGTTAACCAGCAACGTCGCGCGACGGCGTTGCACAAAAACGTCGCGCGGAGGCGTGAAAAGGATGCCACCGTCAGCTAAACCGCTTCCTATTGTTCGTCATGACGCTGCGCGCCTATGCTCGTCGATTGTGGGTACACGAAGTCGCCGTGGAGGTCTCCGTCCAGGTAGCCCGTTTGAGCCGGAAGCTATCCGGACCGGGAGCCGCGTCGCGGGCGGATCAACTCGTCCGGGCGGCGCTCTCCGTCAGCTCAAACATAGCGGAGGCCTGCGCCCGGGGCAGCATTCCGGAGTTCCGTCAGTTCCTGCAGTATGCGAGGGGGTCGGCCCAGGAAACGCTGACGCAGCTGCGAGTGGCGGCCGCCCTCGACCCGGTTCATGCACACGCCATTCACGAAATCGAGGGTCGGGTGGCGCTGGTCATCAAGACGCTGGGGCGCTTGATCGCTCACCCGCCGCCGGACAGGTGACGCGCGACGTCCTTGTGCTACGTCGCTGTGCTACGTCTTTGTGTTACGTCGTCAATATTGCCCGAGATATCTATTCAACTCCCACTCACTCACCTGCCCAATGTACTCCTGCCACTCTTCCCGCTTCGCCTCGAGGAATCGCTCGTAGATGTGCGAGCCGAGGGCGTCGCGGATGACAGCGTCTTTTTCGAGCATCTCGAGCGCCTCGTGCAGGTCGCGCGGCAGCTCGTCGATCCGATACTTGCGCCGCTCCCGGAAGCTCATCGTGAAGATGTTCTTGCTCACGGCGTCGGGCGGCACGAGCTTCCGCTCGATGCCATCGAGCCCCGCCGCAAGCTGCACGGCGAGCGCGAGGTACGGGTTGGCGGACGGGTCGGGCATGCGCAGCTCGCAGCGCGTGCCGATCCCACGACGATTCGGGATC
>QHUD01000135.1:13614-18545 GCA_003221085.1 Gemmatimonadota bacterium
GTGCGTCAGCAGCCCCGCGACGTACTGAAACGCCGTGTCCGACAACTCCCACTTCCCCTTGGGATCGTGGAAGGCGTTCTTCTCGCCCTTGAACAGCGATTGATGCGTGTGCATCCCCGAGCCGTTCTGCCCGAAGATCGGCTTGGGCATGAACGTCGCGAGAAACCCGTGCCGGTAGGCGACGTTGCGGACGATGAAACGGAACGTCGCGAGGTTGTCCGCCGTCTCGAGCGCCTCGGTATAGCGGAAGTCGATCTCGTGCTGGCCCGGCGCCACCTCGTGGTGCCCCGCCTCGACTTCGAAGCCCATGGAGACGAGATCCTTGATGATCAGCCGCCGGATCTCCTCCGCCCGATCCACCGGCGTCTGGTCGAAGTAGCCGCCCTTGTCGTGGGTGTCCGTGGTGGGATCGCCGCCGGCATCGAGCTGAAAGATGAAGAACTCCGCCTCCACCCCGGCCATCATGGCATAGCCCAGTCCGTTCGCCCTGGCGATCTGCCGCTTCAGGGCCTGGCGCGTGCACCCTGCGAACGCCGAGCCATCCGGATTGTAGATGTCGCAGATGAGTCGTGCGATGCGCCCGCCCTCGTCGTCGTAGGGCAGGACACGAAACGTGTCGAGGTCGGGCTTGAGCACCATGTCCGACTCCTCGATTCGCACGAATCCCTCGATCGACGAGCCGTCGAACATGATGTCGCCCTCGAGCGCCTTCTCGAATTGGCTCTCGGGCACCTCGACGTTCTTGTTGATGCCGAGAATGTCGGTGAACTGGAGGCGCAGGAAGGTGATCCCCTGCTTCTTGCACACCTCGAGGATCTCGCGCTTCGAGCCGCCGGTGGTCTTGAGAGCGGTAGCCATGGCTAAATCATACTGGTAGGCGGCAAAGGACGGCACAAGGCGGCAGGGGCGGCAAGGGTTTCGCTGCCGCCCCTGCCGCCCGTTGCCGCCCTAGGTCAGACGTCGTAGTACAGGAAGAACTCGTACGGATGCGGCCGCAGCGCCACCGGGTCGACTTCCTTGGCGCGCTTGTAGGCGAGCCACGTCTCGATCAGGTCCGGCGTGAACACCCCGCCCTCGAGCAGGAAGGCATGATCCGCCTCAAGCGCCGCGAGCGACTCGTTCAACGAGCCCGGTGTGTTCTTCACGTGCTTGCGCTCCTCGGGCTCGAGGTCGTACAAGTCCACGTCCATCGGCTTCGGCGGCTCGGTCTTGTTCTTGATGCCGTCGAGGCCCGCCATGAGCAGCGCGGCGAAGGTCAGGTACGGATTGCTCGACGGATCGGGCGCCCGGAACTCCACCCGCTTGGCCTTGGGCGACTTCGAGTACACCGGGATGCGACAGATCGCCGAGCGATTCCGCTGCGAGTAGATCAGGTTGATCGGCGCCTCGTACCCCGGCACGAGACGCCGGTAGCTGTTGGTCGTCGGCGCCGCGAACGCGAGCAACGCCGGAGCGTGCTTGATCAGCCCGCCGATGTACCAGCGCGCCGCCTCCGACAACAGGGCATACCCCTTGGGGTCGAAGAACAGGTTCGTCCCGTCCTTCCACAAGCTCATGTGCACGTGCATGCCCGAGCCGTTGTCGCCGAACATCGGCTTCGGCATGAACGTCGCCGTATAGCCGTTCTGATGGCAGACGTTCTTCACGATGTACTTGTACATCATCAGCTGGTCACCCATGCGCGCCAGCGTGTTGAACCGCATGTCGATCTCGGTCTGGCCCGCTGTGCCCACTTCATGGTGGTGCACTTCGACGTCGACGCCCGACGCCATCAGCGCCAGCATGATCTTCGAGCGCAGGTCCTGCAGCCGGTCCACCGGCGGCACCGGGAAGTAGCCCTCTTTGTGCCGCGGCCGGTGCCCCTGGTTCGGGTTCCCGTTCGTCCCCGAGTTCCAGATGCCCTCTTCGGAGTCGATGTGGTAGTAGCCCTCGTGCGCGTTCTGGTCGAAGCGTACCGAATTGAAGATGTAAAACTCCGCCTCGGGCCCGTAGTACGCCGTCGTGGCGATCCCCGTCTTGATGAGGTACTGCTCCGCCTTCTGCGCCACGTAGCGCGGGTCGCGCGAATAGCGCTGGCCCGTGACCGGGTCGGACACATCACACGTCAGCGACAGGGTCGGCACCTCAAGGCACGGATCGACGAAGGCACTCGCCGGATCGGGGAACAGCAGCATGTCGCTCTCGTTGATCGCCTGGAACCCGCGGATCGACGAGCCGTCGAACCCGATCCCTTCCTTGAAGAGTTCCTCGGTGAGCTCCTTGAGCGGAATCGAGAAGTGCTGCCACGTACCCGGCAGGTCGGTGAACCTCAAGTCCACCACCTGCACCCCGGCCTCCTTCGCCTTCCGCACCACGTCCGCGGGCGAAGCGCCCGCCGCGGTTTTGGCCCCGGAGGCTGTGGTTGGCAACGTCGCGGTCATAAAATCGGTCTCCTAGAACGGTCCAGAAGCGGGAAGTGCACAGACGATGCCACGAACCACGAGGCCCCGATCGGGGCTCTCGGATGGGCGGGCGCTCGATGAACACAGGGGAAACGCGACTACAGGCATGCGGGAAGGTACAGGCGCCGTTGCAGGGTGTCAACCGTTTCGTGTCGCCGACGCAACAGAACGTCGCATGACAGCCATCGAACCGGACTTGGGCTGCTCCATTGCGAGCGAAAACACGCAAAACGTGCAAGATTTGCCTGACATCGCGTCAGCCATCCAGTGCTGCCACGAAGTGCCACAGCTCGACGGCCGAAAATTCCCCGAAGCGCTCCTGGATCTCGCGCTCGGACCGCTCGAGGAAGATCCAGCTCGTGGTACGGCGACGCTCTCCGCCCACCAAGTGCACCCGCCCGCGCACGGCACCCACCTCGGCGTCGGGCTGCATCTCGACGAACACTTCCCACCGTTCATCGCCGCGCTTCAGCTCTCCCATGTGCTTGGCGCGGTCCTGTCCCGGGAAGGGGGCGCTCATTCGGATAGACTACGCTCTCCGCGCTATTCCTGCCAGTTAGATTCCCCCGTCCATGAACTGTCATGCGTGCGGCGCCGCGCTCACCCCAACGGCGCGATTCTGTCACAAGTGCGGAGCGCAGCTGACCGGCGCGCAAGGCTCCGGGTGGCGGGCCGGCCTTCCCTGGGGCGTGGCGGGTGCAGCGCTGGGGGCGCTACTGACCGTGCTCGCTCTCCGCATCGGCAGCGGCTCGTCGGGAGGCGGGAGGCGGGATGCGGGAGGGGTGGAGGATGGGCCGCTTCCCGCATCCCGCATCTCGCCTCCCGATATTTCGCAGATGTCCCCCGAAGAGCGCGCCACCCGTCTCTACAACCGGGTCATGATCCTCCACTCCCAGGGGAAGGCCGACAGCGCGGAGTTCTTCCTGCCCATGGCGCTGCAGGCGTACGCCATGCTGCCCGCCCTGGACGTCGACGGGCGTTATCACATCGGCGTGCTCGATCTCACCGGCGGTGATGACGCCGGCGCGCTCGCCCAGGCGGACTCGATCCGCCGCCGCGTCCCGACACATCTCTTCGCAGCGATGCTGCGGGCCCGGGCGCTCGAGCTGCGGCGCGACGCGACGGGGGCGCGCCGGGCGTACGCCGAGTTCCTCCGGAACGAGGCCGCCGAGCGCGCCCGCCGGCGGCCCGAGTACGCCGAGCATAAGGACAACCTCGACGCCTTCCACACCGAAGCGGCCCAGGTCGCCGCCGGACGCACGCGTGCCCGCTAGGCGCACCATCCGCCTCGCGCACAGCCCGGATGCGGACGACGCGTTCATGTTCTGGGCGCTGGCCGCCGGCAAGATCGACACCGGCGCCCGGCGCTACCAGCACGAACTCGCCGACATCGAGACGTTGAACCGCCGCGCACTGAAAGGTGAGCTCGAGGTGACGGCCGTGTCGCTGCACGCCTACGCGCACCTCGCCGACCGCTACGCGCTACTGGCCCACGGGGCGAGCATGGGCGACCGGTACGGGCCGCGCATCGTGGCCCGCACCCCGCGGCCGGCCGATCCCCGCGGCGCGCTGGCTGCGGCGGGAACCGTCGTGGCGGTGCCGGGCGAGCTCACCACCGCGTTTTTGACGCTCAAGCTGTATCAGCCGGCGGCCCGGCACGTCGTCGTGCGGTTCGACGAGATCGAGGACTGCGTCCTGGCGGGGCGCGCCGACGCAGGGCTCCTGATCCACGAGGGACAGCTGACGTACGGCGATCGGGGGCTGCACTTGTGGGTCGACATGGGCGAATGGTGGTACGAAGAGACGCGTGGCCTGCCGCTCCCGTTGGGCGGCAACGTGGTGCGGCGCGACCTCGGCGCCGCGCTGATGCGCGACATTGCGCGAGACCTGAAAGCGAGCATCCAGTACGGGCTCGAGCACCGAGCGGAGGCCCTCGCCCACGCGAAGCGATTCGGCCGTGGGTTGAATGACGTCCGCGCGGATCGCTTCGTCGGCATGTACGTGAACGCGTACAGCATCGACTACGGCCCGCAGGGGCGGCGCGCCGTGACCGAGTTGCTGGGACGCGCGCAGCGCGCGGGGTTGCTCCCGGGGCCAGTGGAGGTCACGTTCGTGGAAGGGTAGGCCCAGACAAGGAGGTACAGTGGCCGAGAGCACGGGACCCGTTCAGGTGCTGGTCGTGGACGACGAGGAGCCGATCCGCAACGCCCTCAAGAAATTCCTTGCCCAGCAGCAGTTCGAGGTGTACGCGGCCGGGTCCGGGGAAGAGGCCCTGCAGCAGCTGCGGCGGCATCGCGTGTCGCTCATGCTGTGCGACATCCGCATGCCGGGCACCAGCGGCGTCGACCTCGTGCCCCAAGCCCTCGAGATCGAACCCGAGCTCGCCATCCTGATGCTCACGGCCGTCAACGACGCCACCAGCGCCGCGCTGTGCATGCAACGCGGCGCGATGGATTACCTCACCAAGCCGATCGAGCTCGCCGACCTGGG
>QHUD01000136.1:0-8199 GCA_003221085.1 Gemmatimonadota bacterium
CCCAAAACCCGCCACGCGCTAGCACTCCCCCACGGCGCCTTCTCTCTGGGCTCCCGCCCCCCGCTCCCGTACTCCCGCTAATCGGCGAGTCCGTCTGGAGCGTGAGCTCCGTGATGCAGGGGAGCGCGGTGAGTTGGTGCGTCGCCCAGAGGCGCCGGTTGGCACGGGGCTGATTGGGTCGGGTCATCGGTCGAACCTTTGCGTGACGGGGGACAATCGCGGCACCTGGGTCGGCCGCAAACGCAACGGCTACAGTCTGCCCCTCGAACGGTGGCGCCGATATCGCCCGAGGTGATCAGACGGGGGTGAGAAGGGATATACGCGGAAGGGGTGAGGGAGGGGTGAGAAGGGACGTACCCTCTTCGGGGCAGGGCCTACGTCACGCGTGTGGTGTTACCACGGAGAGACGCTTCACACACTCGCGCGACCAAGGATGAGCACGATGATCGCTCGCACCCCCCTATCGATTCACCGCCGCCATCCCCCCAGCGGTGTAGCGCTCGCCCGCCGCGGCGCCCTTCGGGAACACCGCGTCGATCGCCTCCCGCTCGGCCGCGCTCAGCGTGATCGCGGCGGCGGCCGCGTTCTCCTCCAGATAGCGCACCCGCTTCGTACCGGGGATGGGCACGATGTCCTTCCCCTGCACCAGCACCCAAGCCAGCGCCAGCTGCGACGGCGGACACTGCTGGGCGCGCGCCAGCTCGGCGATGCGGGCCACGAGCTCCAGGTTCCTGGTGAAGTTCTCACCCTGAAAGCGCGGATTGCTGCGCCGCCAGTCGTCCGGGGCGAGGTCTTCATACCGCCGGATCTGGCCCGAGAGAAAACCGCGCCCGAGTGGGCTGTAGGCAACGAACCCGATGCCCAGCTCACGGCAGGCGGGCAGGATCTCGCCCTCCGGGTCCCGGCTCCAGAGCGAGTACTCGGTCTGAAGCGCGCTGATCGGGTGCGTCGCGTGGGCACGCCGGATCGTCGCGGGGGCGGCCTCCGAAAGGCCCAGGTCGCGGACTTTGCCGCGGCGCACCAGCTCGGCCATGGCGCCGACTGTCTCCTCGATCGGCACGGTGGGGTCCACGCGGTGCTGGTAGTACAGGTCGATGTGCTCCACGCCCAGCCGCGCGAGCGAGGCGTCGCACGCCTGGCGCACGTACTCGGGGCGGCCGTTCACGCCCACAAAGGTCCCGTCCGGTTTCCGGACGTTGCCGAACTTCGTGGCCAGCACGACCCGATCGCGCCGATCGGCGATGGCCCGGCCCACGAGCTGCTCGTTGGTGAACGGGCCGTAGATATCGGCCGTATCGAGAAAAGTGATGCCGAGCTCGATCGCCCGATGGATCGTGGCAATCGATTCGGCATCATCGCGCCCGCCGTAGAAGTCGGACATGCCCATACAGCCGAGCCCCATCGCGGAGACGACCAGGCCCTGGGACCCCAGGTGGCGCTGCTCCATGTGTTCCTGCCTCCGTGTCAAAGTCGCTGTCAAATGATCTAGCAACGGAGGGGTTCTGCGTCAGGTTCCCGCGACCCGGGCCGAGGAGTGAGGGCCAACTCGAATGGCTGCGGTCCTGCACTCCCTGCCGAGTGTTACCTCATTTCAGGAATTGCCCGACAAAGTCCAGCACGTTCTTCCGGTCCATCCGGAACACGCCCCCGGTGCCGCCGCACGTCCCATTGAGCCCGAACGACGTCACGCCGCCGATCACGTTGCTCGACCCGACATAGTTGGGCCCGCCCGAGTCGCCGAAGCAGGTGCCGCCGGTGGACGCGTTGTTCGAGAGCAGCAGCGAGAAATCCCCCACGATGCCGCCGTTGATCTGGATCAGGTGCGGCTCGGCGAACATGCGGATCCGCACGGCCTCGACGTGTGCCGGGTTGATCTCCTGCAACCCATAGCCCACCGCGGTGAACGTGGTCGCGCTGCTCGGCTTCAGGGCGTCGAGCTGGTCCTGCGTGGGCAGCTTGCCGTACTGGCCGGCGGAGAGTTTCACGGCTTTGGAGAGCAGGACGACGCCCACGTCGTGGAGGAAGAACGCGCTTTCGGTGAAGAGCGGGTGGGCATGCCACGCCGTGGCCTCGATGGTGTTGGGGCCGCCCGGGTTGGGATAGGTGGGGTCGTCCTGTACGTCGGCCTCGTTGAAGATGCGGAGGCCCGAGAACTCGCCCGGCTCGCCGGCGCAGTGGCCCGCGGTGAGCACGACTTTCGGGGCGATAATGGTGCCGGAGCAGCGGAACGCCGGGGTGCCGGCGATGTCCATGATGATGAGGACGACGGCGGGATGGGCATTCCCATCGAGCGTGCCGTTCGTGATGAACGATGGGCCACCCGGGCTTCGGGCGGCCGTGGGAACCCGGTCGCAGCCGAGCAGGCTGACGCAGGCGGCGGCCAGGACCGGGATGACGAGACGTGTTTTCATGGTTCCTCGCGGGAGGGAGGGGGTTGCGATTGTAACGCGTACCGAGCGGGCTGACTAGGGTGCGCGCGGTACGCTGAGTCGCACGAACCGGACGGGCGATTTTCAGCCAAACCCGCCGCCGGCCGGCGTTGATGAATGCACAACTCGCGCTCAGAAGTCGTTCATAAGCCATTCCAGCGTCGTCTGTTGACAGCGCGTTGATTTGAGTGCCTAATGGTATCATTCCGAAACGCCGCGAGTCGTCCGTGGTGCCGCACCTGCAGCTCCTCACGTTGGGCGCTCCTCTGCTCCTTACCCAGGCGGGTGAGCAGGTCCGGTTCCGCACGCGCAAGCACTTCGCCCTGCTGATTCGCCTCGCCGTCGAAGCGGGACGGAAGCTCACCCGCGACTACCTGATGGATCTGTTGTGGCCCGATGCGCCGGCACCGCGGGCCCGCCACTCGCTCGCCCAGGCGTTGACCGTCATGAAGGAGACGGTTGGGCGCGACCATCTCCTCGTGCAGCGCGCCTCCATCGCGCTGGCCGCGGGCGCGGTTCAGGTGGACGCGAGTCGGCTCGATGCCGGCGAGACCCAGATCCGTGGTCAGTTCCTCGACGGGTTCGAGGTACCGGGTGCCGTGCAGTTCGAGCAATGGAAGGACGAATGGCGCGCCAAGCTCATGCCACGGATCCGCGATTGTCTCGTGAAGCAGATGGACGGCGGGCGTCGGATCGGCGACTTCGAAGCCGTCGAGAAGCACGGGCAACTATTGCTCGAGCTCGACCCTCTGTCCGAGGACGCGGTGCGTGGCGTCATCGAAGCCCGGGCGTGGGTGGGCGATCGGAGCAACGCCCTCAAAGTGTACGGGCGGTTCGAGGAGCGTCTGGCGGACGAGCTCGGGGCGAAGCCGAGCCCGGACCTGGTGCGCATCGCGGATCTGCTCCGCGAGGGCCGGCGCGCGGCGCCGCGGCCGACGAAGGCCGGTCAAGTGTCCGAGCGGCATGAGCGGCGCTTTGAAGCCGAAACGTTAATCGGTCGGGAGCGGGAGTTCGCGCGTCTGTACGACGCCTGGCTCCAGGTACGCCGCCGCGAGCCGCGCATCGTGGTGCTGCTCGGCGACCCGGGCGTCGGCAAGACGACGCTCTCCAACGCATTCGTCTCGACCTGCCAGATGGAGGGCGCGGCGGTTGCACGCGCGCAGGCATACGATGCGGAGCGCGAGCTGCCATTCGCAGTGCTGGCCGAGCTGATCAAGCAGCTCACGCTGCAACGGGCGATCGGGGGCGCCGATCCGGAGGCGCTGAGCGACCTGACGCGCGTGTCGCCGGAGATCTTCACCGCGTTCCCCGGCGTCCCCAAGCCGGTCGCGTGGTCGGCGGAGGTGATTCCGCTCCGCCTCGCGGACTCGTTCCTGAAAGCCGTTGAGGCGGCCGCCGAGGAGAGCCCGCTGGTGCTGGTGGTTGACGATGTCCACGCGGCCGATAATGCGACGGTCGCGATCCTCCACATCGTGGCGCGCAAGCTGCCGCGGACGCGCCTCCTGCTGATCCTGACGGCGCGGTCCAACGAGCTGCGGACGGTCGCAGGACCGAGCGCCCTGATCTCCGACGGCACGATAGAGCCCCTCGAGACCCTGGAGCTCGAGCCGCTGCCGCCCGAGCCGGCCGAGCGCCTGGTGGCGGCGCGGGTCGCCAAAGCGGATGCCCGCATCGCGGACGTGCCGGTGGCGCGGATCCTTCAGGCGGGCAACGGCAATCCCCTGGCGCTCGAGCTCCTGACGAAGGAATGGCTGGCGCACGGGTCGAGCTCGCTGCTCAGCGACTTGGAGGCACTCAACACGCAGCCGGCGGCCAATATCGGCATCCCGCGGGCGATCGGGACCGTGTTCGATCGTCAGATCCGCCGGCTCGACGCTCCCACGCGAGCCGCCCTCGACCTGGCCGCGGTGCTCGGAAGGCGGCTCGGGGACCTGTGGCTCTATGACGTGGTGGACCTTTCCGCTGCCGCAGCGGGCGAAGCCCTATCCCGCCTAAAGGAAGAGGGAGTTTTGCGCGAGGTGCATGGCGGGCTCGAGTTCCGAAACGAGCTGATCCGGGCACAGGCGTACTATGCGGTGACCGGGCCGGTACGGCAGCATCTGCATCGCAGGGTGGGGGAGGTGCTGGAGGCGCGGGCAGAAGAGGTGGGAGGGTCGGTCAACTTGGAGGTAGCCTGGCACCTTTTACGTGGAGGTGCCCCGGATCGCGCTGCGACTAGTGCGATCAAGGGCGCTGAAACCGCCGTATGTGCAGGAGCGCTCATCGAGGCAGAGCAGGTCTTGGAGGTCTTGCTTCGAGAGCAAGGTACCGAGCACGCGACGCAGCCTCTTCTCCTTCTCCTCGCCAGAGCTCTAGTGGGTCAATCAAGAGCCGAAGCTGCTGCTCCCGTCCTCACCCGCCTCTCTAATGAAGTGGGGCTCTCCAAGCCTGCACAGGCGCTGACTGCCCGGATGCAAGCGACGGTGGCGTACCTCATGAACCGTGAGCCGGGGTCCGGCTACTGTGAGGCCGCAGACAAGGCCCTCGAGGCGGCACGAGAAACGGGGGATCTGGAACTCATCGGCAACGCACTCTTCGAATGCGCTCGATCGGGTGTGAACACCGGCAACGAAGCAAGAGTGACGGCAGTTCGTCGCCAGACCGAACAAGCGATCAGCGAGGTTGCAAGGGAGGTCCCACCAATCCTTGTTTATAATAAGGCATACTGCGACTTCTTCTTCTTCGACCTCGCGTCGGCGGCGACCGAACTGGAGAGGGCGATCAGCACCCTAAGCGCCCGACAGGATCCGGTTGGCCTGTCACTCGCCTACACCGGTTACGGAACCTGTAAGTCCGGGCTGTGTGAATTCGACGCTGCATGCGAGGCCTACGACAAGGCCTTGCGCTTCAGCACGAGGATCGGGGACGACCTCAAGTCCGCGATCATCACGTCGAACCTGTGCGTTGCAAAGCTTCATCAAGGCGACTTCCCGTCGGCGGTGACGCTTGGTCAGCGCGCTGTCGCGATCGCGTCGAACGCCTTGACGCCGCGATCGGTCGCTATTCACCTCAATCTCGCCTCCGCACTCCTGATGAGCGGAGATCGAGAAGCCGCGGAACGAGCCGTCGTTGCAGCGGAGCGCGCCATCCGAAGCGAGCGGAGCTGGACAACCAACATGGAGTTCTTCTTGGGCTACGCGTGCTTCGCGCTCGAGAGTGGTAATGTGACTCTAGCCTTGCAGCTGACCGAGTCCGCGGAGCGCCTCGCATGGGGAAAGGAAAGAGCAGTGCCCAACGCCGGACTCTTCGACAAGTTGAGAGTCTATCGAGCAGTACACACGAGTGGACCCGACTCCGCACGACCTCTGATGCTCGAGTGCCAACAGAAGTATCGAAACCGACACCCTTTCTTCTACTTGGACTCGATTGCGTGTGGCGCCTGGCTGGACCGACTGTCGCTAGGGCGTTACACCGTTGATAGTGAGAGTGCGCTCTCGCTATTTGACACCCTCGGGGCGCGAGGCCTACGGGCTATACTCGTCGCGCAGGGAATCCTGGTGTGAAGAGCATTGGCGTAATCGGAGGGGGTTCGTCACAGTGCATGGGGGGTTCCAACTGTTGGAGCTTGATGGCGCACTTGACAGTATCTATCGACCACCGATTCAATGAGCGAGTCGCTGCGCCCAGGCTGGTCTCGCTGCACGAGAAGCTTCAGGACCAGCCTCTTGAAAGCGCCCATCCACGCCTAGGAGTCTGCGAATACTGGATGATTTTGCAACCAATTTCACGAGACCCGGGTCGAACTGCCGTCCCGCGTATTTCTCAAGCTCCTCGACGGCGCGTGCGAGGCTCATGGCCTTGCGATACGGCCGGTCAGTCGTCATCGCATCGATCGTATCAGCGATCATGATAATGCGCGCGCCGAATGGGATTTGGTCGCCCGCGAGCCCGTCTGGATACCCCGTCCCGTCGAAGTTCTCGTGATGATGTCTAATCATGGCTTCAACTGCGCCGCGAAACTTCCCAGCCGTCGCTACCAGCTGCGCGCTCCGAACGACGTGTGTCCGCATCGTCATCATCTCTTCCGGTGTTAGCTTCCCTTCTTTGCGCAGGAGTGGAGCGAACTCCTCATAGATCTTACCCACGTCGTGAAGCAGCGCGGCGCGTTTGATCCCGTCCAACTCCTCTGCTGACAACTTGAGCTCGCGAGCTATCGCCAATGCGTACTCTGAGACCCGGCGAGAGTGACCAGACGTGTAGGGGTCTCGCGCTTCCATAGACTTCACCATCAATTCAAGCTTTTCCTCAAGCTCCTCCTGTAACAGCAGGTTCATCTGATACAGCTGTCGCAAGAGGAATAACGGGAACACCAGAACGGCGATGCCCAACAACTGCAACTTTACGTAGAGGAAAACCAACAAGGCTGCAAGGGTACTCGAGAACAGGTCCGTGCCGATCGCGTCCTTGCCAATCCTCCCCCACGCTTCTCGTACAGAAAGGCCATTGCTCAATGACACGGCCAGGGAGACGCTCCCCTTGTTAACCACGAAGAACGTCACAACGAGGCCTGCGAACGGAATCAGCGTGAACTCGAAGGTGTCGAGGCCTACAGACCCACCAAGTCTCGAGTACACCAGTGACGCGAGACCAGTCGCAAGCATGTACTGCGCGGTGTTGAATGCTACGCGAACAGGAGGCTTATGACGCACGAACGCATCAACGACGAGAGCGGTAACGCCTGCGATCACCATTGGCCAAGGATGACGGAACAATGCTACAGAAGCGATGAACGGAATGAATCCAACCGAGGTCGTTACCCTTGCAATTGGGATCTTGAAGGACAGCGAGTCGCTGACGATTCCAATAATTGCGAACGTAGCCAGAGCGTTCCAAAACTTGGATGGGAACGGTGCCGGTAGCTCCCACGCCCGAACGAAAAGCAAGTAGAGGCTGGCGGCCGCCACAATACCCACCAGCAGGTACGTCTGCGCATTCTCGCGTCTCTGACCAGCTCTGTCGCTCATCGCAGATCGTTTCCACTTGTGAAGAAAGGAAAGGGCCCCTCAATCGGTCCGCTACCAGCTGACGAGTCCCATAAAAAGGGCAGCAAGGAAATGCAACATTGAGCGTCACCCCCTTCGAGATACTGCGAGTCTCGATCGACCGCTAGGAGTAGCACGCCTCGCTATGGCGTACCCGACGCTTCGCTCGTCAACTTTTCGCTCGGCTCCGCTCTTTGGTAGCGGTGACCAGGGGCCCCTTTTTCGAAAGTGTCTCTATGATGGCTCGCCGGGTCCTAATTGATCCGGCACAGCCCAACAAACCGTCAATTCCGCGTAACAGCTCTACGCCGCCTTGCGCCGCCGCAACGCCTCCCGCATCGCCTCCACCACCGCCGGCATCCCCGCCGACTTGTTCAGAATCACCTTCACACCCATCTGCCGCAGCTCGACCGTCGCCTGGTCCGGCATCCCCCCCGTCACCACGATCACCTCGGCATCCAGCTTGCGCCCCGGCTCGAGCAGCCGCCGGATGACCTGCGGCGCGTTCAGATCCGGCAGGCTGTAATCGAGCACAATCAGCGTCGGCTGCACCCGACCGATCTCGAGCAGCGCGTCCACCCCCGTCGCCGCCTCCACCACCTCCACGTCCAGATCGGACCGCTCGATCGTCAGCACCATCGCCTTCAGGTAGCCCGGATCGTCGTCCACCACCACCACCACGTCGTGCCCGTTCCCGCCCTCGAGGTCTGCCGGTACCGCCATGTCATGCGACCGCAAAAACGCCGTGA
>QHUD01000136.1:8212-14486 GCA_003221085.1 Gemmatimonadota bacterium
CGCGGGGGAGACCTGACAGACGCGCGCGACGCGCTGCGTACCCCACTACCGCTTCTGTTTTGGCAACCTCACAGACCCCCTAATACCGCAAAAACGGTAACCGCGCACGGGGCTTTGTAGACTCGCCGCAACGCCTGGTAGGACTGACAGCTAACCTATTGATCTACAATATCTTGGAAGGAATGTCACTGCCGCGGCAGCGGCGTTTTTACCGCCGCGCGTCGGTCCAACGGTTCGTTGCGTCCAACACCGCGAGCACCGCGCTCCGCTCGGTGCTCTCCTTGATCTCGCACGTCCCTGTGAGCAGCTGGGTCTCCCGACCCCCCAGCCCGTGCACCGCCACCAACACGAACTTGCGATCGAACGCGTCGATGATCGTGGCGCCCTCGAGCGCGATCGAATTGTCGGGCAACAGCTCGTCCAGGCACAGCGACGCCGCCCGCGCCGCCGCCTCCACGCGGTTCCGCACCGTGTCGGTCCCCTGCTCCTCCGCCTCCGCCTCCTTCCCCTCGAACGACAGCTTCACCCGCACGATCACCCGCTGCGGCCGCTCCGAGGGTCGTACCTCGAGCCCCTGGAAGGTCACCACCCGCTTCTTGGCGCGGGTGCGCACCGCCTCCTCCTGGATCTGCTCGATCGGCCGCACGTCGGCGGTCTGCGCCACGCTGATCTTGCGGTGGTCGATCTTGAGGCCGAGCTGCGCCATCAGGGCCGACTCGATGTTCCGGACCACCTGCTTCGCCTGCTGGTCGCTGGTGGTGAGCACGTGGATCTCGCTCACTTCGCCGAGCGGGGTCACCACCACGCGGGCCGAGAGCACGCCGGTGAGGCTCCCGATCAGGTTCTCGGCGCGCTTGACCCCCCAGGGATCGGGCCCCTGGGACGGGGCGTTGAGCGGGAGTGGGTCGCGGCTCTCCGCGCCCTCCGTATTGGAAACTGTCACGCTAGCGTTCTCCCGTCGCCACCTGGTTTCGCCCCGAGGCCTTGGCGCGGTACAGCGCGCGGTCGGCCGCGACCAGCACGTCTTCCGTCTCCGGACCCCGCCCCGGCATGAACTCCGCTACCCCGATACTCACGGTCACCAGCCCCTCGGGGTAGCCGAGGCTCCGGCCCGTCGCCTCGATGCTGGCCCGCACCTTGTCCGCCACCCCCAGCGCGCCGTCCACGCGGGTGCGCACCAGCACCAGGACGAATTCGTCGCCTCCGTAGCGCGCTGCCAGGTCGGTCGTGCGGATGTGCGCGGTACACTCCCGGGCCGCACCGCGCAGCACCTCGTTCCCCGCCTCGTGGCCGAACTCGTCGTTCACCTTCTTGAAATTGTCCAGATCCACGAACAGCACTGCGAACGGATCGCTGGTGCGGTCGCTCCGGGCTACCTCGGTGGCGAGGCGGTCGCGCAACACCCGGTAGGTCGCGACCCCCGTCAACCCGTCCACGGCCGCTTGAAGCTGCGCCTGCCGCGCCTGCTTGTCGAGATAGGGCGGGCACGATTTGAGCGTCGTCCGTCCCAGCGCCGCGGCGCTCGCGAACGCCCGACACGTCGCGTACCCGCACGCGCCGCAGTCCCACGGCTTGCCGTTGGGCGCGAGCCCGATCTCCCGCAGGATGCCGTCCACCGCTTCCGCCTGCGGCCGGTGTCCGTTGGGGATGATCGGGAACGCCTCGGCGACCTGCACGCCCCGCGCCACCGTTTCCTCCACCACCGGCCCGCGCGACCGCGCCGGCTCAGTGGCCCCCACGATCTCGCGCCGCCGGAACAGCTCGTCGCGCGGCCCCAGCAGTGGATGGTCCAGGCACCCCTCGCACGGCAGGATGTCCACGAAGCCGAGATCCAGGCGATCCACGGCCACCGCCCGGGCGATCGCCCCCAGGCCGCCCAGCCCCCGGACCTTGCGGAACCGCCGGCTCGCCTGCGTTTCCTCGAGCAGCACCTCGAGCGGCAACCCGCCCGCCATGCTCAGGTGGCGGCGCCGCTCCTCCGGCACGCGGGTGAAGTACTCCTCCTGCTGGGCCACCACGATGCCGCGCCGCTGGAAGATCTCTCCCAGCTCCTCGAATGTGATGGCCGCGTCCACGTCCGGCCCGCCTTCCGTGAGGCACACCCCGGCGTACACCACCGGCGTGCCGGTGCCGTACAGCTGCTTCAGGTAGCGCGCCTCGGCGGCGATGGGGGTCGCCACCGGGGCCAGGTAGGGAATCAGCTCGGGGTACTGGGTCCGCACCGTTTCCACGATCACGGGGCAGGTGCTGCGGATCATCGTGCCCCAGTCGCCGTCGGCCCACAGGTCCAGGTACTCCCGCGCCACCAGCTCGTCGCCCAGCACGCCGCGGTGCACCGTGCGGAACCCCGCCGCGTAGCAGGCGTTCACGACCTGGTTAGGAGTCGCAGGATGGAAGTAAACGGCACACTCGACCGACAGGATCAGCGCCGCCCGGCCCGCAGCCGCCAGCTCGAGCGCGCCCGCCACATCGCCCAGCGCCTCGATCGCGTCGTGCGGACAGGCCGGAAGGCATAGCCCGCAGCGTGTGCACGCATCGTCCACGATGCGCACGATCGCGCCTTCGACCGCGACGGCGTCGGCGGGACACACGCGTACGCAGGCCATGCAGGCCACGCATGAGTCGGGTTTGATCCTAAAGTCCACGAGACAACCGGCCGGGGCGCTGCGACCCTCCGAACGAGGTCGAGCAAGGGCGCCGTAACATGGACGCGGCGGCACTGCCTGTCAATAGCAGCACGGACGCCAACCCTTTGATGGAGCGTGATTTAGGCGAGCTGGTAAGCTTTGAGCTTACGGTACAGCGTGCGCTCGCCGATCCCCAGGACCTCGGCCGCCTTGCGACGATTGCCCTGCGTCTCACGCAACGCCGCCTCGATCGCTGCCCGCTCCACATCCGCCATTGTCATGCCAGCGCGATACACCACTTCGCCTTCCGGCGGGGCCACCGCCTCGACCGGCGTCCCCGCGCTAACTGCAGAGCCGGGGCCCACCTCGATGACCTCTACGCGCCCAGGCCGCTCCTCGAGCCGCCGGCGCAGCTCCTCGACTTGTAACTTGAGCTCTACAAGTGAGCGGAAAATGAACTCCAGCTCCTGAGCCCCCACCCCCCCTGCTCCCCCGACATCGCGGCCCGGTCCCAGCAGTCTCATCGGGAGCATGCTCCCGTGCTCCCGGATGTCCTTCGGGATGTCGCTGGCGCGAATCTCGCCTTCGGGCGCGAGCACCACCATCGACTCGATGAGGTTGCGCAGCTGGCGGATGTTGCCGGGCCACTCGGCCTCCACCAGGATCTGCATCGCCTCCGGCGTGATGCCCTTGAAGGCGCGGTCGTGCTGCTTCGCGAACTCGGGCGTGAAGCGCCGCACCAGCAGCGGAATGTCGCTCTTCCGCTCGCGCAGGGGCGGCAGATAGATGTTGAGAACGTTGAGCCGGTAAAACAGATCGTCGCGGAAGCGCCCCAGGGCGACTTCCTCCTTGAGCGACTTGTTGGTCGCGGCAATCACCCGCACGTCCACCTTGATCGCCTGCGTGCCGCCCACCCGGAAGAAGGTCCGGTCCTCGAGCACCCGTAGCGTCTTGACCTGGGTGGCCGGCGCCATCTCCCCCACCTCATCGAGGAGAATGGTGCCGCCGTCCGCCAGCTCGAACCGGCCCAGCCGCCGCTCGGCGGCGCCGGTGAACGCGCCCTTCTCGTGCCCGAACAGCTCGCTCTCGAGCAGCGTATCGGGGATGGCGGCGCAGTTGACGGCGATGAACGGCTTGGCGCGCCGGGGCGACAGGTCGTGGATCCCCCGCGCCACCAGCTCCTTGCCCGTCCCCGACTCGCCTTCGATCAGCACCGTGGAGGTCACCGGTGCCATCTGCTCGATCTTGACGAGCACTTCCTGAATGGCGGGGGATTCGCCGATGATCCCCGTGCGCTGCTGCAGCTTGCGGCGCTCGATCAGGCGGCGCACCGTCGCAGCCACCTCAGCCGGGTCGGCGGGCTTCTCGAGGTAGCCGGTGAGCCCGAGCCGTCGGGCCAGACCCTTCGCATCGGGCTCGGTGTCTTCGACCAGGCCCAGGGTCGAGACGGAGCGGTCGCGCGCCAGGGTCAGGAGCTGGGCGGCGCCGGACTCGTGCAGCCCGCCCGTCACCACCACGCAGTCGGGCGGCGGGTCGCGGCGCAGCGCCTGGCGCGCTTCGTCGAGCGTGTGAGCCAGCGTGGTGTGGAAGCCCGCCGCCTCGAGCGCCGCGTTGATCCGCACGGCGTGCTCCAGGTCGTCGGTGGTGATGAGGATGCGGTCAGGCATGGTCCCGTTGCCCGTTGCACGTTGCACGTTGCATGGGGTTACTCATGCGCCGTTCGTTCCCCCGTGACGAGCTCCACCGCGTGGTCGAGGAGGTCCTCGAGGACGGCGAGGCCGTCGGTCACACCGCCGGTGGATCCGGGAAGGTTGACGATGAGCGCCTTGCCCCGCGTGCCCGCCACACCGCGCGACAGCCAGGCGCGGGGGAACGCCGCGGCCGCGACGCTCCGCAGCGCATCGGCGATGCCGGGGGCGAGCCGGTCGAGCACCGCCTCCGTCGCCTCGGGAGTCACGTCGCGCGCGGTGAGCCCGGTGCCGCCGGTGGTGAGGATCACGTCCACCTCACCGGAATCCGCCCAGCGCGCGAGCTTCCCCGCGATGCGGTCGGTCTCGTCGGGCACCACGCTCCGCACCGCTACCTCGTAGCCGTGGCTTCCCGCCCATTCGACGATCGCGTCGCCGGACGTATCGGGCCGCTGGCCCACGGCCCCAAGGTCACTGACAGTCAGAATCCCGATCCGCATAAACCTCCACCATCCTCCACCAACCTCCACTCTCTATTTCTTTGTCCTCCGCGGCACAAACGGCAGCGCCACCACCTCCGCCGGCGCCCGTTTGCCGCGCACATCGATCGTAAACGCGGTCCCCGGCTTGGCCTGCGCCGACGGGAGGTACGTCATGCCGATCGCGCAGTTCGTGGTCGGCGTCACCGTACCACTCCGTACGACGTCCACCTGCCTGTTGTCCACATACGTGCCGTAGCCGTGCCGGGCCACGACCTTGGGCTCGGTCACCCTGAAGCCCACCAGTCGGCGCGTCACGCCGGCGAGCTTCTGCTGCTTCAGGGCCGCGAGCCCCGTGAAGTCGGCGCCCTTCTCGAGCTTCACGATCCATCCCAGTCCCGCCTCGTACGGCGTCACCGCAGCGTCGATGTCGTTGCCGTAGAGGGGGTAGCCGGCCTCGAGTCGCAGCGTATCGCGCGCCCCGAGCCCGCACGGCTCCCCGCGTCCCCCTCCAACCAGGGCGCGCCACAGCGTTTCCGCATCGGCCGCGCGGCAATACAGCTCGAACCCGTCCTCCCCCGTGTACCCGGTCCGGGAGACGAAGCACTGGACCCCGGCGACCTTCCCCTCGGCGAAGTGATAGTAGGGAATCATCGCCACGCCGATAGGCGTGAGCGGGCCGAGCAGCGTCTCGGCCCCCGGGCCCTGTACCGCGAGCAACGCGGTGGCGTCCGAGATGTCGCGCAGCCGCACGTTGGCGCCGCGCTTCTGCGCCACGATGTGCGCCCAGTCGGTCGCGATGTTGGCGGCGTTCACGACCAGCATGAGCCGGTCCTCGAAGCGATACACGAGGCAATCGTCGACGAAAGTGCCCTGGTCGGTGAGAATCGCGGAGTACTGGGCCTGTCCCGGTTTTAGCGCCCCAACGTCGTTGCACGTTGCCCGTTGCACGAATGCATTGCGGTCGGGTCCGGTGACCTCGAATTCCCCCATGTGGGAGACATCGAACACCCCCACGTGCTCGCGTACGGCGCGGTGCTCGGCCGCGATCCCCGCCGGATAGCTCACCGGCATCTCGTAGCCGCCGTACGCCACCATCTTTGCGCCGAGGGCGACATGGATCTGGTGCAGCGGGGTACGCTTGCAGGTTGCGTTGGTCACTCTGCTCTCCGATGAACCCCGGGGCATGGCCCCGGGGTTGGTCTACCCTAGCCCATCAACGTGGCCAGAAGCGCCTTCTGCACGTGCAGCCGGTTCTCCGCCTCGTCCCACACGCGCGACTGTGGGCCCTCGATTACGTCCGCCGTGACCTCCTCGCCGCGGTGGGCTGGGAGGCAGTGCAGGAAAATGGCGTTCGCATCCGCGAGCCTCATGAGGTCCGGGTCCACCGTGTAGCCGCGAAATGCGTTGCGCCGCGACTCGGCCTCCTCCTCTTGCCCCATCGATGCCCACACGTCGGTGTTCACGACGTGCGCGCGCT
>QHUD01000137.1 GCA_003221085.1 Gemmatimonadota bacterium
AGTTCCGCAAGAAATCCGCCAAAAATCCTTGACGGTCTGGTAGGGCCGATGTAGCTTGGCGCGACCTTTAGCGCCGGAGCAGCCTGCTCGATGTCCCCCCCAGCTGAGCTCGGCGGGTCGCAGATCTCTTCGCTGCTCGAAGCCCTCCCCGGAATCGCGAGTGTGCTGCGCAGCCCCGTGGCCGACGCCTTGGTCAAGGCGATCCGCGCCGCCGCCGGCGTGGGCGAGTTCACCTTCGACGATGCCGAGGAGCTGGTGCGCTACGCGGTGCGCCGCGGCCTGATCGGCCCCGAAGAGGGCGATCGGGTGCTCGCGGACGTGGAGGTCCTCAAGTCCAAGGCCAAGCCGGCTCGCGCCGCGCGGCCTAAGCCGCTCGTCAAGAAAAAGGCTGCCAAGAAGAAGTCGCGGCGGTGAAGGCGCGGGCGGCGCTCGGGGAGGTGTGAGCGCGATGAAGCTACACGCGAAAGCCCCGCACCAGCCCCCGTAGCTTCTCGGCCGCCTCCAACAGGCTGCTGGCGGAGGCTGCCATCTCTTGCGTCGACGCGCCCTGCTGCTCGGTCGCGGCCGTTACCTGCTCCGCGCCCGCCGCGTGCGCTGTGGCGCGTGTCGCCACCTGCTCCGCCTGCCCCTGGAGCTGCACGGTGGTTTCGCGGGTGGCCTGGGCGGCGGCCCGCACCCGTGCCGCCGCCTGCTCCACCAGCTCGACCGCCGTGGCGATCTCGCCGAGGCCGTGCGCCGCGCCTTCCGCGACGGACTCGATGCCGCGGACCTTCGCCTGTCCCACGGCCATAGTGGCCGTGACGTCCTCCATCTGCTCCCGGATCGAGCCGGTGGTGCGGGTCACCGCCTCCGCTGCCCGCGCAGACTCGTCGGCAAGCTGCCGTACCTCCTCGGCCACGACCGCGAAGCCGCGGCCATGCTCCCCCGCGCGGGCGGCTTCGATCGCCGCGTTCAGCGCCAGGAGGTTGGTTTGCGAGGAGATACGTTTGATGAGCTCCACGAAATCGTCGATCGACGCGCTCAGCTCACCCAGCTGGCTGATCTGCTTGGAGGTGGTCTGCACCACCTCCCGCACGTTGAGCAGTACGCTGCCTGCGGCGGCGACGTCGCCCCGGTGCCGGTCGGCGACCGTGCGGATCTCCTCCCCGAGCTTCGCCGCGCGGTCCGCCGCGTCCGCCATGTCGCCCGTGGCGCCGCGCAGGGCGTCGAGACCGGTGCCCATGGAGGTGAGGGCGGCGCGTTGCTGGTCCGCACCTCCCGCCATTTCCACCATGGCCGTCGACACCTCGCTCGAGGACGCGGCCAGCTGCTCGCTCACCGCGGACAGGTCTCCCGCGGCTCCGGCGATCCGATCCGACTCGCCGATGACCTCGACCACGATCCGGCGCAGCCGGTCGCCCATCTGATGGATCGCGTCCGCCAGCACCTGGAACTCACGGGGCATCTCCCCGGTGGTGACCGGTCGCAGATCGCCGGCGCCGAACCGCTCGGCGGCGGTGACGAGTCGGCCCAGCGGTGCGTGCACCGATTGGACGGTGTAGCGCGAGAGGAAGAAACCCAGGAGCACCAGGGCAACGACGAAGACCCACAGCTTACGCTCCCGATCGGCCGCGTCCGCGGTCAAGCGCTCCGCGGACTTTACCGCCTTCTGGGCCTGGCGGCGTGAGAGATCGCGCACCAGGCGCGTCAGCTCGGTGGCCTGGAGTCGCACCGCCGCCGCCCGGGCCCTGGCCTCCTGGTCCCGCCCGAGATCCAGCAGCGCGTGCGCGACGGAGTACTCGGTCTGGATCGCCGCGTGGAGCTGTTTCACCCGGTTCACCGTGAGGCGATCCTCCACGGTGAGGCCGCCAGCCGCGTCCAGCTGCCGCGCGTGTTGGAACGCTTCCTCCGCGGCGGCCTGAAACTCCTGCCGCGGGCCGTTGCCGGGCGAGCCGAGATACTGCTCGGCGGCCCGGATTTCTTCCAGCACGCTCGTGACCAGACCGCTTCCGTCTTCGGTCGACGTCCGCAACGCGTCGAGCTCCTGCTCGATGGCGTATCGCATCTGGCGTAATGTCGCGGCGCCGACGATCGCCGTGGCGACGAGGCCGGCCAGGAGGAGGGCCAGGCCGATCAGGATGCGCGCGCGGATCGTGTCGAACCGGCCCCGCATCACCGCGCCGCCTCCGTTACCAGCCGGCCGTTCCGCACGATGCCAATGACTACCGTCTTGCCGGCGGCGTCCCCGTTGCCGTCGAACGCGATCGTGCCCGTTACGCCCTCGTACGGCGGTTGACCCCGACCCACGCGCGCGAGGTAGTCCCGAATGGCTCGCCGGTCGGCACCCGCCCGGTCGATGGCGCGCGCCAGCAGCAGCACGATGTCGTATGCACCCGCTCCGCGATGATCCGGCCGCTGTCCCGGGAACGCGCGTGCGTAGTCCGCCACGAACGCGGCATTACGCTCGTCGCCCCGGTCGGAGAGGTACGCGGACGACAGCCGGAGCCCCTCAACGAGCGAACCGTCCGCTTCGATTCCGGTGAGTGCATCGCCGCCGAGCACCGGCCAGCCGAGGCCGAGTGTGCGCATCTCCCGCAGCGCGAGCTCGGCCCCAGGCCGCTCGGCGGCGAGCAGCAGCACGTCCGCCCCCGCCCGGCGCATGCGGGAGAGGTACGGCTCGAGCGAGGAAGTGGCCGGCATGTAGGGATCGGCTTCGAGCACGGTCCCTCCCAGGCGCGCAAACTCGCCTGCGAACGTTCGGCGTAGCCCGCGCCCGTAGTCGTTGTTGAGGTAGATGATGCCGGCCCGTCTGGCGCCGAGCGTCTGCCAGGCGAAGCGCGCCAGCTGTGGCCCGTGTTGCAGATCGCTCGGGCACACGCGGAACACGTAGGGGTTGATCCCCGCCAGGTCGGGACTGGAGGCGGACGGCGAAATCACCGCGATGGGCGTCGCGCCGCCGCCGTACACGCGCGCGGCCGCGAGGGAAGTCCCCGAGCTCAGGTGCCCGACGACCCCCACGACCGCGGGATCAGCGTACAGTTGCTCCGCGACCCGCACGGCGGTGTCCTCGTTTCCCGAATCGTCCACGACCCGCAGCTCCAGCTTGCGGCCTCGGATCCCCCGTCTGGCGTTGAGCTGGTTGACCGCCAGCTGGGCGGCCCGGAGCATGGAGGCACCGCGCGGCTGGGAGAAGGGGCCCGCGAGGCCGATGGCGATGGGTCCTGCGGGACGGGAGCACGCCGCCAGCGCGAGAGCGGCGGCGACGACAAGTGACGTTCGCAGAGGCCCTCCAAGTGACCTCACCCCCTGACCCCCTGTCCGCACTGCGGAGAGGGGGAACGGCGGGCGGTCATCGGTTCCCCCTCTCCACGATTGTGGAGCGGGGGCTAGGGGGTGAGGATGTGCGGGGCAAGGTTAAACTCAGCCGTGGAGAAGCGCAACATTCTCCCCACGCCACCCACAGGATTTCCACGCGGTTTTCCAGGCTGATTGTGGACAAATTCATGTTGCCGCCGGGCCAGTCCGGGGTAGCTTGGTGCGAGTGGAAACGTCAGGACGGCTGTACCGATTTGCGGGTGCGCTCGAGGGGCTGCTGGCCGCCCCCGATGCCAAGGCTTTCGAGCGGGCGTGGGAGACGGCGCATGTCGACCGGCTCGCCTGGGAGGCACTGGGAGGCGCGCGACGTGCGGACAGCGAGGCCCTCGAGCCCGCGCTCGATCAGGTGGACCGCCGCCTGCTCGCGATGCTGGAGCGCTGCCGCGCGTTTCCCGATCCGCACGTCGTGACCTTCCGGGTTCCCGAGGTCGAGCGGTGGCAGCACGCCGCGGCCGCCGCCCTCGTCGGTGCGCGGTGGGGCGTCGCGGGCCTGCGCACGGTGATCGCCGACACCAGCGCGCCACTCGGGCGCCGCTACTTCGCGTTCCTGGCGTTGGCGGAGCGGCACCCCGAGGGCGCATGGCCGCTGTTCGAGCGGTATCTCGTGACTCGGGGCGCGCACCACGCGTTCGTCGCTGCCGCCGTGGAGGCCGCGCGCTATTATCCCGGACATGCCGACGTCCTCGTGCGCCTGTTCGACCGGATCCGCGGCGACCAGCTGCTGCGCCGGTTTCTCGGGCCGAAGATCCTCGAGTCGCTCTACGTGCTGGGCGAGGAAGCGAGCGTCCCGCTGTTCGAGGAACTACTCGTGACCGGTCATACCGATCCGGATGTGGACCGCTGCGAAGTGACCCGGGCGCTCGTCGCCGTGCGCCGAGTGACCGGGCGCGTCGCGCCGAGCTCCAAGTTCGCGGACGGCGACGAAGCGGCGGTATTGAGGGCCCTGGACGAGGCGGAGCGCCGCTTCGAGGCCACCCGCGACCGGATCGTGCCGGTTGTCGTTATTTAGCGACCGGCGATAAAGGCCCACACCTTGTCGCGGTAGGCTCGTCCGCCGATGTCGTACGTGTGGTCGTGGCCCGATCCGTGAATCAGCACTACGTCGACCGGCCCCGATGCGGCAGCCGCCACCGCCATGCCCATCGCCGTAGGTACGAGCCGATCCGCGTCCCCGTGAAACAACAGGATCGGACAGTGGACCCGCTTGACGTTGGTGAGGTTGTCGAGCGACAGGTGGAGCAGGAAGCGCGGGAAGAACCCGTAGTGATGTTTCGCCATCGCCGCGGCACTGGTAAAGGGAGATTCGAGGATGAGTCCCGCCACGGGCCGGCGCGCGGCGACGTGGGTCGCCACCGCGCTGCCGAGCGAGCGGCCGTAGACGTAGATGCGCTGCGGGTCGACACCCAGGCGCGTTGCCAGCGCCGCATACGCGGCCTCGCCGGCGGCGTACAAGGCGACCTCGGTCGCCCGGCCACCGCTCCCGCCGTACCCCGGATAGTCGACGACGAGCACGGCCGTGCCGGGCGGCTGAAACTCGCGCACGATGGGCCAGATCGCCGCGACGGTCTCGCCGTTGCCGTAAAACCAGAGGAGACCTGGGGAGGTTGTGGAGGCTAGAGGAGGTTGGGGGAGGTTGATTTGGTGCCGACCAACCTCCCCGAACCTCCCCAGTCCTCCCCCAACCTCGGGTTTCAAATACCACCCCACCAGTCTCGTCCCGTCCTCCGTTGTCACCTCGACTTTCTCCCCGTTCTCCACGCCCACTCGCTTCGGGTCGGGCACGCTCGCGCGCGGCGCGGGAAAGGCGAGCCGATCTTGGAATAGCCAGGCGAGCAGCACCAACAGTGCGTACGCGAGCCCGAGACCCACGATGATGCGGAGCACCAACATGCGGAGAAGTTAACTTAGAGCCGTGACGGCCCAGCTCACTTGCCCTTCGTGCCGCGCCGAGATCCCGCGAGGCGCGGCGTTCTGCCCGGCATGCGGCTCGGCCTCCCCCACAGTGATCACGAACGAGCGCGCGACCGCTGCTCCTGCCGCCCCTGCCGCCCTAGCCGCCCCCACTTCGGAGCGTCTCGCCCGGGCGCTGGGGCCGAAGTACGAGGTGAAGCGCCTGATCGGCCGGGGCGGCTTCGCCGAGGTGTACGAGCTGTGGGACAAGGATCTCGACCGCCGCCTCGCATGCAAGGTGCTCCACCCGGAGATCGCCTGGACCCCCGGAATGTTGGCGCGCTTCCGACAGGAGGCGAAGGCGCTGGCCCGGCTGCAGGACCCGGCCATCCTCGCGATCCACTTCACCGGTGACGGCGAGGGCCTGGTCTATTACGTGATGCCGTTCGTGGAGGGCGAATCGCTCGCGGAGCGCTTGCGCCGCCGCGGCCCGTACACTGCGGACGAGGCTCTGAAGATCGCCGAGCCGATTCTCCAGGCGCTGTCCCACGCCCACACGCAGGGGCTCGTGCACCGCGACATCAAGCCCGACAACGTGATGGTCGAGGCGAAGGGCGGCCGCGTCCTGCTCCTGGACTTCGGGATCGCCAAACTGCTGGACCCCGGCGGGGGCGAGGCCGGTGGCGCCAAAACGGCCACCGGTTTCACGGTAGGCACGGTGCAGTACATGAGCCCCGAGCAGGCCCTCGGCCAGCCGAATCTCGACGGCCGAAGCGATCTGTACGCCTTCGGCGCCATGCTCTACCAGATGGTGACCGGGACTCCCCCCTACGACGGTAATTCGAGCGCCGAAATCGTCGGCAAACACCTGGGCGACCCCGTTCCAGTGGCGAGCGATGTCAACGCCAAGATCCCACGCTGGCTCTCCACCGTGATCGTAAGGTGCCTCGCGAAGAAACCCGAGGACCGCTTTCAGGACGCCGACGAGGTGCTGGCGGCGCTTGACGCCGGCCGCACGTCCGGGTCCGAGCGGTTGGTCGGCGCCCAGACCCTCGAGCGTCAGGTCCGGCGCTCCGGCCAGGTCCGCCGCCCGGCGAGGCTCGCCTGGTGGGCGGCCGGGGTGTTGGGGGTCGCGCTCGTCGCAGGGTGGCTGGCGCGCCGTGCCGGATATCTCGGATCCGGCGTCGCGTCGCTCCACAACGCCCTCGTCGAGCCGATCGAGATCCTGAGCGACGGCGTCCCGGTTGACACCGTGGCGCCGGAAGCCACGGAGCGCCTCACCCTCACGCGCGATCAGCGCACCGGGCTGCGGTGGCGGCTCGTTCGCCCCGGGAATCCGCCCATCGGCGAGCCGTTGGAAGGGCCGCTCCCGGCGTTTCCGCGCGCCGGGGGTCGGTTGCTCGCCGACGTCAGCGCCGAGGTGGGGGGTCAGCGCTATTTCGCTCCTTTGATCACGAATGGGAGCGCGTCGGATATCACCGTCGAGGTCAACCCCGGCACCGCCGCCGCAGTACGGTGCAACTGCCTCGTGTCGAAGGGTGCCGTCCGCACCCACATCGGGTACTACCGCCTCTACCAGAACTCCAGCGTGGCCGCCTACAACAGCGCCCATCCCTATATCGGACCGCACGCCGACCGGCACGGCTTCGCGGGCCGCGTAGCCCCGCAGAGCGGGGCGGTGGTGCTGGCCTTTTGACCGCACGCGTCTCGGACGACGCGCTCGATCCGCGCTTGGTGACGCGGGCGCGGGGGGCCCTCCTCGGCCTCGTGGTCGGCAACCAGCTCGGTGTGCCGACGGAGCACCTTGGCACAGCCAAGGCGATCTATGAGGCGTTCCCCCAAGGAGTGCGCGATCTCGCGCCGCCGCCCCAGGGCTCGCCGTTCGACGACGACGCCGCGATGACGCTGCTCCTCGCCGAGTCTCTGGCGGAGCAGGGCGACTTCGATGCGCACGACGTGGCGGAGCGCTGGGTGAAGTGGATGAAGCAGGATGGTCGCGGCATCGGGTTCACGACGCTGCGCGCCCTGCGGCTCATCGAGGACGGAACGGAGCCGTTCGAAGCCGGCCGCCTCGCCCATAACGCGCGGGCGGCGTCCAACGGCGCCGTGATGCGCTGCATCCCGGTCGCGCTGCGCTACCACGACAACGTCGACAGGCTCATTCGGGTGTCGACTCAGCAGGCGGCCATCACACACGCCGACGAGCGGTGCACCTGGGGCGCCGCGGCAGTGAACCTCGCCGCGCGGGAATTGCTACACGGGAATCAGCATTTCGTCGAGGAGGTGGTGCACCGCCTCCAGGGTGCGCCGCGCGCGCTGGTCGAGGCCATCCGGCGCGTGCCGTGGGAGCAGGAGAGCGAGCTGCCGATCAGTGTGGCCGGGGAAGCCGGCTATGTGGTCCACTGCGTGGAAATCGCCTTCTGGTGCGCCATGCACCGCCCGTCCCTGGAGGAGGCGCTCATCTTTCTCGCCGAGGCGGGGGGCGACACCGACACCAACGCCGCCGTGGCGGGGGCACTGCTCGGCGCGAGGGACGGCGAAGCGGCCTTCCCGCCCCGTTGGCTGGAGCAGCTCGGGGCGGGGCGAGGGGTCGCGACCCTGGCCGAGCGATTGATTACAGCCGCCAGTCCTAAGCCCTAAGCCTTACGACTTGCGGCTTTTGGCCGCCTTCGCGTATCGAGCGATCCGGTCCATCACGTCCTTATCCATGAGTGTGATGGACACCCAGCGGGCGGTCCCCCGCCCGCGCCAAGTGAGCCGCACGGCCCGCCGGCCGTAACGCCACTCCCAGCCGCTCTTCCCGATGGGCCGTGGCCGGCCGAACAGCCGGGCCAGGTCCTTCTTGGTGCGGTCGACGAGCGGAACGCCGCGCTTGTCGCCGAAGCCCGCCGAGTCGTAGAACGCGACCACGTCGGCGTCGCCCTCGATGAAATGCGCGCTGAGGTAGAACCGGGATGCGTCGTCCGGGTCGCGGATCACCACGCCACACTCCATGACCTGAGCGGTGCGCGGGGAGGTCTGACAGCGCACCACGTCGGAGTCTGCGAGGGCCCGCGCGCGCTCGACGAACGCACGGTAGCTGATGCCCGGCGTAAAGCCACGGTACACCGGCGTCGCCAGCGGGGGTCGGGCGGGCGTGGTCGGCCTCTGGGCCACGCCGGCAGCGGGGGAGATCGCGACGAGCACGAGCGCCGTGCGGATCGAGCGCATGACCCAATATACAGGCCGG
>QHUD01000138.1 GCA_003221085.1 Gemmatimonadota bacterium
CGCGGACCCCGCCGGCTCGATCGGTCTGATCAGCGCCGAGCCGCATCCTCCCTACGACCGCCCGCCGCTCTCGAAGGCCCTGTGGAAGGGCGAGCCCGAAGAGAAGATCTGGCGCAAGACGGCGCCGACCGGCGCGGTGCTGCATCTCGGGCGGCGGATCACGGCGATCGATCCACGGGGGCACAGCGCAACGGACGACCGGGGGACGAAGTACCGGTTCCAGAAGCTGCTCCTCGCCACCGGCGGCGCCCCGCGGCGTCTGCCGCTCGAGACCGACCAGATCATCTATTTCCGCACCCTCGACGATTACCGCCGCCTGCGCGCGCTCGCGAGCCAGAGCGTGCGGTTCGCGGTGATCGGCGGGGGATTCATCGGGAGCGAGGTCGCCGCGGCGCTGCGGATGCAGGGGCGCGACGTCACGATGCTCGTTCCGGAGGCGGGGCTCGGGGCGCGTGTATTCCCCGCCGACCTCGCGGCGTTCCTGGTTGACTACTACCGTGGCAAAGGCGTCACCATGCGGATGGGGGAAGGGATGGCGGGGCTCGGTAGGCGCGCCGGCTCGTGTGTGATGCGCACGACCGTCGGCGGCGAGCTCGTGGCGGAGGTTCTGGTTGCCGGGCTCGGTATCGTGCCCGGAGTGGAGCTCGCGGAGCAGGCCGGACTACGCGTGGACAACGGGATCGTGGTGGATGAGGCCTGCCGGACCACCCAGGCCGATATCTACGCCGCCGGCGACGTCGCGAACTTCGAGAATCCGGCACTCGGCGCCCGGTTGCGCGTGGAGCACGAAGACAACGCCAACACGATGGGGCGCACCGCCGGCCTCAATATGGCGGGCCGCGCGACTCCCTATCACCACCTGCCGTTTTTCTATTCCGACCTGTTCAAGCTGGGCTACGAAGCCGTCGGCGATGTCGACGCCCGCCTCGAGACCGTCGCCGACTGGAAAGAAAAGTTCCGCGAGGGCGTCATCTACTACCTGAAGGAAGGCCGAGTGCGCGGTGTGCTCCTCTGGAACACCTGGGGGCAGGTGGACCACGCGCGGGCGCTCATCGCCGAGCCGGGCCCGTTCAAGCCGGGGGACTTGAAAGGGAGACTCCCTACGTAATGCCGGGACGCTCCACAATGCACACGCTGACGCTGAGAATCGCGGTCATCATGCTTTGCGCCACCGGTCGGCTCGGATCGCACCAGGCCGCCCCCTCTCCACGGCCGTACCGTCCGGGGATCGACGTGCTGGATTACGCGCTGTCCTTGGATCTGCCGGACAGTGGGAACCGCATCGAGGGACGCGCCGTGCTCACCGTTCGGCGAACTGCCCGGACCGACACGCTGGTGCTCGATCTCGTGAGGCTGAGAGTCGACAGCGTATTGGTCGACGAGCACGCGACAGGATTCGGCCGGGATAGCGCCACCGTCCGCATCCCGTTGCCGGCCGGGTCGTCCGACACGTTGACCATAGCCGTCCGCTACGGTGGGCCGGTCACCGACGGTCTCATCATCCAAAACGACAGCGCGTGGGGTTGGACGGCCTTCGCGGACAATTGGCCTAACCGGGCGCGCCACTGGATTCCCAGTGTCGATCATCCGAGCGACAAGGCAACCGTGAGCTGGACCGTGCGCGCCCCGAGCCGCCTCACGGTCATCGCCAACGGCGCCCGCCTCGGGGAGGCTTCGGTCAGCGGTTCCAACCCGCCGAGGACCGTCACCCGTTGGCGGATGAACGAGCCGATCCCGGTCTATCTCATGGTCATCGCTGCGGCTCCGCTCTACGAATACGACCTGGGCGATACCGCGTGCGGTCTGGCGCTCGTCGGTCGCTGCGTCCACCAATGGGCATATGTGGAGTCGCGGATGCAAGATTTTCTTCCGGGCCCATTCAGGAGCGCGGCAGACATCGTGTCCTATTTCGCATCATTGGTGGGCCCGTTCCCCTACGAAAAACTGGCCCATCTGGAATCGTCGACCCGGTTCGGCGGCATGGAGAACGCAACCGCGATCTTCTATGCCCAGCAACCATTCCGGAAGCGGACTATGACCGATCGAGTGGTAGCCCACGAGACGGCCCACCAATGGTTCGGCGACGCCGTCACGGAGACCGAATGGTCGCATCTGTGGCTGTCCGAAGGCTTTGCGACCTACCTTGAGGCGCTGTGGACGCGGACGTCGGCCGGCGACTCGGCTTTTCGCGCAGAGATGGAGGAGATGCGACGCGCCGTGCTCTCGAGTCAGGTCGTAGCCGAGCGGCCGGTCATCGACACGGCGGAACAGAACCTCATGGCGTTGCTGAACGAGAACAGCTATCAGAAGGGTGGCTTCGTGTTGCACATGCTGCGCACCACGCTCGGCGACTCGGCGTTCTTCCGTGGCCTGCGCCGGTACTACGACAGGTATCGGAATGGGAATGCGCTCAGTGACGATTTTCGCCGCGAGCTGGAAGCGGCATCGGGAACACCGCTCGGCTGGTTTTTCGACCAGTGGCTCCGCCGGCCCGGCTTCCCCGAGCTCACCAAGTCATGGACCTACGATGCAGCCGCGAGGCGCGTCATCCTCTCGATCACCCAAGCCGCGCGATTCGGCAGTTATCGTTTCCCCCTGACCATCGATATCAAGACGGGCGCTGGAGGTCGGGTCCGAACTCGCGTCCACGTCAGCGCGCAGACAATCACCCGGGTCACGCTCGACCCGCCGCTCGATACGGCACCGACGGAGCTCGTGTTTGATCCGGACGTAGAGTTGCTCGCGAGAGTCGTCGCGCGGTAAACGGCAAACCGCTCTTCCTAAATCCCTCCGAACCAGGGATATCCCTGATCCTCCCAGTATCCTCCAGGTCGGGTGTCGGTGAAAGTCATCGAGACCAGGTACTTGGTGAGCTTGTACCCGAGCTTGGTCGGCGAGTAGAGCCGCAGCGGCGCCCCATGCGCCGCCGGTAGCCGGTTGTCGTTCATCCCGTACGCGAGAATCGTCTGGGGGTGCATGGCGCTCGCCATGTCCCAGCCGTTCCAGTAGTCGGCGTCGAACGACGCGAAGCTGATGTAGCGCGCCGCCTTGAGCGGGCGGCAGCGTTCCACGATCGCCGACACCGGCACGCCGTGCCAGCTCGCGATCGCTGACCAACCTTCCACACAATGGTGTTTTACCGTGTACGAGACGCGCGGCAGGCGCATCAGGTCGTCGAGCGACAGCTCGAGCGGCTGCGCCACCAATCCCTCGACCCGCAGCCGCCAGGCTCCCGCGTCTTCGAGCATCGGCACCGTAGTGGAGATGAAATAGCTCGGCAGCATGGCGCTGCGCTCGGCGGCGCTGTACGTCCGGGCGAGGCGCGTGGGCGAGAACAGGATCTTCTCGCCCACCCAGTCGTTCACGCGACTGATGTCGAGCAGCCCGGGCCGCAGCAGGTGCCCCCCGTCCCAGCCGCACGCCGCGGCAAGCGTTCCCACTCCCGCGGTGACGCCAAGCCTCAGGAACGTCCGCCGGTCCAGCCCGTGCAACGGAGCGTCGTAGCGTCGTAGCGTCGGTCGCTCAGTCATGGCTCGGGAACCTCCCCCGGTACCAGCCGGTGAGCATGGCGCGCAGCGAGGCGGGATCCACGGCGAACACCAGGATGACGTGCGTGATCGTGAACCCGACAAAGATCCACACGATCCAGAAGTGCCAGTAGCGCGCCGCCTGAAATCCGCCGAGCAGCGCGGTGAGCCACGCGAGCTGCGTCGGCTTGTAGACCGCGAACCCCGTCAGCATCGCGAGCCCACCCAGCACGATCACGCCCGTGTACGCGAGCTTCTGGAGCGGGTTGTGCTTGCCCTGCGGCGGATGCTCCCGTCGCAGATGGAGGTAGTACTTCGCCATCTCGAGCGCACCGCGCACGTCCCGCGGCCGGAACAAGAGCGTGCGCCACTCGCCGCTGCGTACGAGGTAGCCGAGATAGAGGAGGCCGAAGGCGGTGAGCGGCCAGGCCAGGGCGAAGTGCCAGTTGAGCGCGCCTGCGAGCCAGCCGCCGAGCCGGCTCCAGTGCGGGAACTGCGTGCCGTCGAACGGGCTCACGAAGTACGGACCGCCGCGGTTCCCGAACCGGGCGTAGGCCTCGTAGATCTGGAGACCGCTCGCGATCATGCCGGCGAGCACGATCACGGTCGCCCAGTGGGTGAGCCGGACGATCCAGTGGTGGCGGCGCACGAACGGCGCGGGTGTCGTAGTCATGACATCACCGAAACCTGGGGCGACGGCCCGGCTCCCGCCACCCTCCGCTTCCCAGTCCGCCCCGACCTGCCTTAGCTTGCAAGCCGGATGACGCAACCACAACCGAGCGGTCCCGCCCTCCCCGAACGAATCAGCGGGCTCGCCGCCGTTGCCGCCAACCTGTCGTGGAGCTGGAACCGCAACGCGCGGGCCCTGTTCCGCATGCTCGATCCGGCCCTGTGGCGCCGCACCCAGCACAATCCCATCGAGCTCCTGCGACGGGTCGATCCCGCGCGGCTGGCCGCTTGCGCGGAAGACCCCGCGTTCCTGCGACTGTACGACGCCGTCGCGGCCGCGGCCGCGCAGGACGCCACGTCCGTGGGAACCTGGTTCGCCACATCCTATCCCGAGTCCGTCAATCGGCCGATCGCATACTTCTGCGCCGAGTTCGGGTTGCACGCCTCGGTGCCCATCTATTCCGGCGGTCTGGGCGTCCTGGCCGGGGACCAGTGTAAGGCGGCGTCGGATCTCGGCGTCCCGCTCGTCGGCATCGGCCTGTTCTATACCAAGGGCTACGCCGACCAGCGCCTGCGGCTCGACGGATGGCAGGAGGATGCCGAAGAGCGGTTCGACGTGGCCGCGACGCCGCTCGAGCGCGTGCGCGGGCAAAAGGGCGATCCCTGCCTCGCGACGGTGCGGCTGTCCGGGCGCGCCGTGAGTGTGGGCGCGTGGCGTGTGATGGTGGGTCGCGTGCCGATCCTTCTGCTCGACACGGACCTCGAGCAGAACGATCCGGCCGACCGCGAGCTGTCCCATCGGCTCTACGCCGGCGGGCCCGATTTGCGACTGCGGCAGGAATGGATCCTGGGCGTCGGTGGCGTGCGAGTGCTGCGAACCCTGGGATACGACCCGGCTGCCTGGCACGCGAACGAAGGGCACGCCGCGTTCATGCTGGTGGAACGCGTGCGTGAGCTAGCGGCGCGCGGCATCCCGTTCGCGGAGGCGGTCCGCCGGGTGCGGGCAACGAGCACGTTCACGACTCACACGCCGGTGCCCGCCGGGCATGACACGTTCTCGATCGAGCAGGTGGAGCAATGCGTCGGTCCGGTGTGGCAGGAGATGGGAATCGGCCGCGACGCCTTCATCCACCTCGGCTATCATCCGGTGGTCGATCACGATCGGTTTCATATGCCCGTGGCAGCCATCCGGCTCTCGGCGCGCGTCAACGCGGTGTCGCGCCCTCATGGGGAGGAGTCCCGCCGCATCTGGGCGCCGCTCTGGCCCGACCGCGACGTTGCGCGCGTGCCGATCGGCCACGTCACCAACGGCGTCCACGTCGCTACCTGGATGGCGAACCGGATCCTGACCTTGTTCGACTCGCATTTTGGGTCGGATTGGCTCGCCCAGGTGGACGACCCCCGGTTCTGGGACAAGGTGCTCGACGTGGACGTCACCGCGCTGTGGGCGGTACACGGCCAGCTCAAGACCCATTTGTTGCGGAGCATGCGGGAGCAGGCGCGGCGCCGCTGGGCGGACCAGTGGAAGGAAGCGCTGCACCTCGTGGGCGCGGGGACGCTGCTCGATCCTGAAGCGCTCACGATCGGCTTCGGTCGCCGGTTCGCGACCTACAAGCGCGCCGACCTGATCTTCCGCGATCCCGATCGGCTGCAGCGGTTGCTCGTGAACCCGTGGCGCCCGGTACAGATCGTGTTCTCCGGCAAGTCCCACCCGGGCGACGAACCCGGCAAGCAGGTCCTCCAGCGCGTGTACGCCCACACTCGCGAGGCGCGGTTCGAGGGCCGGATCGCCTTCATCGAGGATTACGATATGCATCTGGCTCACAGCCTGGTGCAGGGAGTGGACCTGTGGCTCAACGTGCCCCGCCCCCCGCTGGAGGCGTGCGGCACCAGCGGCATGAAGGCGGCCTTGAACGCCGTACCGCAGTTGAGCACGCTGGACGGGTGGTGGGCCGAGGGTTACGATGGGCCGAACGGCTGGGCCATACCCCCGGCGCCGGCCGGTCAGGACGCCGACGCGGCCGACGCGGAGCAGCTGTACCGCTTGCTGGAAAACGAGGTGGTGCCGCTGTTCTACGACCGGGATTCCGAGGGTATCCCGCGCGGCTGGGTAGCGAAGATGCGGCACGCCATGCGCACGGCGGGGGCGCGGTTCACCGCCCAGCGCATGGTGCGGCAGTACGTCAGCGAGTACTACCTCCCCGCGATGCGGGGTGAGCAGCCGGCGGACGATCCGCCGACGGCCTGAGAGAGAGAGCCAGTGGAGGCGAACATGGGCGCAACGCCACCAGCCCCGAAGTCCCGGCGGCGGAGCCGCGTCCATCCGCGCAGGGCGGCGACCACCGCGGCGCCGCGGCCCCAGATCGCGCCCGCCGAACGGATCGGTGTCACCCACCTGACGGCCGAGTACTGGCCGTTCGCCCGCACCGGTGGGCTGGGCGAGGCCGTGAGCGGCCTGGCGACGTGCCAGGCGGCCGTTGGCGTGCCCACGACGGTGATCATGCCGCTATACCGGATCGTGCGCGAGACCACGCCGTCGCTGGAGCGGACGGGTTCGCCGCTCGCGATCACGCTCGGCGGGCACACCGAGCGAGCATGGCTATACCGCACGCCGGCCGCGCCGGGAGAGGGGCCGCAGGTCTTCTTCGTCGAGCATCCGGACTTCTTCGACCGGGCGGGCATCTACGGCGACAACGGTGGGGACTATCCGGATAACGCCCAGCGGTTCGCGTTCTTCTGTCTGGCGGCGCTCACGGCCCTTCCAGAGATCGCTCCGGAGACGCAGGTGCTGCACGCGCACGACTGGCATACCGCGTTGGCGCCGGTATACCTGCGCACCGCGTTCGGCGACGAGCCGTTCCACCGGCGCCTGGCGGTCGTGATGTCGGTGCACAACGCCGGCTTCCAGGGACATTTCCCGCCCGAGACGCTGGCGACCTTGGACCTTCCGCCCGAGCTGTACAACGCCGACGTGTTCGAGTGGTATGGCCGGATGAATGCGCTCAAGGGTGGGATGGCCCACTCCGACGTCGTCGTGACCGTCAGCCCGAGCCATGCGCAGGAGCTGTGCACGGCGGAAGGCGGGTTCGGGCTGCACGACCGGTTCACCGGGCTCGGCGACCGGCTGGTGGGGATCCTCAACGGCATCGATCCGGAGCTGTGGAACCCCGAGACCGACCCGGAGCTCACCGCGAATTACTCGAGCGAGGATCTCGCCGGAAAGCGGCGCTGCAAGGCGGCGCTGCAGCGGGCGTACGGCTTGGCCCAGCGGGTACACACGCCGCTCTTCGGCATGAGCGCGCGCATGGTCTCACAGAAGGGCCTGGACTTGGTGCTCGGCGCCGATCTGCTCGGGGAGACGGACGCGCAGTTCATCTTCCTGGGTGCTGGGGAGCACCGCTACCACGAGGCGTTGGGGAACATCGCCGCCGCGGCACCCGATCGCGTCGCCGTCGAGTTCATGTTCACCGATCGTCTGGAGCACCGCCTGCTGGCCGGCGCCGACGCGCTGCTCATGCCATCGCTGTACGAGCCATGCGGGCTCACGCAGATGCGTGCGCAGCATTACGGCGCGGTGCCCGTGGCCCGCCGGGTGGGCGGCCTGAAGGACAGCATCATCGACGGCGTGAGCGGGTTCCTGTTCGACGAGTACACACCCGCGGCGCTCGCGCAGGCGGTGCGCCGGGGGGTGGACGCCTATGCCGACCGGACCGCGTGGCGCAAGCTCGTGCGAGGGGCGATGGCCCAGCAGTTCGGCTGGCACCGCTCCGGTGAGCAGTATTTCGCGCTGTACGCCCGCGCCGTGGCGGTGCGTTCGGCTGTGTTACTCGCTTCGGCCACCTGACCGGGAACGCGATGGAGTTCGTCCTCGGGCTCCACAGTCATCTGCCGTACGTCCTGAACCACGGCCGCTGGCCGCACG
>QHUD01000139.1 GCA_003221085.1 Gemmatimonadota bacterium
CAGACGGCCCGGAACCGACAACGTGCCGAATCGGCGCTCGAGCCGCATGGCGTTGTCGTCCGGCGCGATGAGGGAGTTGAGCGCCTCCTGCTCTTTGCCCACCGCGCTGCTCTTCTCGATATCGACGCCCAGCGTTTCCACGCGGCGGGCGAAGTCCTCCTCGCTCTCGGCGGCGAGCCACTCTTCCGCCAGCCGGCCCTCGAACTTCTGGGCCCCGCCGAATTCCCCGAGGATCAGGTCCAGCTCGCCCACCACCAGCTCGAACAGCTTGATCTTCTGGTCGAGCAGTTGGAGGATGTACGACTCGATGGTCCCCGCCGCGGCCAGGTTCACGATGTGGACCTCGCGCTTCTGCCCGATGCGGTGCAGCCGCCCGATGCGCTGCTCCACGACCATCGGGTTCCAGGGCAGGTCGTAGTTCACGAGCACGTTGCAGAACTGGAGGTTGCGTCCCTCGCTGCCGGCGCGGGTGGCGATCAGCACGCTGCGCCGATCGTCGTGGAACGCCCGGATGCGCTTGTCCCGCTCGGCCGTCGAATGCGCGCCCCAATAGACGATCGGCTGCCGGCCGAGCTTCCTGACGCGCTCTTCGATCAGCTCGATCGTCGGGCGGTGATCGCTGAAGATCACGAGGCGGTCGGGCGTCTCCTTCAGCAGCTTGGTCAGCACGTCCAGCTTGGCGTGCGTCTTGATGCTTTGCGCCCGCTTGGCGAGCTGCTTCGCGATGGTGCGATATTCGGGGCTGATACGCTCGCTCTCCGCCAGGTGCGCGAGCGACTCGGCGAGCGCGCGCGAGGAGGAGCACAGCCGCTGGCGCAGGTGGATGACGGCGAGCTGGAGAATCCCCTTCTTGGTGGTACGCCGGCGTGGCGCCTCGTCTTCCGACTCCTCCGCCTCGGTCGGCTGGATGAAACCCTCTCGATACAGCCGCCGCAGGAAGTCGGTGGTGCGCTGGTACAGGTCCGCCTCGGCGCGCGTCAGCTTCACCTCGGGGTGTCGCGGCCGGCGGGGCGGCAGATCCAGGTCGAGGGCGACGCTCGAGCGCCGGGTGCGGATCATCACCTCGTGCGTCAGCGCGCGCAGCGCTTCGGGGTCGCGGGGCTGGCGATGGTCGCCCGAGACCAGATGCTCGGTCTTGAACTCCTGCCAGGTGCCGAGCTGGCCGGGCCGGAGCAGCGTGATGAGGTTGTACAGCTCGCGCAGGTCGTTCTGGAGCGGCGTGGCGGTGAGCAGCAGGATGAAGTCGCGCTCGATCTTCTCGATGAACTGGTAGGTCGCGCCGCGATGGCTCTTCACCTTGTGGGCCTCGTCCACGATGACCAGGTCCCAGCGGTGTCGCAAGATTTCCTCGGCGTGCCGGCGTGAGCGCGCCCGGTCGTGCGAGATGATCGCCCTGGTGATGGTCCCGCGCTGCCACTCCGCCGGGTCAGTCGGGGCCTCGAAGCGCTCGAAGAACTTCTCCTCGAGCTCCCCTTGCCACTGGCCCACCAGTGAGGCGGGCGTGAGGATCAGCGTCCGGCGGGCCAAGCCGCGGACCGCGAGTTCTTTGTAGATGAGGCTCGCCTCGATCGTCTTACCGAGGCCCACCTCGTCGGCGAGGATGGCGCGGCCGCCCATGTCGCGCAGCACGCGCTGGGCTACGTCGATCTGATGGGGCAGCTCCTTGATCGCGTTGGCGTCGAGCGTGATCAGCCGATCGAAGCCGGGAACCAGGGCGATCCGCTCCGCCTCGCGCCGCAGCTCGTACCAGGCGCGCTGCGCCGGCGGCTGCTTGAGCGCCTCGACGAACAGCTTGAGGGAGCGCTCGTCGACCGCCCAGGAGTCGTCGGCCGAAGGCAGGGGGTGGGGTAGCGTCACGCGGTAGCTCGAGAGCCGGGGGACGCAATATAGGGAATCAGGGGCGCGGGAGGGCCCCCTTCGTGCCTCACCCCCTAGGGGGCCTGATTCACGTGATCCCCGGGCTTGCGCCCGGGGTCAGTGGGGCGCCGGGGCCCCGTCGTACACACGCCGGAACTCGATCGACCGGCCCCGTCCCCCCTCGAACTTGACGATCACGAACAGCTGCTTCCCGTCCTGGGAGCGGAGATAGTCCTCGCTGACCTTTCCGCCCCCCGAAACCTCGCGCTCGACGACGAAATCGTTGCCCAGCCACCGGCCCTTGATCTGGACGTCCCCGCCTCCCTCTACCTTCTGGGTGACCTTGCGGCCGTCGCTGTAGAGTACCAGCGCCGCGCCGCCGTCCGACATCAGTGCGATGCTCGAGTCCGTCTCGGCGATCGTGAGGGCGGGGGGCGCATCGAACGCGAGCTGCATCGTCTGGTGCATCCGCTGGCGCTGCTCATCGGTCATCCCGCCCCCGCCCCGCTCTCCACCGCCACGCCCGCGGCCGAATCCCCCCCGTCCACCAAAGCCGCCCCGACCTCCACCCATTCCAGGGTACCCACCGCCGGACCGGCCCCCGCGCGGCTGGTCGCCAGTGCTATCGCGTCCCTGGAGCATGTTCCGTGGGTTGTCGCTTTGCGCGGCGTTGAAGGTCCACTGGCCGGAAAGGTCCGGGTGCGGAGCCGTCACGGGGGTCGCGGCGACGAAAAAGACAACCGCCGTCGTCAGTCTCATGGTGCAACTCCTCAAGGTGGAGAGCTCATCAATGGCGCGCGACGAGGGCGAGTGGTCTTCACGACCGTGCCTCATGCCCTCGGCGATCGGTGCGCTCATGACCGATATACGAACGGGATCCGGCTGAGGTTGAAAGCGCTAGCGCGGCAGTCAGCGATCGCGCAACGCTGCTCGTATCCCTGTCAGGGAGTAGTGCGTTGACGACGATTCAGTTCGCAACCGGCACTCGGGGATACCCACTCGTGATCGACAAGATGCGGCAGGCGGTGGCAGCGACACTCGCCGTTCCAGTACTGTGGGTGAGTACCGCGGCCTTCCCGATCATGGGCCTGGTGTATTGTATGGCGCTCGTTGCGCTCGACGGAATCGAGCAGTTCGTGCGTCGGCTGCACCCCGCCCGCCCCCGGAGGCAGTCGTTACATGCTGCCGGTGACAACCCGCTCCGTCGTTCCACTGATCGCCGGGGTCGCGCCCGGGATCACTGAGGCTCACCCGGCACTAGAGCGGCGACGGTAAGCCCATCCGCTCCCGGATCTCCACAAAGCGCGGATCGTCGCGGAGGCGTGCCGTCGTCGGGACGCCGTAGAGCGTGAATATGAGAAAGGGATCATGCTCATCGCACGCCCGATGCAGCAGCGCCAGGGCCTCATCTCGCGCTCCCACCGCGGCGGACAACATGGCGAGCGTCGTGGGCTGGACGTATTCGCGCTGGGACCGTCTGACGAGCTCCTCTCGGATCGCTCGCGCCTCGTCTGGCCTGCCCGAGTCCGCATAGACGACCGCCTGGCCCGCTGCCCCCCACGGGTGTCGGCCCGAGATGGCGAGAGCCCGCTCGTACACCGCTAGAGCGTCCGCCAGTCGTCCGGCCCCGTGGTAAGTCGCCGCCAGGATGATTTGGGAGAAGTACGCATCGGGGTCGAGTCCCGCGGCCCGCCGGGCCTCTTCCACCGCATCGCCGTGGCGTCGTGCGCCGGACAGCGCCAGGGCGAACATCGATCGCGGGTACGCGGCCAGCGGCTCCATTTCGACCGCTCGCGCGGCCTCCGCAATCCCCTCCGCGTCGCGGCCGTGCACCCACTGAAGATTGAACATCCCGTGCCAGCACCGCGCTTGCGCGTAACTCGGGTTGAGCTGCAACGCCTTGCGAAACTCCCGGTCGGCGCCCGGCCAGTCCCAATCCCACAACCGCACACCCGCCACGGCATTGTGGGCCTCGGCCAGCTCTGGGCCCAGCTCGACGGACCGTCGCGCGGCGGCGCGCGCGTGCGGGAGCGCGTCGCGCGGACTGAGAACTCCGTACATGCCCAGGAGCGTATACGCGTCGGCCAGGCCAGCGGAGGCAAGCGCGTACTGCGGATCGAGCTCGAAGGCGGCGCGGAACGCTTCGAGCGCTTGCCAGATGGCGACCCCCCGCTTGTAGAGTAACCCACGGCCCTTGAGATAGAGATGGTAGGCTTCGAGGTTCTCCGTGTGGGGCCGCACCAAAGTCCTCTGATCGCTGCCAGCCAGGCTCACCTGCAGGCGCTCGGCGATCGTTCGGGCGATCTCCTCCTGGATCGCGAACACATCCGCGGGCTCGCGGTCAAACCGCTCCGACCAAAGGTGGAAGCCGTCCGCCACCTTGATGAGCTGCGCCGTGATCCGGAGCTGCGCTCCTGCCTTCCGTACGCTGCCCTCGAGCACCGTGCCCACCGAGAGCTTGTCCCCGATGACGCGCAGATCCTCGTGCTTCCCCTTGAACGAGAAGGCGGACGAGCGACCCGCCACCCGCAGCCCCGGCAGCTGAGCGAGTGCGTTGATGATCTCTTCCGCAATCCCGTCGCCGAAGTACTCGATCTCCGCGTCCGAGCTCATGTTGGTGAACGGGAGCACGGCGATGGACTTCTCGACGGCCGAGTCGCGTAGGGCCGGGCTCCCGGGCTCCGGAGCGATCAGTGCGGCGGCGAACTGCGCGGCGGTGCCGTAGCGATCCGCCGGGTCCCGGGCGAGGGCCCTGGCAACGGCTCGGCTCCCCCAGAGGGGGACAGCGTCGCGGACGCTCGATACGTCCGAGGGACGCTGCGTGAGACGCATCGCCATGACCGCCTGGGCCGAGGACCCCGCGAACGGCGGCGCGCCGGCCCACATTTCGTAGAGCACGCAGCCCAGACTGTAGATGTCGCTCCGGCCGTCCAGCTCGGACTCGCCGGCCACCTGCTCGGGGCTCATGTACGCGGGCGTCCCGAGGAGTATGCCGGTCTGCGTCACGGTCTGATCCCCGGCAGCCTGAATCGCGCGCGCGATGCCAAAGTCGGCGACGACCGCATGCCCGGCCGAGAGGAGGATGTTCTCGGGTTTGACGTCGCGGTGGACCACGCCGTGCTGGTGGGCGTATTCCAACGCGTCGGCCACCTCCCGGGCAATGATCAAGGCCTCTTCGACCGGCAGGTGATGCTGTTGGTCGAGCCGGTCGCGCAGCGACTCGCCCTCGACGTACGGCATCGCGTAGTAGAGAAACCCGCCCGCTTCTCCCGAGTCGAGTAGCGGCAGGATGTGCGGGTGGTTGAGCCGGGCGGTGACCTTGATCTCCCGCAGGAAGCGCTCGGCCCCCAGCGCCATCGCCAGCTCGGGTCGCAGAACCTTGATTGCAACGAGGCGCTCGTGCTTCGGGTCTCGCCCCAGGAAGACAAACGCCGTCCCGCCGTGGCCGAGCTCGCGCTCGACCGCGTACCGGCCAGTGAGGGCAACTTCCAAGCGACCGGCAAGGTCGGACATAGGACCTTCGATGCCTGGGACGATTCCATGATACGGGTGCGAACTGAGCCCGACCAGTATCCCCGGGCCTTGCGCCCGCGGTCGGTAGCCGGATGATTTCGGATGTGATGACGCGCCTGGTCGTGCTCGGCGTGAGTGGGCTATTCCTCCTGCCCGCCGCGGGGGCGGGGCAGGCGTGCGCCGAGCCGCACTATCGCTGGAGCGAGAAGGTCGACACTACGCTGCAGACGCGCCCGGCTATCCCGGCGGAGATCGCCAAGATCCTGACCGATTGGGCGCCCTTGAGCCTCACGAGCAAGGACAAGTGCGCCCCCGACGGCGACTGGCACATCGAAGTGACCGAGGCCCGAGCCACTCCCGTCAGCTCCTGCATCATCGTCGAGATCCCGGCGGAGCGCTACGGCGTGGTCTACGGTCTGGCCCGTGCGGCGCTCGCTGCCCTCGTAGACACGACGCAACTCGGTCCGCGCGGCGATCTCCATCTGCCGGTGCGGGTACAGTTCGCCGGTGCCGCCTTCTTCGACGGCTTCCATCAGCAGCAAGCGGCGACCGATGCGTCTCCTCACGCCAGCCAGCACGGGCGTTGCAACTCGTCCTTGCGTGCGTTGTGGGAGGTGCATCCGGTCTACCGCGTCGCATCGCCGGGCTAGCCGTTTGTTGTTGGAGCGGTTACTGTCTCCACGGCGAGATGTCCCCCGCAACGCGCTATATCATCCAGGTGGACCGACCCGGCGAACGGGTCGACATGGCAGCGATCCGGGCCCTGCTCGACGGGGTCGGGGTGGCCGTGGACCCCGACTACGGCCCGGTCTCCATCAATCCCAGGCTCGGTCGCTACGTGGTCCGGGGCGTCGCCTCGCCCGATGCGCGGGAGCGGGCCGAGCAGATTCCCGGCGTGCGGTTCTTCGCCGATGCTATGCAGGAGCCCGCTTCCTGACGGTCCGTTGCTTCCCGGCCTGCGGCTTGACTCCGAGCGCTTGCACCGCCGCCGCCGCATCGATCACGCCGTAGCCCAAGTCGTAGTCCCAACCGCTACGCCCAAGATCCCGCGCGGTCCGCTGTAACAGGCCCTTGAGCTGCGCCGGCGCCAACCGATCGGTCGCGAACCGCTGGCGCAGCGCGGCCGCCACCCCCGCGGCCACGGGACTCGCGGCGGATGTGCCTCCGTCCACGGGATAAATGCCCGAACCCTTGAAGTGACTGAAGCCGGCGAGGTCGGGTTTGCGAGAGTAGAGCGCGCCGGGCCCTTGCGACGCATAGCCCAGCCTCCGGTCCGTGATGGTGACGGCAGCCACGGTGAAGACGTCGGGATGAGAGTTCGCGCCGTGGATCGAGGCCCCCGGGCCCGTATCGCCCGCGCCGCATCTCCCATCGGGGCAGTCCGCGCCGCAGTTCCCCGCCGCGAAGAACACATCCGCGCCGGCCGCGACGAGGGCGCCCGTGACCTGGTTGAACGGATGGTCGGGATTGGCGCTGTAGTTCTCCGGTGAGCCGATCGGTGCATCGCTCGCGCGGTCGAACAACCCCCAGCTGTTGTTGACCACCCATCTCCCTGGCGCGGCGTTCACCCGTTCCACCAGATCCGCGAACGCGGCGATGGCGTCCGAGAGAAAAGCGGCCCACGTTCCCGCCTGGGACCGGAGGAGCGCGTAGTCCAAGATCTGCGCGTCGGGAGCGGCGATCCGGACGTCGTACGCCACCATGGTGCCGTGGTCCGGCGCGCTCGAGCCCGGCACGTACCCCGCGGTCGACGCCCAGCCGCCGGCGACGGGAATGCGCGAGCCGTCGATCCCCGTGTCGACGACGGCGACGTGGACGCCGCGGCCGGTCAGTCCCGCCCGGGAGAGCGTCGGGACGCCGAGCTTTCGGGCGACGTCCGCCGTGGCACCGATCGCGGCGGCACCGCAGTAGGCCGAGGGGAACGGGGCCACGGCAGGGTCGGCGAATACACCGACAATCTCGGGCCGGCGGTCGCGTCGCAGTCGTTCGATGGCGTCCTCGTTGTCCGCTTCGACCCGCACGGCGTAGGTCGCTGCCGGTGCCACGGCACCGTAGTTGAAGCCGCTCGCCGTGGGAGGGTCGTCCCCCCCACCGACGCGACGCCACACTTGGACCGGGTGGTAGGTCTCGTCAAACCTCACTCCGGCGACCTTGACCTTGTCATGGAGCAGTGGACCGGCGGGCCCGAACGAGCGCTTGCGCCATCCCTCTTGCAGGAGGTCGTGGCTGCGGATCAATACGATGCAACCTGTCATAGGCGCCTCCCATCCCTGTCGAAAGAGGTGTCGATCGCGACCGAGGTGGTCGGGGGAGGGACGGAAGGTACGCCCGCGGGCACTCCAATTCGGCGGCTCATTCGGCCTCCTGACTGGTAGTCCGGGCGCACACTTGTATACCCCCAGCGCCCTTGCAGGGTGTCTCCCTGATCCCCGACCTGCGGGGGCGGTGTATAAGCCGCGATGACAGCACGCACGGTGGCCATCCCGATCGCCCTGCTCGTGAGCGCGCTCATCGCCTGCCGCCGCGACGAGCCGCGACCCCCTGCCGCCCGGGCCAGCGCCGTCGCCACGGTAGCGTCAGCACCGCAAGACACCGCCTTCGTCGGCACGACGGCGTCGGTTCACCGAGCACGTCCAACCAGGTCCGGCGTCCCGCCCGCGATGCTCCGCGCGGTCGAGACGGGCTCGGGCCCCGGCTACGATCGCGTCGTGTTCGTGTTCGCCGGCGACAGCGCGCCAGGCTACCACGTGGAGTACGCGAGCGCGCCGGTGCGCCGCTGCGGCTCCGGAGATCCCGTATCGCTCACGGGCGCGCAACACGTGGTGGTGCGATTCGAACCGGCCAGCGCGCACGACGAGCACGGCAATCCCGCTCCCTTCGAGCGCGACCGCGCGCTCGGTCTTCGTGCCGTCAAAGAGATGAAGCTCGTGTGCGATTTCGAGGGACAGGTGGAGTGGGTGCTCGGCGTCGCCGCAGCGTCGCCCTATCGGGTGTCGGAGCTCACGGGGCCGGCCCGCGTGGTGCTGGATGTGAGGCACGGGTCGTAGCGCGATGCGCAACCGCGTGTCATGGACACCCTGGACGGTCGCCCTCTCGCTCGTCGCTGCCTGCCACGCGGCGCCCGTCGAGCCTTGTCCCGCAACGCGCGTGGCCGGGATCGCGGCCGAGCAGGCCGCGCCCGTCGCGCGGCGGTCGCCGTTCGACTCCCTCTTCCAGACCGCCGGCGCCGAGTTCGACGTGCCGCCGGCGCTGCTCAAAGCGATCGGCTGGGTGGAGACGCGTTGGCAAATGGTCGAGGGTCGGGAAGAGTTCGCCGGGCGTCCGCCGGCATTCGGGGTGATGGCGCTCGCTGGGAGCGCGCTCGAGCGGGGCGCCGCGCTCGCCGGTGTCTCGGTCGAGGCCGCGCGCCGCGACCCCGGGGCGAATATCAGGGCGGCGGCGGCCCTGCTCCGTGCGTATGCGGCGGAGGCCGGGGGAGATTGGGACGCGGCCACGGCACGGCTCAGCCGGATCGACCTTCCCGCGGGTCGCGCGGCCTACACGAGCGCCGTCACGCAGGCGCAAGGTCGCGCTGGGCCGACCGCCGCCGCGACGGGGTGCCCGCCGCCCAATCCGGGGGGCGCACCCGACTATGCGGCCGCCGTGTGGCGGGCATCGCCTAACTTCAACCAGCGACCGGCCGACCAGACGGGCACGCTCCATATGGTGATCATCCACACCTGCGAGAGCAACTACGCAAGCTGCTGGAGCTGGCTCGTCAATCCCGTGTCACAGGCGAGCGCGCACTACGTGGTCGACGAGGAGGGCAGCGAAATCTCGCAGCTGGTGCGCGAGCCCGACCGGGCGTGGCACATCGCGGCGCCGTACGACTGCGCGCTCAACCGCCGGCACGACTGCGGGCTGAATGGCGTGCAGAGCAACGATTTCACCGTGGGGATCGAGCACGCGGGGTTCGCCTCACAGGCCGGCTTCCCCGCATCCCAGATCGAGGCGTCGGCGACGCTGGTGTGCGATGTCACGCGCGACCGGGGGATCCCGCGCGATTGGCAGCACATCGTCGGCCACGGGCAGCTGCAGCCCGCGAATCGCACCGACCCCGGGCCCAATTGGCCCTGGATTCCCTACGTCCACCGGGTGCAGGCCCTGTGCGGCGAGGTCGTTGTGGACGACTCGGCGCAGTTCAACGACGCGGCGGTCGCCACGGTGTCCGTCCCGGCCACGTGGACCGTCGCCGACACCACACCCGATTACTATGGCGGCGGCTACCGCTGGGCGCCGACGCAGCCGGCCGCGACGGACAGTGTCGTGTTCTCGTTCCTCGTCTCGGCGCCGGGCTCCCGCACGCTCGATGCCCGCTGGACCAGCGGGACGAACCGCTCACCGCAGGCAGAGTACGCGGTGCTCACGTCCGCGGGGAACACGCTGGCGATCGTGCCTGTGGATCAGCGCACCGCCGGAGGGACCTGGCACACGCTCGGAACGTGGACGTTCCCGGCCGGCTGGAATCGGGTCGTCCTGCTGCGGCGCGCCGCGAGCGGCTCGGTGGTAGTGGCGGACGCCGTGCGGGTGCGGCTGTAGCCGGGCCCGGTCCTCTGGCGGCCTCGAGCGACTATGGCTTGTAGAGTGTGGGGAACTGCTGCTGCAACCGTCGCACCTTCGGCAGGTCGTTGAAAACGATGTACGGCTGGTCGGGGTGGAGCGCGAGGTAGTTCTGGTGGTAGTCCTCCGCGGGATAGAAATGCCCGAACGACGCCACCTGGGTTACGATGGGACCGGAGAACACGCCGCCCTTGTTCAGCTGATCGATGTAGGCCTGCGCGGTCGCTCTCTCGGTCTCGTTCGCGTAGAAGATCGCCGAACGGTACTGGCTCCCCACGTCCGGCCCCTGTCGGTTCAGCTGAGTCGGATCGTGCGCCACCGAAAAGAAGACGCGCAGGAGGTCGCTGTACGAGATCTGCGACGGATCGTAGGTGATCTTCACCGACTCGGCATGCCCTGTCGTGCCGGTGCTGACGACGCCGTATCGCGCCGTGGCCGCGCCTCCGCCCGCGTAGCCGGAGACCACGCTCGAGACACCTTTCACGTGCTTGAACACGGCGTCCACGCCCCAGAAGCACCCTCCCGCGAACACGGCGACCTGTTCGGCCTTGGGCGGCGTGACGCGCGACGCGGCCGCGAACGCCGGGATCTGTGCCTGAGCGGTCGTGCCCGCCAGGAGGCCGGCGGCAGTGCCCAGAACACGGTACGATTGTAAGGGCTCACGCGGAGGTTCGCCATGACGCGTTCCCGTTCTCTCCAGCCCCTCCTCGCGTTCTACGCGCTCGTCCTGGGCTGCGCCACGACGCGACCGTTTGACCGATCCACCGAGCCGGGCGGCAGGCCGCCGCCGCCGAGCACGACCGGCAGCGTGGTCATCACCGGCGACGCGCTCTCGGCCGACCCCGGTCGGACGGTGCTCGACGCCATCAGACGGGCGATGCCACAGCTCCGGGTCTCCGATTGGTCCCGCAACCACTGCCCCTTAGTGCAGCTGCGGGGCAAGGACAGTCTGGCCGGCAGCTCCGAGCCCGATGTATACGTGGATGGGACTCGCACCGCGGACACGTGCCCGCTCGTCACGCTCCAGGCCGCGGAGACGCGCCGCATCGAAGTGTATCCGCAAGGCGTCACATCCCGGCCCGGCTATCCGAGCAGCGGCCACGGCCTGATTCTCATCTTCGTCGAGCGCGCGGATACGACCGGCGGCGGCTGAGCAGGCGACCTACTACCGCCCCGTGAACCACAAAGGCTTCTTCAGGTCCGTGCTGCTCGCGAACGCCTGCGCCGCGACCGCGGCATCCACGTTCGTCTTGTTGAGCACCAGCTCTTGGTCGTCGTACGGCAGGCGCTCCGGGATGCTCGTGAGCACCGCGCGCGGACCCGGCACCAGCGCCGGTACACCCGTGCGCCGCACCTCGGTCCACGCCTCCATTCCCTGCATGTACAGCGAGACCCACTTCTGGTACGCAATCTGGGTCAGCCCCGCGGCCCCACCCGCGTACGCCACCCGCGGCTGGGCCACGTAGGCGTCGATGGCGGCCGTGGCGATGCCGTACTGCTCCATGGACGCGCGGATCGCGCTCGTGTACAGCGTGGCCGGGGTGCCGGTGATCCAACCCCGTTCCCCGCCTCGGCTTCAAGGAACAGCACTTCGGAGTACGTCATGAGCGACAGCGGCGCGTTCGGGGTCTCGCGCCAGTTGGCACCGATGCGTGAGATATAAAAGAGCGCTGGACCCTCGCCGTCGTTGAGCCCGTTCGGCAGACCTTGATAGGTCCGGTTGGCGACAATGGTGTCCTTGTTCACCTGGGCAAACACCGGCAGGCGTGGGTCGTTCCAGCTCTTCAACGAGTCGACGTACGTCTTGCTCAACCCGTAGTCGTCGCGGTTGCTCACGTGAGCATCCGTGTAGATCGGGTTCTGGTTGGGCGCAACGGACAGGTACAGGAGCGTCGCGTTGTCCGCGTTGCTCTGGAACACTCCCGCCGTTACGGCCGCCTGGGCTTGCGCGGTCGCCGTAGCGGCATCACGGTTGGTCAGATGCATCGCCAGCCGCAGCCGCAGTGAGTTGGCGAACTTACGCCATTCGGTCATGTCCCCTGCGTACAGCAGGTCGCCGCTCGGGAAGCCGATGCCCGCGGGATCGATCTGCTGACTGGCGGTGGTCAGGTCGACGAACAGCGCCGTGTAGATGTCGTGCTGTGTGTCGTATTTCGGGGTCAGGTTGGCGCTACCCTGGAGCGCCTCCGAATACGGAATGTCGCCCATGGCATCCGTCATGGCGCCGAACGTGTAGGACTTCATGATGCGCCCCACGGCCGCCCAGTTGGGCGTGTTGGCGGCCACGCCCTTGTCGATCATCCGCTGGAAGTCCTCCAGCGCCCCTCTGTACAACTCCCAACCGCCGCTCGTGCCCGGACGAACGATGTACTTGTCCTCGTCCCGGTACTGGATCTCCGAGTAGTATTGCACCCACAACCCGCCGCCTCGGATGTTCAGGCTGTTGACCCCGTCCACCACGTCGACGACCTGTTGGATCGCGTTCCCCAGGATCGAGGGTGGCGGGACGTCGACCGGCCCGTTCGGGTTGGTATTGATCTCCGTCAGATTGCCGCACGCCGTGCCGCTCGCGATGAGCGCGGCGGCGAGGACGCTCAGGATCGTGTCTCTCATGGTCGCTCTCCTTCGCTCGGCGGCTACGGCCGCACGGATACGGTGAAGCCGAGGCTGCGCGCCGTGGGCAGCTGGCCGTTCTCGACGCCCTGGCGGTTGCCGGTGTCGAACGTGGTCTCCGGATCGATCGTGGACTGCTTGGCCCAGAGGAGCAGATTGCGGCCGACCAGCGCGACGGTCGCGTCGGCGAAGCCCAAGCGCTGGGCGATCGACTGGGGCAAGGCATAGGCGAGGCGGAGCTCGCGCAGCTTCAAGTAGCTCGCATCCACGATGCCGGTTTCATTGGCGTAGAACCCGTTGTGCCAGTAATCCTGCGCCAACACGTGGACGGTGTCGGGTTTGAACACGCCGGGCGTGGCACTCTCGTAGACGGCGTTGGGCACCACCATGCGATCGTTCCAGTTGTTCTCGCGTCCCTGCAACGACGCCTGCAGCACCCCTGAGTACTGACCGAACCACTTCGTCACCGAATACACGTGGCCGCCCATCTGCCCGTCGAGCGAGAAGGACAGACTCAGTCTCTTGTAACTGAAGGTGTTGGTGATGCCGCCCACCCAGTCGGGGTTGTAGTTCCCGAGCACCGCCTGCTTCGAGTCACGGACCGGCAAGCCGCTCGCCGAGTCGACGACGATGTGGCCCTGAGGGTCGCGCTGCCACTGGGTGCCCACCAGGTTGCCGTACGGCTGCCCGGAATCCGCCGTGACGCTCACGCCCCAGTACGTACCCACGACCACGCGCTGCACGCCGCCATAGAGCGACAGCACCTTGTTCGTGTTCTTCGACCAGTTTGCCGTCACGTCCCACCGGAAGTCCGGCCGCTCGATGGGACGGACCGTGGTCGTCAGCTCGATGCCGCGGTTCCGTACGTTCCCCGAGTTGACGACGGCCTGTCTAAAGCCGGTCGTCGACGAGATCGACACCGGGAGGATCTGGTTGGTGCTGGACTTGTGGTACACGGTCGCGGTCAGGCTCACCCGGTTGTTGAACAGGCCCAGGTCGGCGCCGACTTCCTCGGCGGTGGTCTGCTCCGGCTTCAGGGCGGGGTTGGGCAACCGGTCGGGCGCGGTGAAGCTCGGCTGGCCGGCCCACGCGGTGCCGGCGTTGTAGACGGCCGCGAGCTGGTAGGGGTCCGTGTCGTTGCCGGTGCGGGACCAATTCGCGCGCAGCTTGCCGTACGACAGGACTTGGCTCTGCACCCTGAGCGCGTCGGTGAACACGAACGCGGCGCCGACGGAGGGATAGAAGAATGAGTTGCCGCCCCTGGGCAAGGTCGACGACCAGTCGTTGCGGCCCGTCACGTCCACGTTGAGCCAGTTCTTGAAGCCGAAGCTGACCAGCCCGTAGAGCGAGTTGACCTTCTTCTTCGACTGGATGAGCGCAACCCCCGGCACGCCGGCCGAGTTCGACAGCGTGTACACGCCGGGGATCACCAGCTGATGGACGTTGCTCGTATCGGTCTCGAGGTCACTCACGCGCGCGTTCCCGCCGGCGTTCACCGTGACGCTCCAGTCCCCGACGAGCTGGTGGTTGGCCGTGACGAGGAAGTCGCTGTTGGTTTCGCTATGGGTCTCTGCCGCATCGTTGAATCCGCCCAGCGGAAGCGGCGAGATGTCGTTCACCGGGTAGTTCGCCCGGAAATGGTTCTGGTACCAGTCCCGACCGGTGCGGCCGGTCACACTCAACCAGTCGTTGAACCGGTACGTGACGGACGCGTGCCCCAGGCCGCGGTTGCGCGCGAAAGCGGTCGTCTTGACGCCCGCCATCCAGTAGGGGCTCGGGTGATAGCTGTAGTTCCAGCTATACGGGATGGGCGCGTCGGTGCGCATGTTCGGATTGCCGGCCAGGATCTGCTGCGTGAGCGGGTCGCTGGGATTGCGGTACAGGTTGTCCTTGAGGATCCTGGTGTCCACCTGGCGGCCGAACCAGATGAACCCCTGCATCGGGTCGATCTCCTCGTATGCCTGCGCCGGCTGGTTCGTCAGCGCTTCGTTGATATAGTTGATCGACGCCTCGGCGCTCCACCGATCCGAGATCTGCGTCCCGCCAGCGAGCGTCACATCGGTCCGTTTATTGGTGTTGTTGGGGTACATGCCGTCCTGGCCGACGCGGCCGACCGACAGCCGCACACTGCTGCGGTCGGTGCTCTTGGCGATGGCCACGCTCGCGTTGACCTGCGCCCCCGTGTTCCAGAAGTCCCGCACGTTGTTGGGATGGGCGGTCCATGGCCCGACGCCGAAGAACTGATGACAGGGCTTGGAGGTGTCGTAATTGCTCGTCCCGAAAGGCGTCCCTGCGACCATGACGCACCCGCTGGTCCGGCCGTCGAGCTTCGGGCCCCAACTCTCGTCAGCGCCGTCGTTTTTCCCGCCGAAATTGCCGTCCACGAAGTCGAACTCGCCGTAGAAGCCCTGACCGTACTGGTTCTGGTAGTCGGGCAGCCGCAGCGGCGTCGAGAATGTCGTACCGAACGTAGCCGTGACGCCGATGCCAGTGCGCGGCGCGTCCTTACCGCTCTTCGTCGTGTACAGGATGGCGCCGTTCGCCGCGCGCGAGCCGTACAGCGCCGCCGCGTTCGGGCCCTTCAGCACGGTGATCGACTGGATGTTGTTCGGGTCGATGTCGGAGGCCGCATTGCCGACGTCGTAGCCACCCATCGACGCCCCCGTCTCCCCCGTGCCCGGCCCGTAACCTCCATTCTGGGCTGCCGAGTTGTCGATCGGGATGCCATCCACCACGATGAGGGGCTGGTTCTGGCCCAGGATCGAGCTGGGGCCGCGCGAGATGATGCGCGCCGAGCCGAATGGGTTGCTCGAGCTCGTGATTTGGAGGCCGGCCACTTTCCCCTGGAGCTCCGACAGCACGTTGGTCGAGGGGACGTTCGACAACTGGTCTCCGGAGACGGACTGCGCCGAGTATGACAGGTCCCGCTGCTCGCGCTGGATGCCGAGCGCCGTCGTCACCACCTCCACTCCCTGCACCTGCAGCGCCTGGGGCTGCATGACGACGTTGACGACCGCCTCGACGCCTCGCAGTACGGGCTTGTAGCCGAGCGACTTGAAGGAGAGACTGTCTCGCCCCGCGGGCACGTCGAGCACGAAGCGGCCGTTCGCGTCCGTGATCGTGCCGACCGCCGTGCCGAGGACGGTGACCCGTGCGTATCGCATCGGTCTTCCGGTAGCGGAATCCTGCACCTGACCGGTCACGCGTGTGGGCGCTTGTGCCGGCGCCGTCCCCACGACAACGGGAAGCAGCCCGAGCAGCACGAGCCCGCTGGCGAGGACGGAATGAACCAAACGACGATCGTCTGTCATACGAGCCCCCCCAAATTTCCGGCGCCGGCACGCGGTGTCGACCACCCACCCGTGCCGACAGGATGACGGCGCGACCCCCTCGTGAGAGGGGGCGCGGGCGCACGAACGACTGATTGTCGGGTGACCCAAGGGATGACGGCCATTGGGAATCCCTAAACGCTGACGGCGTTACGGGTGCATATACGGGCGACTTACGGACTCGTCAAGAGGCCTGTCTGCGGCGCCGGCGCCCGTCGCGTGCTAGTATCGGGAGTCCCCGTCCCGACGGTGCCCGATGGCCCCCGCGCCCCTTCGCCGTTTCATTTTGAACGAGCTCACCTGGAAGACCGTCCGCGACGAGCGCTACGAGGTCGCGGTGCTGCCGTGGGGCGCGACCGAAGCCCACAACTTCCACCTCCCCTACACCACCGACAACATCGAAACGGAGCGGATCGCCGCCCTGGCGGCGGGGCGCGCGTGGGAGCAGGGCGCGCGGGTCGTCGTGCTACCGGTGGTGCCGTTCGGCGTCAACACCGGGCAGCTCGACATTCCGCTGTGCTTGAACCTGAACCCGAGCACCCAGGCGCTGGTGCTGCGCGACCTCGCGACGGCGCTGGCAGGTCAGGGCGTGCCCAACCTCGTCATCCTGAACGGCCACGGCGGGAACGACTTCCGCCAGATGATCCGGGAGCTGCAGCCGGCGGTGTCGCTGTTCCTCTGCACGGTCAACTGGTATCAGGTGGTGGACCCGAAGCCGTTCTTCTCCGACCTGGGAGACCACGGCGGCGAGCTCGAGACGAGCGTGATGCTGCACGTCGCGCCGGAGCTGGTGCGGCCGTTGTCCGACGCCGGGCCCGGGCGCGCGCGCCGCTTCACGATCAAGGCCCTGCGGGAGGGATGGGCCTGGGCGCCGCGCCAGTGGCGTCAGGTGACCGACGACACAGGAGTGGGTGACCCCGCGGCCGCGACCGCGGAGAAGGGTCGGAAATACGTGGAGGCGGTGAGCGAGAAGATCGGAGGGTTCCTGGTGGAGCTCGCGAAGGCGGACACGGCGAAGCTGTATGAGTGAGGATTACACGCCCCGTTGGAAGGGAAACCCCGTCGTCTTGGGTAACGCCGGGTTGAAGTGCTTACGGAGGGCGGCATCACAAATGCCGTAGCCCCAATCGATCAGGCGCTCCTGAACGCCTGAGTCCAGCTGCTTGAGTCGCGTGGGGATCTTCGCGAGCTCGCTGGTGTGGTCCAAGGGACAGGGGAGCGCGTCGGCGAGCGCGTAGTTCGCGATGTCCGATCCGATCCCCCAGTACGCACCGTTGCGCTCGTTCGCACGGTACGAGGCAATCAGCTGTCGTTTGCGCAAGCTCCCGACTTGGGCATGGATGAGCTCCTCCACACGAATCGACTGGCTGATCCAGTTCCCCTTGAGCTTCTCCCGGGGCTGTGCCCTGCCGGCCGCGTCGCTGACGAGCACGGTACGGAATCGCTTCCACGCCGTCTCCAACCCCAGATTGTCGTAGACCCCTCCGTCCGTCAGCACCACGCTCGTGGTATAAGGTGCGTGCTGCAGATCCTGGCCTGAGTCGCGCGTGTAGTCGGACTCCCGGAACGTGAACCGCGCGGGCGAGAGAAACGGCGGAAACGCCGACGACGCCGCGACGGCACGGGCGAGCTCCACCGTCGAGTGCGGGATTTCGCCCACCCGATAGTCGCGGGAGTACGGCTTCATGAAGCGCCACAGCACGCCCGACTGCATGTCCGTCGCATTGATCACGAAACGCGGGGAGTCGGGCAGCGCCTGAACGGTGGCGCGCCCGAACACGTGCCGCCGATAAGCCGCGGCAATGCGAGCGCTGGCGCCGCCGGGGAGGAGCATCCCGAGCACGATGGCGGGCAGGTCTATGGTACGACTCGCCAGCGCGCGGAGCGGGGCGACGACCTCCGCGTCGAAACCGGCGGCCACTCCGGCGCTATCGAAGCGCAAGGCCCGCCATTTGAGGCCAACGAGTCCTGCGACGATCGATCCCGCGGAGACACTCGAGATGCGGTCGAGCCGCGGGAGCAGCCCCACCTCGTTGATCCGCCAGAGGGCCCCCAGGTGAAACAGCATGGCGCGGTAGCCGCCACCCGAGAGGCACAACGCCAGGCCGTCCTCGGGCCCCCGCTCCGGAGTATCTGAAGGAATGAACGAGACCGGCGCGCGAGCGTCTGCTGGTGCCTGACTCGGCATGGGTTCCTAATCTAGCTTTCCCTGCATGGCCCTGGAGATCGACCCGCTCCCCCAGCAACGGCTCGCCATTGAAGCGCCGCTCGGCCCCGTCCTCGTGGTGGCGGGACCCGGCGCGGGGAAGACGTTCTGTCTGATCGCCCGGATCAACCACCTGATCAATACACGCCGCATGGCGCCCGAGCGCATCTGCGCCGTGACGTTCACGAACCGGGCCGCCGAGGAGATCGCCATCCGGCTGAGGCACACACTGGGGGACCGTGCGGAGGGTATCACGCGGGGCACGATCCACGCGCTCTGCCTGGCCCTGCTGCGCGAGCATGCCGAGGCGGCGGGCCTGCGGAAGGGCTTCGGAGTGGCCGACGAGCCGTACCAGAAGGTCATCCTCGGCCGGCTACACGTGCCGCTCGAGCAGCGGGGCTCGCTCTTGAACCGGTTCAGCCGGCACCGCGTCCAGAAAACGGACTACGAGCTCACGGCCGACGACGCGCGCCTGTATCGCGAGTACGCCGTCTGGCTCGCGCGCCGCAACATGCTGGACTTCGACGACCTCGTGTCGAAGGCCGAGGAGCTGCTCCGCACGCGGGGCGACATCGCCGATGCGATCGCCGCGCGCTGGGACTATCTGCTGGTGGACGAGTTCCAGGACGTGAACGCCGTCCAGTACGACCTCCTGAAGCGCCTGGCGGCGCCGCACGGCAACTTCTTCGCCGTGGGGGACGACGAGCAGTCGATCTTCACCTGGACGGGGGCGGACCCCTACGTCCTCGTGCGGTTCGGCCGGGATTACGAGATCGATCGGCCCATCGTGCTGGACAAGAACTGCCGCTGCTCGTGCCAGATCTTCGAGACGGCGCGCCGGGTCCTGGCGCA
>QHUD01000263.1 GCA_003221085.1 Gemmatimonadota bacterium
ACGGTGGCCACCTCGATCCGCAGCCGCTTAGCGATCTCCTTGTTCGAGAGGCCCTCGTCGATGAGCCCCATGATCTCGCGCTCGCGGTTGGTGAGATGCGCTTGGAGTCGATCGGAGCGGCCATCCGTCGATAGAGCGGCGATCCGGCGCAGCAGCGCGCCCGCTACCCGGCGTGAGCACACAGCTTCTCCCCGCACGGCGCACTCGATGACGGCAACCAGATCCTCGAGCGAGGCTTCGCGCGGCACATAGGCGATCGCCCCGGCCTCCGCAGACGCCAGTACGTCGCGATCGTCCTCCCCCTCCCTGATGCTCAGGCTCACGACCTTGGCCCCCGGGGCGACCACGGCGACCCGGCGGATGGCCGCCAGGCTGTCGGGCATGGCCATGTCGATCAAGACCAGGTCGGGAGCGAGCTGGGAGAGCGGGGCGAGTGAGCCGTCGCTGGTCGCGGCGGTCGCCACAACGCTGATGTTGGGTTGCCGTTCCAAGATCCGAGCCAGGCCCTCTCGGTAGAGCCTGATGTCGGCTACGATGGCCACCCTGATCACTGTGCCTTGACCCACACCACCCTGTAGGCTCATCGAGCGCGCCACGGAGGCGCTAAGAACGACGACCGCGCTTCAACGCGAGACCGAAAGATTAGTGATGTAAGTTACAACGTCTAGGGTTGCGATGGCGCCACAAGTCGGCCGACGCGTCCGGGCGCCACGAAGGCCGACTGCATACGATCTAGATCATCCCCCTGTATCCACACCTGGACCACTGGGCCGCGCCAGTCTAGACCGTCTCCTGAGTCGGAATTGATGCGGACGGTTCATTTCGTCGCCGCCCCGTCGCCGTGACATTGACCGGCGACCCAACAAAGTAGCCCGTGCCTCGCCGGACCCGGATTCTCTTGGTGGAAATGCCGCGGATGCTGTGCGACATCCTCGCGGATGTCCTCTCGGCCGAGCCCGACATGGAAGTGGTCGGCGTGCTGTCGAGTCGGGGCAAGTTGCGGGCCACTGTTGCGGAGACCCGGGCGGACGTCGTCGTCCTCGCGCTCCAGGATTCTCGCCTTCCGGAAGACTGCGGCCGACTGCTCCGCGCACATCCGCGGATACGCGTCCTCGGAGTGACGTCCGAGGGGCGGCGTGGTTTCCTGTTTGGGCTGCGCCCGCTGAAGGCGTCGCTCGGTGAGCTCTCGCCGCAGCGACTGGTCAATACCATCAGGACTACCGATCGCATGCAGGCGAAGCAACTCCAGTGAGAACGTTGCTCTACCTTCGGAGGATGACATGACGCGAGTCGACCCCAGCCAATTCGTCGTGGGCGCACCTGTAGTGACATCCGATGCCACCGTCACCGTTGACGCCTCAGTGACGAACCCGGTGGACCCCGGGGATCACCTCTTCCAGCTCATTGTGGTGGACGAGAACGGTGGGGAGTCGATCCCAGCCGAGCAGACGGTCACGATAAGCCCAGATGACCGGAAGCCACAGGCCGTGCTCACGACCATGCCGGCCGAGGTCGCGTTCGGGCAGCCATTCACCCTCGACGGTACGCAGTCGACGCCGGTGCCTGGGCATCAGATCACGTCGTACAAATGGATCATGATGACCTGAGATGCCGACGCTCGAGTTGCAACAGCCGTTCGAGACGACTGAGCCACGGCTCCGCGTCGAGAACATCCTGTTACCGGGCCGGCACCGGTTCCGTTTGATCGTGGTCGACAACGACGGCATCGAGAGCGATCCGGTCGACACGCTGGTCACGATCGTGGGGGCAGTACCAAGCAGTGATGCCTTCGTAAGAGCGCGAGAGGCTCGCGGTCGGGTGTTCTACGCCACCGGTGTCCTGCTCAACGCGCAGCACCTCGATGCCGAGCAGCTGTACGACCACCGCTGGCTCGCGCGCGCGCTGTCCTACCTACACGGCAGCGGCACACTAGCCGGCCTTCAGGTGACATGGGAGAAGGCGACCGGCGGTCGCAGCGAGCGGCTCGTTGTGAAGCCGGGCATCGCGCTCGATCGGGTCGGACGGAGGCGGACGTGTTCGTGCACCTCTTGCCCGGCGAGCCGGGTCAGGGCGACGGCTATGAAGTGCAGCTCTACCTCCGGCAAGAGCCGGACCCGCCACCGCTACCGCCTCCGGCGTGGCCGGTGTTCACGCGTACGGACGGTGCCCGGAGGGAGCTCCAGGACGCCGTCTTCGCGGCGTGGCACGAGGGCGACGACGCGTCTGACCAAGGCGGCCCCAAGTCGCTCCCCGAACACGTCCTGGGCCAGGATCCTACGTCGGTGTTCCTCGCGCGCCTGGTCCTCCCGGCCACGCTGCCGGCCACGGGCGGGCGCCCGATCCGCACTGCGGGGGAGGTGGTGGTGGACAACCGGAGCAGGCGGTTTGTATACCCCCCCGCCGCGCTCGCCCGGTGGGTCGGCTTGTGAAGCAGGGCATGCCCACCGCGCCGGTCACTACGGGGAGCATTACCGTGAAGTAGCAGGAGCGAGTACGGAGCGACGCGCGGCGATGAGCATCCGCCCCCTGTTCACCGCTGTGCGTCTGTGCGTCTAGCCTTGGCCGGTTCCATTACCTGCTTGCCTGCCGACTCAAAACCTTTCCTGGTCATCTCCCCCCAGGCCTGCTTCTGGCGGAACACCGACCAGAATGCCTTGAGTCGCCACCACACCGTCCGCTGCCGGTAGCCGAAGTTCTCGAGCGTGGCGAACAGCAGGAGCCGGCCCAAATCGCGGAACCGCCGATACCGCCGGAAGCTCACTTCCTCGAGCACCACGGCCCAGAGTGACAGCAGCATCCCATAGCCCCACGCGACGAGCACGAAGAGCAGCGCGAAGTCGGCGTTCACGGCGCCGAGCAGCAGCCCGCCCACGGTGATCACATACCCCGCCACTTCGACGAGCGGCGCGAGCGTCTCACCGAACGTGAAAAAGGGCATGGCGATCAAGCCGACGCGGCCGTAACGGGGGTTGAAGAGCATCCCCTTGTACTGCCACATCGCCGAGATCAGGCCGCGGTGCCACCGCTCCCGCTGGCGCGACAGGATCCGCCCGGATTCGGGGACCTCGGTCCACGCGACGGGGTCCGGAATGAAGGGGATCTCGTAGTGCCGTTGGTGCTGCCGCAGATAACGGTGCAGCCGCACCACGAGATCGAGGTCCTCGACCACGCTCGCCGTACGGTACCCTCCGATCGCGTAGAGGTATTCCTTGCGGAACAACCCGAACGCCCCGGAGATGACCAGGCTGCCCCCCAGCCGGTTCCAGCCGAGTCGGCCGAACAGGAAGGCGCGCAGGTACTCGACCACCTGCACGCCGGGGAGGAACCGGCCCGGGACGCGCGCGTCGGTCACGCGCCCGTCCTTCACGGTGCACCCGTTCGCCACCCGAACGGTGCCTCCCACGGCGGCGATCTGGCGGCCGAGCAGGAACGGCCGGGTGAGGCGCAGGAGCGCATCGGGCTCGATCAGTGTGTCCGCGTCCACCGCGATGACCAGGGGGAACCGGCTGGCATTGATGGCGGCGTTGAGGGAATCCGCCTTGCCGCCGTTCTCCTTGTCGAGAACGAGCAGGCGCGTACGGGTGCGCGAGCGGTACAGGGCCCGGAGCGGCTTGGTGGGAATCGTCTCCGGATAGGTACGCGGCACTTCGTACAGGTCGAACGCGTGGCGCAGCCGCTCCAGTGTGGCGTCCTTGGACCCGTCGTTCACCACGATGATCTCGAAGGTGCGGTACTCGAGCGTCAGGATGGCGGTGAGACTCGCCTCGATGGTCGCGCTCTCGTTGTGAGCGGGGACGAGGATGGTGATCGGCGGCAAGGCATCGCTCTGCATGAGCCGTTGGAAGTCTTCGTCCTCCGCCAGCCGGGTCTGCTCCCAGATCTCGGGGATCGAGAGCACCAGGAGGAGCGCGTAGAAGGAATTCAACACCAGGAAGTAGAGCAGGATCGCGAGGTCGCCCGCATGAATGACGGAGCTCACGCCGCGTATTCCGCCAGCGCCTGTGGGGAGAGGCCGAGGACGAGCCGGGCCATGTCGCGACTAGGCTCGTGCGCGCCGACTTCCACGGCGAGCAGCACGTTACGCCCCGCCGCGCCGAACCGCGTGAGGGCGAGCCCCGCCCGCAACCGCACCCACCACTCGCCGTCGCGCAGCGCGTCCCGCACCAGCGGCAGGGTGGCCGGATCGGCGATCATGGCGAGCGAGCGGACGGCCTGGGCTCGCACGGGCCAGACGCGGTCCTGCGCGAGGAGTCGCAGCGCAGCAATGGAATCCGGGTGCGGATACTTCCCCAGCGCGCGGGCCACCTGGCTCCGCACTTCCGGATCGCGGTGGGTGGCGAGGGCGGTGAACGGCGCGCGCAGGTCGGGATGCTCGAGGCGCCCCGCGAACTCCACCATACGGGGGAGCCGGGGATCGTCGGGCCGCCCGAACAACAGCTGCAGGT
>QHUD01000264.1 GCA_003221085.1 Gemmatimonadota bacterium
GTCCTGCACATCAAGCACGAAAAGGCCGGTCCCGTATACGCGCGCGACATCGAAGCGCACAGCGCGGTGAGCATCGTGAATCCCGATCAGCTGCTGTTCACGGTCCAGGACGACCGCGAGATCGGCGGCGAGCTGTACGTGAACAAAGGCCGCGGCTATGTCGAGGCCGAGCAGCACCCGGTGGACCGCACCATGCCGGTGGACGTCGTACGTGTGGACTCGATCTACAATCCCGTCCGCCGCGCCAATTTCACCGTCGCGGAGACGCGCGTGGGACAGCGCACCGACTACGACCGGCTCACGCTCACGGTCGAGACCAACGGGACGATTTCTCCCGAGGACGCCGTCGCGTACGCCGCCGCCCTGGCGCAGGAGCACTTCCGCTTCTTCGTGGACTTCGGCAAGGTGCCGATGGTTGCCGCCCAGCCCGCGGGGAACGGCGGCGCGGCGACGAGCCGGCTGCGCGAGGTGCTCGCCCGCTCGATCGACGACGTGGGGCTCTCGGTCCGGTCGGTCAATTCGCTCAAGAACTCCAACATCCGGACCTTGGGCGACCTGGTGCAGTATCGCGAAGAAGACCTGCTCAAGGTGAAGAACGTCGGGGAGAAGGCGCTCGGCGAGATCGCCGAGCTGCTGCGTCGGGAGGGACTCAACTTCGGCATGAAGTTCGAGGAGACCGAGGACGAGCTGAAGGTGGTCGACGCTGGCGCGGCACCGCAGGCCCAGGCGAGTGAGGGAGACGCGGAGTAATGCGCCACCGCGCCAAGGGACGCCAGCTCTCGCGCACCGCGAGTCACAAGAAAGCGATGCTCGCGAACATGGCCACGAGCCTGTTCCGGCACGACCGGATCGAGACCACCGAGGCAAAGGCCAAGGAGCTCCGGCCCTACGCCGAGCGGCTCATCACGCTGGCGCGCCGCGGCGACTTGCACGCGCGACGCTTGGTGGAGCGCCGTCTCAAGGACCGCGCGGTCACGCACAAGCTCTTCAAGGACCTGGGGCCGCGGTTCGCGGCGCGACCCGGCGGCTACACGCGCATCACCAAGCTGGGCCATCGCGCGGGCGACGGTGCCGAGGTGGCTCGGATCGAACTGCTGGCTGAGTGACCGACCGGCGGACGGGGCGGAGCGGCGGCGGGAGCGGCACGGGGGACCCAGGGTCCCCCGTTTCGTTACGCCGCTTTGGTGACGCGGTTGGACTTGAGGCAGCGGGTGCAGACCCGCAGCCGGCGCGTGGTCCCGTTCACCACCGCGCGCACGCGCTGGAGGTTGGGATACCAGCGACGGTTCGTCTTATTGTTCGCGTGGCTGACGTTGTGCCCGACCACGGGGCCCTTGCCACAGATTTCACAGACTCGAGCCATAGCCACTCTCTGACCGAAGCATGACCGCCCAGAAGCATGACCCCGCGCGTAAAGGCGGGGCAAAGCGGCCTAAAGCTAAACCGGCCCCGCGGGCGGGGCAACCCCGACGCACCGCGCTGATCACCGGGATCACGGGACAAGACGGGTCGTATCTCGCCGAGCTGCTGCTGGCGAAAGGCTACGAGGTGGTGGGCGTGGTGCGGCGCACGTCGCACGACTCCTACGAGCGGATCGGGCATCTGCTCGACCGCGTCCACATCGTGCCCGCGGACCTGTTGGACCAGCATTCGCTCACGGCCGTGGTGCGCGACGCGAAGCCGCACGAGATCTACAATCTGGCGGCCCAGAGTTTCGTCCCCACGTCGTGGACGCAGCCCGTGCTGACCGGCGAGTTCACGGCGCTGGGCGTCACCCGCCTGCTCGAGGCCGTCCGCCTCGCGCACCCGACGGCGCGCGTCTACCAGGCGAGCTCGTCCGAGATGTTCGGCAAAGTGTCGGAGACGCCGCAGCGCGAGACGACTCCATTCTACCCGCGCTCCCCGTACGGCGTCGCGAAAGTCTACGGGCACTGGATCACCGTCAACTATCGCGAGTCCTACGGCCTCTACGCCGTGAGCGGCATCCTCTTCAATCACGAGTCGCCGCGCCGCGGGCTGGAGTTCGTCACGCGCAAGGTCTCGGACGGCGTGGCGCGCATCGTGAAGGGCCGGGCGCGGGAGCTCGAGCTGGGGAACCTCGATGCCCGGCGCGACTGGGGGTTCGCGGGCGACTACGTGGACGCGATGTGGCGCATGCTGCAGCAACCCAAGCCCGCCGACTACGTCGTCGGCACGGGAACGACGCACACCGTGCGGGAGCTGTGCGAGCTGGCATTCTCCCACGTGGGGCTCGACTGGAAGCGTCACGTCACAGTGAGCCCGCGCTTCGTGCGCCCGGCGGAAGTCGAAGCGCTGCAGGCGGACCCCAGCAAGGCGGCACGCGAGCTCGGGTGGGCGCCGCACACGAGCTTCGAGGACCTGGTACGGATGATGGTGGACGCGGACCTGGAGCGCCTGTCGTGAAGGTGCTCGTGACCGGCGCCGATGGGTTCGTGGGCCGCTGGGTCGTGCGCCGGCTGCTCGCCGACGGCCGCGAGGTGTACGGCGCGGTGCGGCCGGGGCAGAGCCCCGCGCCCGTCCCCCCCGCGGCCGATCTCACGCCCGCCGAGCGGGAGGCGGTGCGATGGCTCCCCCTCGAATTGCTGGACACCGCGTCGGTGCGGAAGGTGGTGGACCTGCCGTATGATGCCGTGGTGCACCTGGCCGCGGTGTCATCGGGCAGCGAGGCGACGCGCGACCCGGGCTACGCCTGGACCGTGAACGCGGCGGGCACGGCCCGCATCGTGGAGGTCCTCGCGGAGGCGAAGCGGGCCGGCCGCGCCGATCCGGTCGTGCTCGTCGTGTCGACGGGGGAGGTGTACGGCGCCTCGCACGAGCCCCGCCCGCGTCGCGAGACGGATCCGGTCGCGCCGTGCTCGCCGTACGCGGCGAGCAAGGCAGGTGGGGAGCTGGCCGGACTCGAGGCGTGGCGTCGCACCGGCCTGCGCGTCATCGTGGCCCGGGCCTTCGCGCACACGGGACCGGGCCAGGACACGCGGTTCGTCGTGCCGGCCTTCGCGGAGCGGCTGCGGTTTGCCAAGCGGGTCGCGGCCCCCGTGGTCAAGGTCGGCAACCTCGAGCCGGTGCGGGAGTTTCTGCACGTGCGCGACGTCGTGGACGCGTACGCGCGACTCCTGGTCAAAGGGCAGCCGGGCGAGACGTATAACGTAGCGTCGGGGCAGGCCGTCTCGCTCGAGGAGCTGTTCTTCCGGTTGGCCGACCTGATCGGCGCGCGGCCCATTCCCGAGGCCGACCCGGAGCTGGTGCGCGGGGGGGACATCTTTCATCTGGTGGGCGACGCGGCGAAGCTGCATGGGGCCACCGGCTGGACGCCCCACTATACGCTCGACGACACGTTGCGGGATGTGCTCGATGCCCAAGCGGACTGACCTGGAGCGGATCCTGCTCATCGGTTCCGGGCCGATCGTGATCGGCCAGGCCGCGGAGTTCGACTACTCGGGCACCCAAGCCGCCAAGGCCCTCAAGGAGGAGGGCTACTTCGTCGTGCTCGTGAACTCAAACCCCGCCACGATCATGACGGATCCCGAGCTCGCCGATCGCACGTATGTCGAGCCGGTCACGCCGGAGTGGGTGCGCAAGGTGATCGAGCGGGAGCGACCCGATGCCCTGCTGCCGACCATGGGCGGGCAGACGGCGCTCAACGTGGCGATGGCGCTCGTCCAGGACGGCACGCTCGAGCGGTTCGGCGTCGAGCTGATCGGCGCGAATGCGCGGGCGATCCAGATGGCGGAGGACCGGGCGGAGTTCGGCGCCGCCATGCGACGCATCGGGTTGGCCACGCCGGTGGGTCGCACCGTGGCGTCCGTCGCGGATGGGCTGACGGCCGCGGGCGAGACCGGGTTCCCGGCGATCATTCGCCCGTCGTACACGCTGGGCGGCACGGGTGGCGGCGTGGCCTACAACCGCGCCGAGTTCGAGGAACTGGTCGAGCGGGCGCTCGAGCTGTCGCCGCTGCATACGACGCTGATCGAGCGCAGCGTGCTCGGCTGGAAGGAGTTCGAGCTCGAGGTCATGCGCGACCGTCGGGACAACGTGGTGATCGTGTGCTCGATCGAGAATCTCGATCCCATGGGGGTGCACACCGGCGACTCGATCACCGTGGCCCCCGCGATGACGCTGAGTGACCGCGAGTACCAGCGGATGCGCGACGCGGCGATCGCCATCATC
>QHUD01000053.1 GCA_003221085.1 Gemmatimonadota bacterium
TCCGCACCATGCCCACCCCCGGGTTCCGCATGTCCAGGAGCTCCGCCCGCCGGGGGCCCACCTTCTCCATCACCACGCCCAGATACCCCTCGGGGCAGTCGATCATCAGCTCCTCGTACGGCTCCAGCCGCTCCCCGTTCGGCCCTTCCCGCGGAATGATCCGCGGCCGGCTGACCTGAAACTCGAACCCCTCCCGCCGCATCGTCTCCATCAGGATGCCCAGGTGCAGCTCTCCCCGGCCCGACACGGTGAACGTCTGGGGGTCGTCCGTTTCCTCCACGCGAAGCGCCACGTTCTTCTCGAGCTCCCGTAACAGCCGGTCGCGCAGCTGCCGGCCCGTCACGAACTTCCCCTCCCGCCCCGCGAACGGCGCGTCGTTCACCTTGAAGTCCACGGAAATCGTGGGCTCCTCCACGGCAATACCCTTGAGTCGCTCCAGGTAGTCGGGCGCCGTCACGGTCTTGCCGATCTCGACGCCGACGAGGCCCGCCAGCGCCACGATGTCGCCGGCCGGGGCTTCCTGTACCTCGACCCGCTCCAATCCGTCGAACGAAAACAGCTTCACCACCTTGGCCTGCTCGTAGGGTGCATCCCCCAGAGGACCGGGCTCACCCAGCGGAAGTAACGCGACCGTCTCGCCGACCCGTACCCGCCCCCGCTCGATCCGGCCGATCGCGATCCGGCCCAGGTACGAGGAATAGTCGAGCGTCGAGACCAGCATCTGGAACGGCCCTTCGGGGTCCGCCGTCGGTGCCGGGATGGTGTCCAGGATGGTCTGGAACAAGGGGTTGAGATCCGTCCCGGGGGCCTTCAGGTCGAACGTGGCGGTCCCCGCGCGGCTCGATGTATAGAGGAAGGGACAGTTGAACTGTTCCGCCGTCGCCTCCAGATCCAGGAACAGCTCCAGCACCTCGTCGTGCACCCGCAACGGCTCGGCATCCTGGCGGTCGATCTTGTTGACCAGCACGATCGGCTTCAGGCCGAGCGCCAGCGCCTTGCCCGCCACGAACCGTGTCTGCGGCATGGGACCCTCGGCGGCATCCACCAGCAAGAGGAAGCCGTCCACCATGCGCAGGATCCGCTCCACCTCGCCACCGAAATCGGCGTGGCCGGGCGTGTCCACGATGTTGATTTTGGTGTCGCCCCACCGCACCGCAGTGTTCTTCGAGAGGATGGTAATCCCGCGCTCGCGCTCCAGGGGGTTCGAGTCCATGACCCGCTCGGTGAGCGGCTGGTTGGCGCGGAACACCCCAGACTGGCGGAGCATCTGGTCCACCAGCGTGGTTTTCCCATGGTCCACGTGCGCGATGATGGCGATGTTGCGGATCTGCAAGGGGCTAGGTCCTGACGATACCTATGTGAGAGGCGCAGTCTGTGAGGGGCGCAGTATAGGAGGGGCGCTGGCAAAAGACAAGGCAATACATCACCAAAACGGGGGCAATGGGCGGCAAGGTGGCAAGGGCGGCACGCCGTATGCCACCCTATTCGCAGGTCGGATCCCGCTCCATCTGCACCGTTACATGGCGGATGCCCATGTCCCCGAGGCAGGCCTGAACGGCTTCGAGCACCCGCTGGTTGTCGGCCGGGTTTTGGACGACCAGGTGGCCGCTCATCGCGATCACTCCGCTCGTGACCGTCCACACGTGGAGGTCGTGCACGGAAGCCACGCCCTGGATGGATGCGATTCGGTCGTGGACTTCCGAGAGGGCGATGTGCGCGGGCGCCGCCTCGAGCAGCACGTCCGTGCTCTCCCTCACCAACCGCCAGGCGCTGCCGAGGATCAGCAGGGAGATCAGTAGTGAGATGACGGGATCGGCCGCTACCCACCCGGTGGCGAGGATGATCACGCCCGCGAGAAAGGCGCCGACCGATCCCAGGAGATCGCTCGCGATATGGAGGTACGCGCCGCGCTGGTTGAGCGAATGATCGTGCCCGCGATGCAGGATCGCGACGCCTGCGGCGTTCGCGGTCAGTCCCACCCCCGCGATGATGAGAAGCAGCGTGCCCTGCACGTGGGCAGGAGAGCGCAGCCGATGGTAGGCCTCGAAGCCGATGCCGAGCGAGATCACGATCAGGGCTGCCCCATTCACGAGCGCAGCCAGGATCTCGAGCCGCAGCAATCCGAACGTCCGCTCCGCCGTCACGGGCCGCTGCGCCAGGGCCGTCACCACGAGCGATAGGCCCAGCGCGGCCACGTCGGCCAGCATGTGACCCGCGTCGGCGAGCAGGGCCAGCGAGTGGGCGAACCACCCGCCGACGGCCTCGGCCACCATCACCGCGGCCGTAATCGCCAGCACGATCGTCATGCGTCGCCGGCTCTCCTCGCGGAGCGGCGCCCGATGCGTGCATTGGACTTCCAGCGGTACGGTAGCGCTCACAGTCTCGTCCCTCGTCCTCTTCCTCAAAATACCGGGCCGTTCCGCCCCCGGGCAACACGCCCTATGTTCCCGCCTCTATGCCCGCGCCCGCCACGCAATCGCTCGCGCTCCGCCTGCTGGCGGTGCTGGCGCTCGTGTTGGCGAACGCGTTCTTCGTGGCCGCGGAGTTCGCGCTGGTCGCGGCCCGCCGCACGCGCATCGAGGCGCTCGTGCGACGCGGCGACCGGAAGGCGCGGACCGTGCAGGCTGCGTTGCAGGATCTGTACCGCCAACTGTCCGCCGCGCAGCTCGGGATCACGGTCGCCTCGATCCTGCTGGGCTACGTCGCCGAGGATACCGTGGCCCAGCTGTTCCGCGATTGGTTCGCGGCCCTCCCGCCCGCCCTCGAATTCCTCGCGCGCGGCGGCGTCGCATCCACCGTCGCGGTGGCGCTGGTCTCGTTCCTGCACGTCGTCTTCGGCGAACAAGCACCCAAGGCGTGGGCCATCACCTATCCCGAGCGGACCAGCCGCTGGATCGCCGCGCCGCTCATCTTCTTCTCGTGGATCACGCGACCCTTCACCGACCTCCTCAACTGGAGCGCCGGCCGGGTGGTGCGGCTGCTCGGGATCAAAGGCGCGGCGGCGGAGCTCGATCGCATCCACTCGCCCGAGGAGATCCGCATGCTGGTCGAGCAAAGCCGGCAACGCGGCAAGCTCGATGCCGACGACGCCCGCCTGCTCCAGGGGGTGTTCGAGTTCAGTGAGAAAACGGCCCGCGAAGTCATGACACCGCGCACCCAGATGGTAGCCCTGCCCGCCGACCTCTCGCTCGAGGAAGCGGCCGATCAGGTGGCCGTCGCCGGGCGGTCGCGCTATCCCGTCTACGGGGAGTCGCTCGACGACATCCTCGGCATCGTGCACGCGAAGGATATCCTCGCTGGCCTCCGCTCGGCCAAGGGCGGGAGCCTCCGCGCCGTGCTCCGCCCCGCGGTCTTCGTTCCGGGGACGCGCGAGGTCGAGGACGTGCTCGCCGACATGAAACGACAGAAGATCCATCTCGCGATCGTGCTCGACGAGTTCGGCGGCACGGCGGGCCTCGTCACCATGGAAGACCTGCTGGAGGAGATCGTCGGTCAGATCTACGACGAATATGACCGGCCCTCCGGCGAGCTGCGGGCCGCCCCCGCCGGCGTGGCGCCCATCATCGCGGGCTCGGTCCCGATCCGCGAGGTCAACAGCGCGTTCGGGCTCGAGCTCGGCGAGCAGGACTACACCACCATCGGTGGCTTCCTGTTCGGCGCGATCGGCCGTCTCCCCCGGCCGGGCGACCAGGTGGCCGTGAAGGGCGCCGTGTTCGAAATCGTGGAGGTCGAGGGGCGCCGCGTCGGCACGGTCCGGGTGCTGCGGCGCGGACCGGGCGCGGAGACCTAGCGCTCGAGCGCCGCGCCGGCCCGCTGGACCCGTCGCGCTAGCTCGGTCCCGAGCTCCAGCGCCGCCCGCATCGAGCCGGGGTCGGCCACCCCCGTGCCGGCAATGTCGAGCGCAGTGCCGTGGTCCGGCGCGACGCGCGGGAACGGCAACCCCAACGTCACGTTCACCCCAGTGCCGAAGCCCGCCACCTTCACCGCCGTCATCCCCACGTCGTGATAGGGGGTGAGCACGGCGTCGAACTCGCCCTTGAGCGCCCGCACGAACACGGTGTCCGCCGGCAGGGGTCCGGTGGCACCGAGCATCCGGGCGGCGGGCTCGAGCACCCGCGCGTCCTCGTCCCCGAACAAGCCGGATTCGCCGGCGTGGGGATTGAGGGCGCAGACCGCGAGCCGCGGCGCCGCGATACCCCACCAGTCGCGCAGCGCACGCTCGGTGATTCGCCCGCAGCGCACTACTCGCTCGGTGGTCACCTGTTTCGGTACGTCCTTGAGCGCGATGTGCGTCGTGACGAGCACCACGCGCAGCCCGCCGGCGGCGAGCATCATCGCGACGTCGACGTCGCCGGCGAGGTGGGACAGAAACTCGGTGAGGCCGGGATAGCGGAATCCGGCCAGGTGCAGGGCATGCTTGTGCACCGGGCCGGTCACGATGGCGTCCACTTCGCCCGCCAGGGCGAGTCGAGCGGCCTCTTCCACCGCCTGGCCGGCAATCCGGCCGGCGTCTTCGGGGAGCAGGGAGCGGGGAGCGGTACCCGCCCCTGCGCCGGAACGAACCGCTCCCCGCTCCCCGCTCCCGAGAAAGATGAGATCGGCATCCAGCGGGCCCAGGGCGAGCGCCTTCGCCACCACTTCCGGCCCGATCCCCCGCGGGTCGCCCAGCGTGACGGCGAGTCGGGGACGGCGGCTAGAAACGGACGTCGACGTACGTGGTGCGCCGCAGCAAGTCGAGATAGTGCTTGATGGCGAGCTGCTGGGCCAGCCCGTCGCGGATATGATCCTTCACTTCGTCGAAGCCCAGCTCCCCTTCGGGGAGGCGCTTCGTCAGCTCGAACACCACAAACCTCGGCCGTGCCGTCCCGACGCCCACTTCAAACACCGGCTTCAACCCGGGCACGGAGTCTTGCCCGATGGCCGTTTGGTAATCGGGCGGGAGCTGGGAGATCGGCAGGGCATCGGCAAGCTTGGGCTCGCTCGGGTCGGCGTACCGCCGAGCGAGGGAGTCCAACGAGGCTCCGTGAGCGAGCGCGTCGTGCACCGAATCGGCCTGACGCCGGGCGATGGCGATCTGCGCCTCGGAGATGGCAGGCTGAATCAAAATGTGGCGCGCCAGGATCTCCGCCGGCTGCGCGCGCTCCACCTGGATGATGTGAAAGCCGAATTCGGTCCGCACGACGTCGGAGATCGACCCCGGCCTCAGGTGGAACGCGACGTCCTCGAACTCCTTGACCATCACGCCGCGGCGGAACCAGCCCAGCGCCCCACCCTGCTCCCGGGAAACGCTGTCCGCCGAGTACTTCTTCGCGACGTCGGCAAAGCCGGCCCCGCCACCCTGCCGCAGGGTCACCACGAGGGACTCCGCCAGTTGCACCGCGCGGGCGGTCGCCGCCGAGTCTGCTTTCGGCACGATCACAATCTGGCGGAACGAGATGCCCGCCGGCCGCTTGGGCTGCTGCGCCCGGCTCGTCTCCCAGAACGCCCGCATCTCGGCGTCCGACGGCGGAATCGGCCGCAGCTTTCCCTTCTGCTTCAGGCCTTCGATCAGGCGCTGCTGCAAAATCGCGCGACGCTGCTGGTCGGCGAGCCAGCGGCGCCATTCCTCCTCGGACACGAATCCGGCGGCGCGCAGCTGGGTCTGGAACTCCGGAATCGAGGTGAACTGCTTGCGCACGTTCTGGACCGTCTGCTCGACGGCGTCCTGCACTTCCTGGTCGGTCACCTTGATGGTAGTGTCCCGCTCCGCCTGTTGCACCAGCAGCTCCTCGTCCACCATCTGCGACAGAATCTGGCGTCGCGCGGCATCACGCCCCGCGGAGTCCTCCGGGACCTTCGAGCCCTGCGACTGCGCCAGGACGAGCTGCTCCTCCACCTGCGACGCGAGGATCGGCTTCGTGCCGACGACCGCGACGATGCGGTCCACCGGACGGTCGGTCGCCGCCCGACCCTGTGCCGACGCGCGCGACGGCGTGAGCGAGAGAGCGGCGAGCGTCGCCACGACCGGGGGCAGGACGAACACTCGCATCAGCGCGGCACCGGCCGTCCACCGCTCTCGGGATCCGTGGGCGGCGGGCCGGGCGCCCGCTTCAGGCCCGTGGACGGAGCGCCGCGCGCGGTCGTGTCCGCTGCCCGAATGGCCTGCGCACTTTCGGTCGCCCGCGCGATCCCCGCCTCGTTGAGCGACCACGGCTGGCCCTGGCGTAGAGCGCTGGCGAGGAAAGGCGGGACGGGGTAGAACGGCGCGCGGTTCTGCGTCACCGCCTGGTCCAGATACCGGTCCACGTGCGCCATGGCCACCTGCACGCGCGCGGCCTGCGTCGCGGCCGAGTCCTTGAGCAGCTGGGGCGATACCCCGAGCAGGCCCTCGAGCCGGGCGACGCCCGAGTCATGCTCGGCGCGCAACCGCTGCCAGTCGCCCGGCTTGAGCCGTACACCGGCCCTGTCCACCTCTGTCAGCAGCATTTCGCGCTGCGCGAGCACCTTGAGGAATTGGTTCAACTGGGCGTCGCTCGCCGTGGAGATCCCGCGCACGTCGTTCGGATCGAGCGCCAGGAGCCACCGCGCCAGGTCCTTGACCTGGAACGTACCTCCCGTGTACGTGGCCAGCGTTCGGCCGTCGCTCCGGGCGGTCGCGATCTGCGGCACGGCCTGCCGTACCCGCGCCGGCGCGTCGGACTCAATCTTGAGCTGTCGCCGTGTCGCGAGGCTGTCCAGGTAGAGGGAGTCCATCTGGGCGGAGCGCGCGTTCTCGAGATCGACCCGGAAGGAGTCCCGCACCTCGGCGAGCGGTGGCCGTCGAATAATGTGGAACCCGAATGGCGTGCGGACCACGGCGGTCATCGCGCCGGGTGGGAGCGTCCACGCGGCACTGTCGAACGCGGGGACGAACTGCCCACGCGGCGTCGCCGGCAGATACCCGCCCTTGGTCTTCGATCCCGGGTCCTCCGAGTAGCGCCGGGCGAGCTGGGCGAAATTGAACCCGCGCTTTGCCGCGGCCTGCATCAGGACCGCGGTGGCCTGCTTCTGCTTTTGCTGCTCCACCATCGGCACGGCGCTCGCCGGGATCCGGAAGAGGATGTGCTGGAACAGTCGCACGCTGCCCGCCTCGAACGCCGAGTCCGCCTGGGCGGGCGTGAGCTTGCCCCGCGTCGCGATCAGCTGGTCGTGATAGCGCTCCCATTTGAGCTGCGCCGCCATCGGCCATTGCGCAGCCAGCACCAAGGCAGAGTCGTGCAGGTCGCGCCCGCGACCAAGCTCGGTGGCGAACACGGCGTAGTCCAGGTACACGTTCGCGACGCCGGTGAGGACGTCCGGTCGGATGGGGATGCGCTGCGCGGGTCCGACCAGGTGCGCCAGGTGGTCCACCGTCAGGGTCTGGCCGGCGGCGACGCCAGCGACCTCTGCGTGCGCCGAAAACGCGTCCCGCAGAGCGCCGCACCCCGCCACCACGAACACCAGAACGACCAGACCCAGCCGTATCATGCCGGCTCCTTAAAGGTGAGCGTCCGCGAGAACCGCGGTGAGAGCTCGGACGAGCCCTGACCCGATGGGCTCGCCGCCGAGACGGCGGAGTCGCAGGGAGAGCGGCGCCGCCCGCCGCACCTCGGCCTCGAATTGCACCACGTCGAGCGCCGCCGTCAGGCCGGCCAGCCGCGGGTTCGCATCGCGCCCAAAGTTGAGCCGCGCCTCGTCCCCTTTCACGAGGACCATCTCCAGTCCTGCACGGGCGCCCAGTGCCCGCAGCTCGGAGACGAGGAGCAATCGTTGCGCGTCGTCGGGGAGCGGCCCGAACCGATCACGCAATTCCTCGCGCACCGCCTGAATCTCGCTAGGCACCTCGGCCCGCGCCAGCCGCCGGTACAGCTCGAGCTTCACCGCCTCATCCGGCACGTAGGCGTCCGAGAGGTGCGCCGGCAGATCCAGGATCACTTCGGGGGGCACACGCGCCGCCCGTCCCTCATCCCCCTGCCCCGATTTGAGCCCGTCAACGGTTTCCTGGAGCCAGCGGAGGTACGTGTCGAACCCGACGGCTTGCGCGTGGCCCGACTGCGCCGCGCCGAGCAGGTTGCCTGCACCGCGAAGCTCGAGGTCGCGCAGCGCGATCCGGTAACCCGAACCGAGGTCGGTGTGATGCTCCAGCACCTGGAGCCGCTCTTCCGCCTCGGCGTCGACGAGGTCGGGCACGAGCAGATAGCAGTACGCCCGGCGGTGACTCCGCCCCACGCGCCCGCGCAGCTGGTACAGCTGCGCCAGGCCGAGCTGGTCCGCGCGGTCGACAATCATCGTGTTCGCGTTCGCGACGTCGAGCCCGGACTCGACGATCATGGTGGACACGAGAATGTCCACCTCACCGCGGACATCGTGTCGATCGTTTCGATGCGATTGTGCACGAAGTACACCTGCCCCCCGCGGTCCAGCTCCCGTGCGAGCGCTTCCTCGATCAATCCGTCATCCCAGGGCTCGATGAACGTGAGCACCGGCGAGCGATCCTTGGGCGGCGTCTCGAGCATCGTCAGATCCCGCAATCCCGCCAACGACAGGTGCAGCGTGCGGGGAATGGGTGTCGCGGTGAGCGTCAGCACGTCGACGGCGAGCTTCAACGCCTTGAGCCGCTCCTTGTGCCGCACGCCGAACCGGTGCTCTTCGTCGACAATCAGGAGGCCGAGATCGCGGAACCGGACGTCGCCCGACAGCAGGCGATGCGTGCCGATCACGACGTCCACCTCGCCGGTCTCGAGCCGTCGCGTCACCTCCGCCGTGTCCTTCGGGCCGCGGAACCGCGACAGCACCTCGATCCGTACCGGATAGTCGGCGAGCCGCTCGCGGAACGTGCGCCCGTGTTGCTCCGCGAGAATCGTCGTGGGGACCAGAACCGCGACCTGCTTCCCCGCCTGCACGGCCTTGAAGGCGGCCCGCAAGGCCACCTCGGTCTTCCCGTACCCCACATCACCTACCAGCAGCCGGTCCATCGGCCGGGCGCGCTCCATGTCTCGCTTGACTTCCTCGGACGCCCGCCGCTGGTCTGGCGTGTCCTCGTACAGGAAGGCCGACTCGAGCTCCCGCTGCCACGGCGTGTCGGGAGGAAACGCGAATCCAGACGCGAGCTGCCGCCGGGCGTACAGGTCGAGCAGCTCGATCGCCATCTGACGAATCGCCGCGCGCGTCTTGTCTCGCTGCCGTTGCCATGTCGTCGTACCGAGCCGGTGCAGTCTAGGGGGCGGGGCATCGCCGTCGGCCGCGGCCCGGTACGGCTCGAGCTGATCCAACCGGTACAGCGGCACATTGAGACGGGACCCACCCTCGTACTCAACGACGGCCACCTCGAGCGTCCCACCCTCCGCTCCGACCGGGATCATTTGGATCCCGCGGTAGATCCCGATGCCGTGCTCGAGGTGGACCACGTAGTCACCGGCCTTGAGTGCCCGCGTCGCCGCCGTGGCCGTCGCTTCCCGATACCGGCGCGGCCGCCGCAGCCGGCGAGCCCGGCGGAAGATCTCGTGATCGGTGAGCACGCGCAGTCCCGCCAGCACGAACCCGCCGTCCAACGCCCCCACCGCGAGCGTCGCCCGGTCGCCGGCCAACAGCTCCTCGAGGCGCTCGAGCTGGCCCTCGTTGTCGCACAAGATCACGGTCGGCGGCTCGGTCGCGACGATTCGGCGCAGTCGCTTGATGTCGCGGTCGACCGGCTCGGGCGGCGCGATCGGGAACCGGACGTCGGCATCGGCGGGGTCGAGCGCGAGCCGGGGGAACCGGGCGAGCTGCGCCTGCCACGCCCCCGGATCGACGAAGAGTGCCTCCCGTGCCGGCGGCTCCTCGCCCAGCCGCCGCGCGACCTCGAGATGATGGGCGGCCTCGGCCCACGCGCGCTCCACTTCCTGCCCCAGCGCCGATTCCTGGTCGAGCACCACGAGCGCATCGCTCGGCAGGAGATCGAGCAGTGACTGCCGTTGGAGCGGCGCAGCATGCTGCGCCCCCACCCCCCCAGTCTCCCGTCCCTCCGTTCTCACCGGGAGAATCGTCACGCGTCCGATCGCGTCGCCCGATCGCTGTGAGTCGAGGTCGAACGTCCGCAGCGACTCGATGTCGTCGCCCCACCACTCGAGCCGTGCCGGCGCCGCCATCCCAAACCCGTAGACGTCGAGAATCCCGCCGCGCACACTGAACTGCGCCACTTCGGTGACGGTCGGCACGCGAACGTACCCCATCGCCTCCAGCTGCTGAATGACGGTCGCGAATTGTAGGGGCGCAGCATGCTGCGCCCCTACCCGAGCCTTGCCGTCACCCGTTTCCAGCACCAATCGCATGTCGCGCAGCGCGGCCGGCACCCCCGTCCGCTCAGCGGCGGCGCGGGCGGTCGTGACCAGCACGCGCACCTGCCCCGACAACAGCAGCTCGAGCGTCTCCACGCGCTCGCCCGAGATCTCGAAGTGCGGCTCTTCGGCGCCGAGCGCCTCGCGTTGCGGGTACAGCGCGACCGCGCTACCCGCCAGGGTCCGCAGATCCGCGAGCCACCGCTCCGCATCGGTCGGGGTGGGTGTGATCACCACAAACACCCGCTGGGCAAGTCGGCGCGCCAGCGCGGCCAGCAGCACGGCGGGACTCGAGCCGGGGAGGCCAGCGATCCCCTGGCGCGCGCCGGGCGCGGGCAGACCCTCCGCGAGCGCGCGCGTCGCCGGGAGCGCATCCAACCGGTCGATGATGAAGTCGAGCGGCATCAGCGAGTGCGCGTCGCGACCGCCAGCTCTACGAGGGCACCGATCAGCGCCAGCACGAGGAGCAGCCCACTGCCGTCGCGGCGCCCAGCTCCCGCAAACCGGGCGGCCGCAAACGCCGCCCCGTCGAGCACCTCCGCACCGAGTACGTCGTGCACGAGGCCCGGCGACGCCGGCGTGAGATCCGACTCTCGCGGGTCCAGCCCGTACACGGTGGCGCCGACCGTATCGGCGCCGCACGTGAGGAATTCCACGCGCGGGGGCCCTTCGACCTCGGAGATCGGTGTCTCTCCCCGCGCCAAGCGGTTCACCAGCGCGTCCACGAACGGGACGAAGGCCGGTGCCGCCGGGAGGGCCGTCCACCCGGTATCGAGCCGGCTGCCGAGCAGCAGGACGCTGCCGTCCCGGACCAGCCACGGCTCTCCGTTCACCGTCGCCAGCACCATGGTGTCGTCACCCGTCCCTGGTCCCCGGTTCCCGCGCTCGGCCTCGATCCGGTACCTCCGCGTCACCTGCAGGCCTGCGATTGCGGGCAGCACAGGCCCGGCGATCGGCCCGGGCGTGCCCGCCGCGGCGAACCGCCACCGCCCTCCCCGTGCCCCGAGCGCGCGATTCGCCTGGCCGATGAGCGCCGGCTCTGAGGGAGGGACCACGACGCTCACCAGCGCCCCCGCCTCCGGGCGGTCTCCAATGGTCACCTCTGTGCCCCCCCTGCTCACGCGCTGCGCGTCTTCCAGCACCGCGAGCGCCGCCGCCACGAACGGGCCCGCGCCTGGGCCGGGGCTCGCGGCGAGTCGGGCGGGCGGCGCCACCCGCCACACGAGCCATCGGTGATCGTCGGCGCGCAGCTCGTCCGCGTCGAGTATGACTTCGCCCATCCACCACCCCGGTCCGAACGACGGCAGCGGGATCCTTACCGTCGAGCCGGGCGCGGCCAGCGCGCGGCCGACCTCGCGGCCGCGGACACGGAGCGTGACCGATGCAGCGTCGTGCTCGGCCCCCGCGCCGGGCGTCCCGACGATGTCTATGGCCGCGGCGCCGTCGGTCACCCGCGCGGCCCCGACCCCGCGGTTCGCGGGCGCCTGGCTCGGGGGCGCCAGCGCGAGCACGCGCACCCCGCGCGGCACCTCCGCCCGCCCCGCGCCGAGCGCCGTCCGTTGCAGGTCACTCACCACATGTACCTCGCGCGCCGGGAGTGGCTCGGCGTCGACCAACCGCGTCGCCGCCCCAACGGCGGCCGTGAGGTCCAAACGACGGGCCGAGACGCTTACGCTGTCCACGGTCGCGAGCAGCGCTTCCCGCGTCCCGGCCCGCGCTACGCCATCCGCGAGCACGAGCCAGAGCCGATCGGAGGCCGCCGCGCGTGTCAACGAGCCTCGTGCCGCGCCTTTCAGGCGCTCGAGCGCGGGACGCCCGTCCACCACGACGCCTGACGACGCCGAGTTGTCGAGGATGACGGCGAGTGCCGTCGGCGCGTGCAACGACCCACTCCTGGACTGCGTGGGAAAGAGCGGCCGTGCGGCGGCCAGCACGATCAGGGCGATCAACGCGGTCCGCAGCAGCAGGAGCAGCAGGTGTCGCAGCTTCAGGCGCCGCGCATTCTGGCGTTCCGTCTCGCTCAGATAGCGCAGAGGCGGAAACTCGGCTTCCGGCGGCACCCGACGCTCGAGCAAGTGGAGCAGCGCGGGGATCGCTGCGGCGGCGAGCCCCACGAGCGCCAACGGATGCAGGAATGTCACGCGAGCAGCCGCAGCGCCATGCCGAACGGCATGTCGGTCAGGATGTGGTGGTAGGCGATGCCGTGACGCCGGCACGCCATGCGCCACGCATCGATTTCCCGACGCACCGTGGCCCGGTACGCCCGCGCCAGCTCCCGCGGCCGGACCACCACGCTCGCCGCAGATTCAGGATCCCGGTACCGGACCTCGGGCGGGCCCGACAGCTCGGCCTCCGCCGGATCCATGAGATGCAGCACGATCACTTGATGACCGCGATGACGCAGGTAGCGCAGGGCCGTCAGCGCCAACTCACGATCGAACAGCAGATCGGAGACGAGCACGACGAGCCCGCGGCGGGCGAGCAACGACGTGAGCCGCACCAGCGCGGCCTGCGCTGCCGTCCCCCGACCGTCCGGTGTGTCGACCAGGCCCCGCACCAGGCGCGCCCATTGCCCCGACTTCACTCGCGCCGGCACTACCTCGCGCACGACTTCGTCGAACGTGATGAGCCCCGTGGCGTCGCGCTGTC
>QHUD01000124.1 GCA_003221085.1 Gemmatimonadota bacterium
ATCTCGACTTCCGCGCGCTGTGGGACCAGGCGCTGACGTACGACGAGTTCGTGAAGCAGTCGACCGAGCACTGCGCGCTGTGGACCGGCGTGTACCGGTTGGCCCGCATCCCGCCCTGGGCGCTCGATCGCGCCTGTGAGCGGGGACGGACGTTCCGCCTGCTGGTGTTGGCCGAGGACTGGTGCGGCGACGCGTCCAACACGGTCCCGTACATCGCGAAGCTCGGCGCGCAAGCGCAATGCCTGGAGATGCGAATCCTGCGACGCGACGAGCACCCGGAGGTGATGGACCGCTACCTCACCGGAACGTCACGCGCTATCCCCATCGTGGTCGTGCTCGACGACCGGTGGCAGGAGATCGGCCACTGGGGGTCGCGACCGGCGGAGCTCCAGACGTGGGTAACGGACGCACGCAAGACGATGCCTAAAGAACAGCTCTATCCGCAGATTAGACGCTGGTACGCGAAAGACAAGGGTGAGTCGACGCTGAGGGAGATCTTGTCACTATTGCCGGCGGATTCACCCGCCGTGCGTCAGTAACACCAACTGGTCCCGAACAGGAACCGTCCCCCGTCGCTCCCGTGGCCGTAGCCCATCACCAGGAGTGAATTCCGGAGCAGGCGCACCGCCAGCTCCGCGCCGCCGCTGCGGTGAAGACCGGTCGTGGTGAGCCGGACCGATTGCCCCCGCTCGAAGACGCGACCGGCGTCGTAGAACGCGACCAGCTTGACCTCGACCACGCTCGGCACCGAGATGAACGCGTACCGCGCCTCCACGCCCCCGATCAGCTTGCCGGCCCCGGTGAACCGACCGTTGTAGTAGGCCCGGAGCGAGTAGTAACCGCCTACCGCCACGAAGGGCCGCTCCGACGACTCCATCAGCTCCATCGCCGCGAGGGGCGGGTTCCCGCCGGTGCCTTCGGCCGCGAGCCGCCCCGCCAGCGTCAGTCGCTCGACCGGGTGGACATACACGCGGGCGCTCCCCGTCGTGCGGGTATAGCCCGTGCCGCTCGCAAACAGCACTTCCGCGGCGATGCCGCGATGCGGGTCGATTTCGTTGTCCCGCGTATCCAGCACGATGCCGGCACGGAGCACTTTGTCGGTGAAGGGGATCGTGCCCGGATCGACGACCCCGGCGCCGAGATCGTTGCCGAACACGCTTCGCCCGGGGAGGGCGCGGAAGTTGGAGTGGTCGATGCCGGCGCCGGCCAGAATGCGCAGCGGTCCGATCACCCGGAGCTGCACGGTGGCGCGCGCAAACACGGTGGTGCGGCTGACCTTGTAAAAGTAGGATCCAACGGTGTTGACGCTATCCCTCGAGTATTGCGTGTCGTTCCCTAGGCCGTAGTAGCCGAGTCGGTTCGCGCGTACGGCGCCAAAAGTGAGGGCGGCCCGCCAGCCCGCCCACCACGCCGGTGCCTGCGCGTCCACGACGAATGCGTGGCTGCCCTGGGTGCTGGCCCCGGCATCGAGATTGATCGACGCGTAGTTCGGCTCCGGCCGCTCGCCGAAGCCCACGGGGCTATACCGTCCGTAGTGGAGCGCGCCCCACAACCCGTCGCCCGTGCTGTGGGACAGATAGGGGTAGAAATTGCCGCGCCAGTAGCGCTGCGCCGAGAGAGCCCCCCCCGGCGCGGCGGCCGCGAGGAGCGCGAGCGCGACGCTAGCGGCTCGCAGCGGGCCGCTCGTAGAGAGAGGCCATGTCCCGGAGCTTCGCCTCTCTACCGTCGTGGGCGGCGTAGCTCCCAGGATAGAGCGAGGCAGCCCCGAACTCGCCGCGCTTGTTCACCGCGTAGAAGTTGAGGTTGAACTTCGGCTTGCCGTCCGGGCCGAGCAGTCGCGGCTCGGTGATTTGGATGACTCGTTTGAGCGTCTCGAGACACGCATCCGTGGGCTTGAGCCCCCGCCGCATCAGCTCCACGGTCAGGAAGCCTCCGCACACCTTGATATTCGATTCGCCGCGGCCGGTCGAGCCGGCGGCGCCGATGTCGTTGTCGGTATACTGCCCGGCGCCGATGATCGGGCTGTCGCCCACCCGGCCCGGAATCTTGAACGCCAGGCCGCTCGTGGTCGTGACGGAGGAAATGTCGCCTTGGGGCGTGACGGCGTCACAGTTGATGGTTCCGGTGGGTCGCACCGTCATGTGCTGGGCCTCGGGCACATCCAGGTAGTCGTCGTCCGGGTTCAGGTTCGCACGCCAGTGCAACCACACCTCGCGGGAATGCTCCGTGAGCAGGTCCTCCTCCCTGAAGCCGTACTGGAGCGCGAACCGTTTCGCGCCCTCCCCCACGAGAAAGATGTGGTTCGTGTACTTGAGCACGAGCTTCGCGACCTCGGAGGGCGTCTTGATGCCCTCGAGCGCGCCCACCGCGCCGGCGCGCTTCGTGGGTCCGTGCATGCACGACGCATCGAGCTGCACCACGCCATCGGCGTTGGGCAGCCCACCGTAGCCCACCGAGTCGTCGTTCGGGTCGAGCTCCTGGATCTTCACGCCCTCGATCACGGCATCGAGCGTGTCCGCTCCCTGCAGCAGCATGTCGAACGCCTTTTGCACGGCGCGCAGCCCGTTGGCGCTCGAGACCGCGACGGGCTTCGCCGCCCAGCGGCTCTGGGGCGGGAGCGGCCGCGGCGGCCGCATGGGAAACGGGATGTCACGCGCCCGCGTGGCCGCCACGCCGACGGCGGCGGAGGCGAGGAACTTACGGCGAGACAGCAGGTCGGACACGGAGGCTCTCCACGGTTGAAGTTGCGCGTGCGTAGGTTGCGCCGCCGGGCGGGCCCTGTCAACTTGCTCCCCGTGGACGTCACAGATCCGCCGAGCGTGCGCACGGTGGTGCGCGGGATGCTTGGCGCCGCCACGTCGCTCGCCGGCCTCGCGCTCGTCGTGGTATCGATTGCGGCTGAGCACATCGAATGGCGGCTCGGCGCGTTGGTGCTCGCGCTGTGGGGCGCGTGGAGCTTCTTCGACTCGTTGTTCGGATGGGTGGTCGAGCCGCTCGGCGAGTTGGTGGGCAGCGCGCTAACCGGCGGGTCGTTCCCGGGCGATAAACCGATCACCATCGAAGACGAAACGGCGATGCTCGAGCACCTGGTCGCCGCGGATCCACCCCCGCCGCCCCACCGCGTCGTGCTGGCCGGCATCCGCCTCGCCGAGATCTACCGCACCCATGAGCACGACGCCGCGAAAGCGGAGGCCGTCATCGCCCGGCTGATCAGCCGGTACCCCGACGCGCCCGAGCTCAAGTATGTCCGCCCCGCTTGAGCTTTCGCTGGTCATCCCAGTGTACAATGAGCGCGAGAATCTGCCAGTCTTGGTCGAGGAGATCGAACGAGCGCTGGCCGGTTGGGTGGGGGTGGGGATGGGGGAAGCGCGCTACGAGATCGTGGCCGTGGACGACGGCTCGACGGACGGCTCGCTCGACGTCCTCAAGGCGATGAAGCGCGAGCACTCGGAGATCCACATCGTGGCGTTCGCCGCGAACGCCGGGCAAACCGCGGCCTTCGCCGCGGGCTTCGGCGCGGCGCGCGGGCGCGTCATCGTCACGCTCGACGCGGATTTGCAGAACGACCCGGCGGACATTCCCGCCCTCCTCGCCGAGCTCGAGCAGAGCGGGGCGGCGGCAGTGGCCGGGTACCGCGTCAACCGGCGGGACTCGGGCTGGAAGCGGCTGCAAAGCCGTATCGCCAACGGCGTGCGTAACCGCCTCAACCGCGAGACGATCCGCGACACAGGCTGCTCGCTCAAAGCGTTTCGCGCGGAGGTGCTGCGCACCCTGCCCATGTTCAACGGGATGCACCGCTTCCTGCCGACGCTCGTCAGGATGCAAGGGGGTCGGGTGACGGAGGTGCCCGTGCACCATCGGCCCCGCCGTTTCGGGAAGACGAAGTACGGGATGTGGAACCGCGTGTTCCGCGCGCTGGTGGACGCGCTCGCCGTGCGCTGGATGCAGCGCCGGGCGGTGCGTTACCGCGTGCGGGAGGAGCTGCCGTGAATCACGACGAATGGGTGCAGCAGATCGACCTCGAGCTCGATGGCGAGCTGAGTCTCCCCGAGCGCGCCGCGCTGGCGCGCCATCTCGCCGGGTGCCGGCACTGCGCGGAGGCGCGCGTGAGCCATCTCGAGCTGCGGGTCGCCTTCGCCCGCTCGGCCGGAGAGCCACACGCCCGCACGGTACCGCGTCCACGGATCCGCGGGCGCACGCTGGCGCTGTGGATGACGGCGAGCCTCGTCGCCGGAGCGGCGGCGGGGTGGCTGGGGCACAGCCGCTGGGGCGGGCCGGGGTCGGACTCGGTCGAGGCCACCCGTGCGACCTTCCTGGCGCATTAGCCTGGCCCTCGGAGCGCTGGGTGCGGCGACGGGGATCGCCGCCGCACCGCAGGCCCCAAATTACCGCGTGGCCTACCACCTGCGCGTGGTGGAGCGCGCGGCGGGCGAGACGCGCCTGCTCGCCAGCGCGGCCGTGAGCGGCCCACCGGAGACGGACCTGCGACTCGGGGTGCGGGCCCGCACCACCGAGCTCCAGGGCTTGCTCGGCACTCTCCCCGAGCCGGACACCGTGAACCTGGCGGGACTGTTCTTCAGCCGGCGGCAGGTCGGCTGGTCGCGTCGCAGCCTGCCGTTGTGGGAGGAAGACAGCTACCGTCGCTGGTCCCGGATCCCGTGGGGCGGGACGGCCCTCCTGTATCCGTTCGGGCCGCCCGGCGCTGGCCAGCCGCGCGTCGTCTGGGTGGAGATCACGGTCAGCCGCGCGTTCGCCGCGGGGGAGACCCGGGCCAGCGAAGAAGTGACCATCATCGACAGTGCCATCGCCTTCAGCGCCCAGGCGGTGATCCCCCCCCGCCGGGTGACCGTTCGCATGTGGCTGGTGCGGGGCGACACCGCGTCGAGCCGGCAGGTCGTCGATCTCGTGCCGGAGACCACCGGTCGGCGGGTCAGCTTCAGGCTGGGGCGCGAGAAGCTGGACTTCGACGTCGCGCTGGAGCGCCCCGAGCCGCCCCGGAGCGGTCGCGACAGCGCCCTCGCCACCTCGGTCGACGTCGTGTGCCTGCGCGTGGTCGCGCCGGAGTCGCCCGAAACGGCGCGGGTCCGCTGCGGCCGGCTCGACGACATCGCCCGCCGCGTCGCCCTCGTCGGCGGCGACACGCTGATGGCCACCTTCGGCTGGCCCCCGGCGCGCTGAGCACGGTATTATCCAGCGATGATCCGGAAGCCGCGGCTCGACCCGGCGATCTTCCATCTCCCCGTCGACAAGATGCGGGAAGGCTACTACTCCGACAAGTATTTCGTCCGCACGCGCGAGCTCCTGCTCAAAGACGACCACCGCCCTTGCGTGACGATGCAGGTATTCGGCAAGTCGCACGCCTTCCTCGGCGGCATCGACGAGGCGATTGCGATTCTCAAGCTGTGCAGCATGGAGTGGCCGGAGCTGGAGGTCTTCGCGCTGTACGACGGCGACGAAATCGCGCCGTGGGAGACCGTCCTCCTCATCGAGGGCCCGTACGACGCCTTCGCCCACCTCGAGACCCTGTACCTGGGTGTGCTCGCCCGGCGGACGAAGGTCGGAACCAACACCCGCCGCGTGGTCGACGCCGCTAAACCGAAACAGGTGATGTTCTTCCCTGCCCGGCACGATCACTGGCTGGTGCAGACGGGGGACGGGTACGCGGCCCACATTGCGGGCGCGATCGGCGTCTCCACCGACGCGCAGGCGTCGTGGTGGGGCTCCGAAGGCGTCGGCACCGTTCCTCACGCGCTCATCGCCGCCTATGGGGGCGACACCGTGCTCGCCTCGAAAAAGTTCGCCGACCTCATGGACGGGAACGTCCGGCTCATCACCCTCGTCGACTTCGAGAACGACTGCGTCGGGACGGCGCTCAAGGTGGCGCGCGCGCTGGGCGAGCGACTCTACGGGGTACGGATCGACACGTCGGAGACACTCGTCGACAAGTCGGTGATTCCGCAGATGGGCACCTTCAAGCCGACCGGTGTCAACCCACAGCTCGTCTGGAACGTTCGCCAGGCGCTCGACCGGGAGGGGTTCCAGCAGGTGCGGATCGTCGTGTCGGGCGGGTTCACCGTCGAGAAAATCCGGCACTTCGAAGAGCAGGAAGTGCCGGTGGACATGTACGGCGTGGGGTCGAGCTTGTTCCAGGGCCGCTTCGACTTCACCGCGGACGTCGTGCGGGTCGAGGGGAAGCCGTTGGCCAAGGTGGGCCGCAGTTACCGGCCCAACCCGCGGCTCGAACGCGTGGAATGATATGCGGGCGCAGTCATGCCGCGCCCCTACTTCAGGTGCTTGTCGTACCACGCCAGATAGCGTTCCAGCCGGTCCCGCCGGTAGCTCGGCTTGTTGATGGCGTGATGCTGACCCGGATAGATCACCAGCTCGGTTTCCACGCCGAGGCTTCTCAGCGCCTGGTACATCTGCTCCGAGTTGAGGAGCGGGACGTTGAAGTCCTTGTCGCCGCACAGGAACAGCGTCGGGGTGGTGATCCGGTCGGCGTGCAGGAACGGGAATGACAGCCTGATCCACGTGTCGGGGGCCTTCCACGGCACGCCCAGCTCGACCTCGTATTCCCGCACATACTGATCGGTGCCGTACCCGGCGAGAACGTTGGAAATGCTCGCCCCGCTCACCGCCGCCTTGAAACGGCGGTCCTGGGCGATCACATAGTTCGTGAGGATGCCCCCGTAGCTCCACCCGCCGACGCCCAGCCGCGCGGGATCGGCCAGCCCCTGCGCCACCGCGTAGTCGACCGCGGCGAGCACGTCCTGGGCGTCCTTATTGCCCCAGTCCGCGAAGATGGCGCTGGCAAACCCCTCGCCCCGGCCGGAGCTGCCACGCGGGTTCGCGACGACCACGAGATACCCGTGACCGGCGATGGTCTGGAGCTGGAGGTCGAATTCGTACTGGTACTGCGACACGGGCCCGCCGTGAATGCGGAGGATCGTCGGATAGCGCTTCCCCGCCACGAAGTCGGGCGGCTTCACGACCAAGCCGTTGATGCCCGTGCCGTCGCGGCTCTTGAAGCTGATCGGCTCAACTGCGCCGAGCTTGGTCCGTCCGAGCCACTCGTCGTTCTGATGAGACAGCGGTCGCAGGGTCGCGCCGTCGAGGGCGAACACTTCGTCAGGCACGAGCGGCGTGGACGCGAGCACGGCGAGCTGACCACCCCTGCCGGCCGTGAAGGCGCTCACCACGCGGGGGCCCGACACAAGCCGCTCGATCGCGCCGCCCGTCGCCGGCACGCGCGCGAGCCCGACGGCCCGGTCGTCTTCGAGCAGGAACGTGATGGACGAGCCGTCGCTCGACCACACGGGGCTCGAGACGTTGCGATCGAGCGCCGCCGTGAGGATACGGGGCGCCCCGCCTGCGGACGGCACGACGGCCAGCTTCTGTACACCGTAGTAGATGAGCTTCGGCGCTCCGCCCTGCAGGTAGGCGATCGCGCGGCCGTCCGGGCTCCACGCCGGGTGACTCTCGTAGTCAGGATTGTTGTCGGGGCCCTCGAACGTCGTGACCTGCCGCGGTGTCGCGCCCGCGGCGGCCTCCATCACGTACAGATCCCAATTGTCGTCGCGGTCGGCATCGGGGCGCGGCTTGCTCACGAACGCCAGCGATCTCCCGTCGGGCGACCAGGCGGGTAGCAGCTCGTCGTAGTCCCCGGAGGTCAGCATCGTGGTCTTGCCCGACTCGACGTCGAGCACGTAGAGATGCCGGCGCTGCTTGCCGAGGTAACCGGCCTGGTCCTGCTTGAATTGGAACCGGTCGATCACGATCGGGGAGGGGGTCTTCGGCTTGGCCGTGTCCGCGTCCTCCACGACCAGCGCGATCCGTTTGCCGTCGGGGGCCCACACATAGTCGTCCACGTCGCTCTGTAGGGTGGTGACCTTGCGGCCCTCGCCGCCCTGACGGTCGAGCAGCCAGAGCTCGGTGTGTTCGTCCTCGCGGCCCGAGAGGAACGCGAGCCACCGCCCGTCGGGGCTCCAACGCGGCGTGCTCTCACCCGGTTTCGACGTGGTGAGACGGACGTTGCGCGTGCCGTCCCAGCTCGCCATCCACACCGCGCTCTTGCTCCGATCCTCACCCGTGTCGGAGATCGAGACGGTGTAGGCGACCCACGCCCCGTCCGGTGAGAGCTGCGGGTCGCGCACGTCCCGGACGCGGAGCACGTCCTCCGGCGAGAAGGGCCGGGGCCGCACGGCGGGCGAAGGCGCGGCGGGGGTCTGCGCGCCCAGGGCCGGCACCAGTGCCAGCGCGGCGAGAGACAGGACGAGCTTTTCGATCATGCGGGAGGCTAACCCGGGTCTTGCACTTCGTGCCAGAGTGAATATTTTTCCGTGACGATGAATATTCATGCATCGGTGCCGGTGGGGGTGCTGGGGGCGTCCGGTTACGTGGGGCAGGAGCTGCTGCGGCTGCTCGCCGGCCACCCGGGGGCGTCGATCGCATTCGCGACCTCCGAGTCGGGGGCAGGCGAGCGGTGCGGGAGCATCGAGCTGGTCCGGATCGAGGACGCGCCCCTCGCGCGCGCCGAAATCGTGCTGTCGGCCCTGCCGCACGGCGTCTCGGCGCGCCACGTGCGGCAGGCGCGGGGCCTCGGCCGGCGCGCGGTGGATCTGTCCGCCGACTTCCGCCTGTCCCCCGACGCCGTGTACGGGTTAACCGAGGTCACCCGCCCGCACGTCGCGGCGGCGGACCTCGTGGCGAACCCCGGCTGCTACCCGACCGCGGCGCTCCTCGCCCTCCTCCCGCTCGCTCGCGCCGGCCTGATCGACCAGGCCCGGGAGGTGGTGATCGACGCCGCCTCTGGAGTCACGGGCGCGGGCCGGACGCTCAAGCGGGACCTCCTGTTCGGTGAGGTCGCCGAGGACTTCCGCGCGTATGCGGCCGGGAACGAGCACCGCCATCTGCCGGAGCTCAAGGCGACCCTCGCGCGCGAGAGTGGATTCACGGGCGATCTCGTCTTCACGCCCCATTTACTCCCCATCAAGCGGGGCATCCTCGAGACGATTCATGTCCCGCTCACCCGGGACATCGATCGGGGGACCGCCGAGGGGATCTACCAGACGGTGTACGCCAACGAGCCGTGCGTCGCGGTGCTGCACGGTACGCTCCCGTCGCTCAAGGACGTGGTGTATCGCAATCGTGTGGCGATCGGCGTCGCGACCGTGGCCAACGTGCGGCTGCCGCGCCTGACGGTGATCGCCGCGATCGACAACCTCGTGAAGGGTGCGGCGGGGCAGGCAATCCAAAACATGAACGTCATGCTCGGTCTGCCCGAGACGGCGGGGCTTGCGTGCTGAGCACCCGGGTCGTCAAGCTGGGCGGCAGCGAGCTCGATCGCCCTGACTGGCTTGCGGCGTGTGCTCAGGCGCTCGTGCGGCTCGACCCCGTGGTCGTGGTGCACGGCGGTGGGCGGGCCGTCAGCGCCCTGTCGCGTCGCCTCGGGCTGCCGGTGGAGAAGCGGGACGGTCGCCGGGTCACGACACCGGAAGTGGCGGAGGTCGTCGAGCTGGTGATGGCCGGTCCGGTGAACCGCCAGGTGGTGACGGCGCTGCGTGCGGCGGGACTCGATGCGGTCGGGCTGTCGGGCGTCGATGGGGGATTGCTCACCGCCCAGCCCGCTGCGGGCGGCTTGGGGCACGTCGGGGAGATCGTCCAGGTGCGCGTCGCCCTGCTCGAGAGCTTCCTGCTCGCCGGGCTCACCCCGGTCATCGCCCCCATGGCGCCGGACGCTTCGGGTGCGCAGGGCCCGCCCCTCAACGTGAACGCGGACGACGCGGCCGCCGCGATCGCCGCCGCGCTCGGCGCTGCCGAGCTGCTGCTCGTCTCGGACGTGCCAGGGGTGGAGATGGATGGGGCGGTGCGACCCGCGCTCGAGGCGGGCGACGTCGAGACGCTCATCGAGCTCGGCGTCGCGGCCGACGGGATGGCGGCCAAGCTGCGCGCGGCGACCGCCGCGCTGCGGGGCGGAGCCCGCGCCGTCCGCATCGGCGATCTGCACCTCCTCGACGACGCCCGAGCGGGCACGCGGATCCTCGCCCCCGCCGTCCAGCCGGCGTGACCGCTCTTCCCCCGGGCGCGTCGGCCACGCCGACGCCGCCAGCAACGCAGGCCGCGCAGGCCCTGCTCGACGTCTACTCCCGCGTCGGCCCCCTGTTCGTCAGGGGCGAGGGCGCCGAGCTTATCGCCGAAGACGGAACGCGATATCTCGACTTCGTAGCCGGGATCGGGGTGAATGCGCTCGGCTACCATCATCCCGTCATCCGCGCGGCCATCGAGCGTGCCCTGGCCTCGGGGCTGATCCACATATCCAACCTCTACCGCTCTGAGGCCGGCGAGCGGCTCGCCGAGGAGCTGGTCGGGCGATCGTTCGCCGACCGCGCCTTCTTCTGTAACTCGGGCGCGGAAGCGAACGAGGCCGCGTTCAAGTTCGCCCGCAAATGGTCGGGCAAGGCCGAGATCGTCGCGTTCTCGGGCTCGTTCCACGGGCGGCTGTTCGCGACGCTCGCGGCGACCGACCGCCCGGACTATCGCAAGCCGTTCGAGCCCCTGGTGCCGGGCATCCGCATCGTCGCCCGGGAGGACTGGGCGGCCGTGGACCACGCGGTCTCGGCGTCCCGCACGGCGGCGGTGATCATCGAGCCGGTGCAGGGGGAGGGCGGCGTGCGGCCCGTCGAGGCCGAGTGGCTCGGATTCGTGCGCGAGTTGTGCGACTCCCGAGGCGTGGCGGTCATCTTCGACGAGGTGCAATGCGGCCTCGGCCGCACGGGGACGCTGTTCGCCTACGAGCAGGCTGGGGTGGTGCCCGACATCCTGACGCTGGCGAAGCCGCTCGCCGGCGGTCTGCCGATGGGGGCGGTCCTCGTGACCAGCGCCGTGGCCGCCGCCCTCAAGCCCGGCGACCATGCCACGACGTTCGGCGGCGGGCCGCTCGTCGCGGGCGTGGCCCTCGAGGTGGTGCGCACGATAGCCGATCCCGCGTTCCTCGCCGACGTGCGTCGGAAATCCGAATGGCTGGGCGCCCGCCTCGCCCGCCTCGCCGCCGGCGCGCCACGGGTGCGCGAGGTTCGGGGACGAGGGCTCATGTGGGGGCTCGAGTTGGTCGAGCCAGCCGCCCCGATCGTGGCGGCGGCGCGGGAGCGCGGTCTCCTGGTGGTCACGGCGGGGCCCCACGTGATTCGCCTGCTTCCACCGCTCGTGATCGCGGTGGAGGAGCTGGAGCGCGGAGTCACGATTCTCGAGGAGCTCCTCGCGTGAGCGCGCTGCCGATTTACGGGGAGCAGGGAGCGAGGAGCGGAACCCTCCGTGGCAAGGCGCACGTTCGGCTCGCACCGGATGGAACCGCTCCCCGCTCCCCGCTCCCAGGGGTTGCGCTGCGGGAAGCGGTCCTGTCAGACGTCCCCGCGCTTGAGCAGCTGATGGCCCCCTACGTCCAAACCGGCGACCTGCTGCCGCGCTCGAACTACGATCTCTGCCGGCACATCAAGGAGTACGTCGTCGCGGAGGGGCCGACAGGCGAGGTCATCGGCTGCGGATCGCTCAAAGTGTACTCACGCGATCTGGCGGAGCTCGCCGGGCTCGCCGTGCGCCAGGATTGGCAGCGGGCCGGCGTGGGCGGCGCGCTGCTCGCGGCGTTGATCGCGGAGGCGCGCGCGTACGGCCTGACCGAGGTACTCGCGCTGACCCGCAAGCCGGCGTTCTTTCTGCGCATCGGCTTCGCACGCGCCGAACGCGAGCACTTCCCGCTCAAGGTGTGGGCGGACTGCGTGCGGTGCCCGCGCAACACGTGCTGTGACGAGGTCGCAGTAGTCCTCAAACTCTAGGACAGGCAAGGACTTTGCCTGTCTTCCTTCCCGTTGACACGCTCCTGTGTAGCCGGAGAGATTCCTCGTCATGGCTCGTGTCATCTTCTGGGATGTCGATACCCAATACGACTTCATGCACGCCGACGGCAAGCTGTACGTGCCGGAAGCGGAGCGCATTATCGCTAACTTGCAGCGCCTGACAGATTACGCGCACCGCCACGGCATCCGCGTCCTGGCCAGCGCCGACGATCACGTCATGGGCGATCCGGAGATCTCCGACAAGCCCGATTGGCAGCGTACGTTCCCGGCACATTGTATGCGTGGGACTCCGGGCCAACAGAAGATTCCCGAAACCGCCCTGCGGGATCCGCTCGTTATCGAGCCGACCAGGATCGATGCGAAGGCGCTGGCCGACCGGCTGCGGGGGCACCAGGGGGACGTCCTGTTCCACAAGCACCGCTTCGACGTGTTCACCAACGAGAACGTGTCCACAGTGCTCGACGTGCTGGCGCCGGACGACATCGTACTCTACGGGGTGGCGACCGACGTGTGCGATAAAGCGGCCGTCGAAGGGCTGCTCGAGCGCCGTCCCCATACGCGCCTGTTCGTGGTCACCGACGCGGTGAAGGGAATCGACAAGGACGTATCGGAGCAGCTACTCAAAGATTGGGGGGATGAAGGGGTGCGTCTCGTGAAGACCAAGGAAGTGGTCGAGGAGGGGCTGGTCGAAGATCTCGCCCGCGCGGGCGCATGATCGCGCCCGCCCTGCAAGCGCCGCCCGCGTTCGGGCGGTTTTTTCTGCCCGGTCCCACCGATGTCCACCCCGAGATCCTCGCCGCCATGCAGCGGCCGATGATCGGACACCGCTCGGGCGCGATGGAGCAGCTGCTCGCCGGGCTCGAAGCGCCGCTCGCCCGGTTGTGCCGGACCTCCCGTCCCGTGCTGGTGGGAACCACTTCGGCGACCGGCTTCATGGAGATGGCGGTGCGCAACGGCGTCCGACATCGCGCGCTGTCGCTCGTCAACGGCTCGTTCAGCGAGCGGTTCGCGAAGCTGGTGACTGCCTGCGGCAGGGAGTGCATTCGCCTCGACGTGCCGCCCGGCTGCGCCGTCGAGCCCGACATGCTGCGGGACACGCTGCGCCGTACGCCGGTCGACGCGGTGACCCTGGTCCACTCGGAGACGTCGACGGGCGTGCTCCAGGACGTCGAGGCGCTCGCCGCGGTCGTGCGCGAGTTCGACGACGTCCTGCTGCTCGTGGACGCCGTCACATCGCTCGCGGGCTCTCCGGTCGAGACGGATCGCTGGGGAGGAGGGGGGGGGCTCGACTTCGTCCTCACCGGGTCGCAAAAGGCGCTTGCCCTCCCGCCCGGGCTCGCGCTGGGCGTCGCCTCCGAGCGGATGGTCGAGCGGGCCAAGACGCTGTCCGGGCGCGGTCTGTACTTCGATCTGGTGAGCTTCCTCGACGCGACCACCAAGCACCAGCCGACCAACACGCCCGCGATCTCCCTGCTGTACGCGCTCGAGACCCAGCTCGCCCGGATCGAGGGCGAGGGCGGTGTCGAGGGGCGCTGGCGTCGCCACGACGCGATGCGCCGTCGCGTGGAGGAGTGGAGCGAGCAGCACGGCATCGCCTACCTGCCCCGGGAAGGGCGCCGCAGCTGGACCGTGTCGTGCCTCAAGGTACCGGAGGGAAAGACCGCCAAGCAGATCGTCGGGGCGCTGAAGCAGGCGGGCTGGACCATCGGGTCGGGGTACGGCCCGCTGAAAGAGTCCACCATCCGTATCGGACACATGGGCGACCACACCGTCGCCGCGCTCGACCAGCTCCTGGACCTGCTCGCCGGGCTCGTGGCGTGACCTACCGCGTCGCGGTGGCCGACAAGGTGTCGGCGTCCGGACTCAAGCTGCTCGCGGACACGCCGGAGATCGAAGTCGCCAACTGCGCCGGCAAGCCGCGCGAGGAGCTCGAGCGGGCGCTCGCCGGCGCGCACGCGCTCATCGTGCGGAGCGAGACCCGGGTGACGGCGGACCTGCTCACCCGCGGCCCCAACCTGCGGGTGATCGCCCGCGCCGGGACTGGGGTCGACAACATCGACGTGCATGCCGCCACCAGGCGCGGCATCGCCGTGATGAACGCTCCCGGCGCCAACACGGTCAGTGCCGCCGAGCATGCCATGGGCCTGCTGCTCGCCCAGGCCCGCCACATTCCCTGGGCGGCGGAGGCGATGCGTCGCGGCGAATGGGATCGCAAGCGGTTCGAGGGAACGGAGCTGCGGGGCAAAACCATCGGGATCGTGGGGTTGGGGCGCATCGGCGGGCACGTGGCCATGCTCGCCCGCGCGTTCGGGATGCACGTGGTCGGGCACGATCCGTACCTGTCGCCGGAGCGCGCGGCGGAGCTGCAGCTGAAGCTGCTGCCGCTCGACCAGCTGCTCGGCCAGGCGGACGTAGTCACGCTCCACGTGGCTCACACCGAGCAGACCCATCACCTGATCAACGGCGAGCGGTTGAAACTCATGAAGCCCACGGCGGTGCTGGTGAATACCGCGCGTGGCGAGCTCGTGGACGAAGCGGCCTTGGCCGACGCCATTCGCGACAAACGCATCGGCGGCGCGGCGATCGATGTGTTCGCGGTCGAGCCCCTGCCCGCGGACGCGCCGCTGCGCAAGCTCGAGCGCGTGATTCTCACACCGCACCTCGCGGCCTCGACCGCCGAGGCGCAGGAGCGCGTGAGCGTCGAGATCTGCGGGGCCGTGCGCGACGCGTTGCTCGTCGGCGATCTCTCGTTCGCCATCAACGTCCCCGGGATCTCGGGTGATCTGTTACGGCGGCTCGGGCCGCTGCTCGATCTGGCGCGCCGACTCGGTCGCCTGGCGATGGCGCTGGTCGATGGGCCGGTCACGTCGGTCGAGGTGGACTACGGCGGGAAGGATGACGCGGCGCCGCGGCCCGTGCTCATGGCAGCGGTCGAGGGGATGCTCTCGGGGATGGGCGTCGAGCCGGTAAGCCTCGTGAACGCACTGCTCATCGCCGAGGAGCGCGGCATTCGACACGCCCGCCGCACCGGAACGCCGGAGCCGGGCTTCGAGACTACCGTGGGCGTCACGCTCGAGGCGGCACGCGGCCGTGCCCGCGTGGCCGGCACGGTGCTGGGCAACGAGCACGGTCGCGTGATTCGGATCGACGACTACCACGTCGACGTCGCGCCCGAGGGGTGGATGCTGGTGATCCGGAATCGCGACGTGCCCGGCGTGATCGGCCGCGTCGGCACCCTGCTCGGCGGCGCCGGGATCAATATCGGGAGCTACCACCAGGCCCGCGTCGCCTTTCCGGGACACGACGCGCTCGCGGCGATCACGGTGGACCAGCCCCTCGTGAACGGCGTGCTCGACGAGCTGGCGCGGGTGGCGGACATCCAGCTGGTCCGGCTGGTGAACTTCGGGGACTGAACGCGCCTACCTGGGGGCCCCGAAACCTCGGACTCGTGTCGCGAGCCAGTCTTGAATGGTGGTGAAATAGGCGGGTACGAACCGCTGCAAGGACGCCATTTCCGCGCTGCTGCCGATCCTCGCCTCCAGCTGAAGGTGATCCGCCTGCGGCACAATTCGCAACGTGTAGTCCCGGTTGCCGCCGGCTTTCAAGGCCGCCTCCCACGCGGCCTTGTTCTTTTCCGCCACGATGTTGTTGTCGAGCTCCCCGAAGAGCGCGAGTGTCGGCACCTGGAGTCGACGCAACGTGGGCGCAGGATCGTAGAAGTACAACCGTCGAATGAATTGCCAGGAAGGATGGTCCGGCGTTCCCGGGAATATGTCCGGCGGCGCGCCCCCCATTCGAGCGGCGACCCTGGCACGAGTTGCTGCGTACTCGTCCCACCCTTGGCCCGTCCGCGCGAATTGGTACTGCAGTTTCATGAGTCCCACGATCTGCTCAACGGCTTGCGACCGCATGCCGCGAGCCCTCATTTCGTTTTCCGCCTGATCGATGGTTGTCTCGGCGGCGGGTACTCCCGCACCAGACACGCTGATGAGGAATGCCATGTCCTTGGCGCGGACTGCGGCCAGCGGCATGATCCATCCGGCTTGACTGACCCCTAAGAGTCCGATCTGCCCGGGGTCGATGCCTCGGCGGGTCTTCAGGTACCTGAACGCCGCCACCACGTCGCCCGCCAGATCGTCGAAGGAGGCCGTGTTCCAGTCGCCCGTCGAGCCGCCCACGCCACGCTTGTCGTACGCGAGGATTGCCATGCCCCGGTGCACGAGGAACCGGGCAAAAGGAAGCACGTAGTCACGGCTCTCCGGCCCGGACCCGTGCACGAGAATGACAGCCGGATGCTGACCGGCGACGTTCGGGCGGATCAGCGTCCCCGCCAACTGAACGGCGCCGTTTGCGAAGCGGACGTCCTCCAGGGTCTCGATCTCGACGCGCCGGGCAATACGCGAGGGCGTACCCTCGCGTTTCCACGTCAGCGAAGTGATCTTGCCGGCGGCGTCGCGTTGAAACTCGATCCGGGATTCGATCGAGGTCGGGACCGCAGCGCCCGGACCGGTGAAGAAGCGGTCGCGGTCCGTCGGATACAGCGTCCGAACCTCTCCGGATTCATCGAACGCGACGAGTTGGTTCGTCCCGGTGAGTTCATTCCACATCTGGAGGTACGCGAAGGCATTCGGTGCCCACTGATACACGCCGGCGAATTCCCGAAGCGCCTTCTCGTCCACCGAGCGCACGGTCGGGGTCTGAAATGCCGGCGGCGCGATCGATACTCCAAGGAGAGCCGTGGCGACTGTTGCGCCGATTGCCGTCCACGACGACCACATACCTCTGGTGTCCTCCCTCCCTTATTCGTACCGCAGCGACTCCACGGGATCTACGGCGGCGGCGCGGCGCGCCGGCAGGATACCTGCCAAGAGCCCCACACCGATCAGGATGCCCACGCAGATCAGGGCGATGGGCCACGACAACCTCGGGTTCAGGATGTACTGCATCGCCGGGTTGCCTTCCGTCGGAATCGCATCGACCCCGAGCACGATCAGCGCCGCCGTCGCGAGGCCCACCAGTCCGCCGGACACGGCGATCGTCATGCCCTCGAACAGGAATTGCGCCATGATGTGGCGGCGCCGCGCCCCGAGCGCGAGCTTGATGCCGATTTCCTGCGTCCGCTCCTTCACCACGACGTACATGATGTTCGCGACACCGACACCCGCGATGAGCAGAGTGAAGCCCCCGACGAGCCCCATGAAGATCTGGATGCCGAGCCCCACGGCGAGGTTTTCCTTCTCGCTTTCGATGAAGTCCCACATGCCCAGGGCTCGCTCATCCGCGGGGTCGAAGCTGTATTTCCGTCCCAGCACCCGGTAGAGCTCCGCCTTCACCAGGGGCCCGCGAGATGCATCGTGCGGCTGCACGATCAGGTGGCCCACGAACCGGTTTCCCCAGATGGTGCGAAAGGTCGAGTACGGGATGACGGCCCGGTCCGCGTCCGGGCCGTTGTTGCTCGAGTCCTGGAACTTCTTCTGCAGCACCCCGACTACGGTGAAGGGCAACCCGTCGACGACCACGCTCTTGCCGATGGGGTCGACACCCTTGCCGAAGATCCGCTCCGCCAGCTCGTTCCCGAGGAACAGCACGCGCCGCTTCTGCGCGATGTCCGCGGCGTTGATGAAGCGTCCACCCAGCGCCGGGTCCATGTGGCGCATCGCCTGGTGCTCGGTACCAACACCCTCGAGGAACGGGTTGGTGCGGGTCTTGCCCACCTGGAACGCGGTGCCCCAGCGCCCGTACGAGATACTGCCCCGGTCGATGTCCGGGATTGCCCGCTCCACGAGCTCCAGGTCTTCTTCCACGAGGTGGATGCGCCGGCCCTGTCCCAAGCCGGCGAATGCCTTGCTGGTCTCACCGCCGTAGACCATGAAGATCCGCTCACCGGCACCCAGCAGGCCGTCGCGAATGGTGCGCTTCAGTCCCTCACCAAACGCCAGCAACAGGACGACCGCGAGCGTGCCCCACGTCACGGCAAAGAACGTGAGGAAGGCGCGGGTCCGCTGCGCCTTCAAATCGCCGATGAATTCCTGGAGGAGGATGTAGAACATGCCTAGGTGCGCAGCGCTTCCACCGGGTCGAGCGCCGCCGCGCGCCGGGCCGGCATCAGGCCTGCCGCAAAGGCGACGCCCGCGAGCAAGACGAGCGTCGCCGCGAGCACCTGGGGCGAGATGGTCGGCACGCCGACGAACTCCTTGATCGGCAAGCCCCCGAGGGCGGTGACGAGCCCGAGCGAGAGCAGCAGCCCGAGCGTCGCCCCCATCGACACGATCATCAGCGCCTCGGCGAAGAACTGCCGCATGATGTCGGCGCGGGTCGCGCCCACGGCGCGCCGCACGCCGATTTCGCGCGTCCGTTCCCGGACCACGATGTACATGATGTTCGCCACGCCGATACCACCGACCAGCAGGGTGAAGCTGCCGACGATGGCGAAGAAGACGTTGAAGGCCACGAACATCTGGTCGAAACGGGTTTCCCACTCGCTCGTGTCCCAGAAGGCCAGAGCATCCTTGTCCTGCGGATCGAACTTGTACTTGCGGGCCATCGTTTCGTACACCCGCCGCTCGGCCTGCTTGGTGATCTCCGAAGTCCGCGCCCGGTAGACGATGTTGTTCAGGAAGCGGTTGCCGAACAGGGCGTAGTGCGTCGTCGCGGGAATGAAGATCCGATCCTTGTCACGCTCCTGATAGGAGGAATTCTGCAGTTTGGGGCGCATCACACCGACGACCGTGAAGGGCGCGTCACCCAGGAACACCTGCTGTCCGACGGCTGCTGCGTCAGCAAACAGCAGTTTCGCGAGCTCGTCGCCCAACACGGCCACGCGTCTTCGCTCGGCGACATCGCGATCGTTGATGAAGCGGCCGCCCGCTTCGGGGATGATGTTGCGCATCAGGCCGTACACGGGAACGATGCCCGTGATGGCGGGCGCGGCTGCCTTGACGCCACGACGCACCCGCGCGCTCTGTGTGATGAACTCGGGGCTGATGTACTCGATCTCCGTGACCTCGCGTGCCAACAGCTGCACGTCATCCGGGCGCAGCCGGATCGGGCGGCCATCGCCGAAGCCGGCGAACGGCTTCGTGGTCCGCCCGCCCCACAGGATGACGATCCGGTCGCCCAGCCCGTGAAACCGCTTCCTCGTCTGGCGCTCCAGGCCGACGCCGAACGCCAGCAGCACGACCACCGCCACCGTGCCCCACGCAATCCCGAGGACGGTGAGAGAGGTGCGGAGCTTTTGAGCTCGCAGGTCGGCGACGAACTCGCGCCACACGTCAGGAGATCTCGCGCGGCGCCGGCTCCATCAGCGAGTCGGTCGCCTGCAGGCCCTCCAGGACCTCGATATTGATGGCGTCGGAGAGGCCGGTCTTTATGTGACGCTCCGCGGTCTTGCCGGGGCCGGTCCGGAGAGTGACGAAGCTCGAGTCGTGGCGGTGGGTGACGAGCCGTTCCGGGATGTACAGCACGCTGTCCCGGCGCGAGATGATCACCTCGGCGTTGGCCGAGTAGCCCGCACGGAGCGTGGCACCCTCGACTTCGGTCAGGACGATCTCGATCGGGAAGACCGTCGCCTGCTCCTGCTTGTGGGCCTTCAGCCAGATCTTCTCGAGCCGGCCCTTCACCGTGGCGTTGGGAAGTGCGCCGATCTTGATCGTGACCGGCATGCCCTCCTTGAGTCGACCTACGTCGATCTCGTCCACCGTGCCTCGGAAGATCAAGTCCCCCATCGCCGCCATGCGCATCAGCACCGTACCTGCCTGGTACGGCGTGAGCGGCACCACCGGATCGCCGATCTCGATCGAGTCCTCGAGGATGTAGCCGTCGATCGGGGCACGGACCACCGTCTCGACCTGCTTGCCGCCGGTGAGGACCTTGCCGCCTTCCTGCAACGCGAGCCGCTCCTGTGCCAGCGAGAGCTGACTGCGCGTCTCGTCCACGCGCCGCTGAGCGGCCTCGAGATCGGAGGGGGAAATCAGGTTCCTGTTACGCAGCTCCTGCTGGCGGGCCAGCTCGCGCTCCAGGTTCTTGATCTCGATCTCGCGCAGCTCGACGTTGCGGCGGAGCTCCACCATTTCCAGCGGCGTCGGGTTGGGTGAGATGTCGAGCAGCGGCTGGCCCCGCTTGACGAAGTCGCCGACCGCCGCGAAGCGCTGTCGGACGACGCCGGCGAGGATGGACTTGACGCTGACTTCGACCCGGGGCTCGATGGTGCCGACGGCGAGGGCCTTGTCGACCAGGGACCCACGAACCACCGCCACCGCCTTGGGCCCGTCCTTCTTGCCGCCGGAGAGCTTGCCGGTGGCGGCCATGGCGCCCAGACCCAGGACGGCGGCGACGGTCGCGACAATGATCACGCTACGGCGGCTCATATCGGGACGGCTCCGGGCTGGTGCGTAGGATCAGACGTGTCTTGTTCTTACGGGGCTCGGTGCCGATTGTTTCCAGGGGGGAACGGGGCCCGGGGCCCGCCTCAGTCCGCCGCCTGTTGCTGCGGAGGCGGCTCCTCGTCGGCCAACAAGCGGAACGACTTCACCGCACCGGTGAGCTTGTCGGCCGCCTCCGCGAGCTGGTTCGCGGACGACGCGATCTCCTCCGTGGATGCGCTCTGCTCCTCGCTCGAGGCGGCGATCTGCTCAGCGGACGCGAGCAGGGTCTCGGTGCCCTGGGCGACCGATCCGAGCCGTGCGCTGATTTCCTCCACGAGGGTGCGCATCTCGCCCGCCATCTTCGCGATCTCGCGGCCCCACACGTCGCTCGCCTGCGCTTCCGCGGCCACCGTACCGAGGCCCTGGGCCGCCGTCTGCGCCGCGTCGCGCGCGACCCCCGTGCCCTGGGCGAGCTGGGTCAGGCGGTCGCGCATCGCCTGCACGCGGGTGAGCACCCCGCGCACCGTGTCGGCGGTCTCGGTGGCCCCCGCCGCGGCCACCGAGGCGAGCTTGCGCACCTCGTCTGCCACCACGGCAAAGCCGCGTCCCTGCGGCCCGGCGCGCGCCGCCTCGATCGCCGCGTTGAGGGCGAGCATGTTCGTTTGCGTGGCCACCGCCTTGGCCTGCGTCACGAACTTCTGAATCTCGGACGACGCGCGCGCCAGCGCCTCGGCCTCGGCGGCACCGCGGTTCACTTCTTCGGCGAGCTGGGCGAGATGCTCCGTACTCTGGTCCAGCACTTCCTTGTTGCGCCGGGCGACATCGGCGACGGCCGCGTTGCGTCGCACCGAATCCTCGGCGCCGGCGGCGAGGATCGTCGCGATTTGGAGGATCTTGGTCGCGTCGTCCGCCCCAGCGCGCACCAGCTGGGCCTGCTCCGCCGCCCGCTTGGTCAGATCCTGGCAGGTGGCGGACATCTCCGCGGTGGACGCGCTCATCTCCTCAGTCGAAGCCGAGATTTCGGTGGCCATGGCGGCCGCCTCGTCCGCCGCCGTGCGGATCGCGCCGACCAGGCGGCGCAGCGCTACCACCATCGTATGCACCGATGACAGGAGGTCGCCCACCTCGGCCGCGCCGGTCGGCTCGCTCACGACCGTGACCGAGAGATCCCCGCCCGCCACCCGGCTCGCGATCGCCCCCGCGGCCTTGACCGGCTCCGTCACTCGCCGGTTGAGGCGGCGCCAGAATGCGAACAGCAACGCCAGCGTCGTAGCGAACAGCACGACGGTCCAGAGCACGATGCCCGCCGCCGTCGTGCGGGCGGCCGCGTAGGCCGTGCCCTTGGGTTGCCGGAACACGACCCACCACTTGGTGTTCTCGACCGGAACCGTCACCACCAGATCCTCCCCCGCTGCCCCGGGCACCGTCGCCGTGTCGACGCGCTCCAGGCGCGGCACCAGAGCGGCGTCGGGAATGGGGCGGAGCAGATCGGTCTGATTCGGTGGTCCGGCTCCTGCCCCTGCGACGAGCAGCGTGCCCTGCGCGTCTACCACCTGCAGCCGGGCTCCGCCACCAACGTCCGCGGCGGTCAGCAGTCTGGATAGCCGGTCAAGTGCGAACACCGTTTTAAGCACGCCCACCGCCGCCGTCCCGCGCGGCGCCCGGATGGCCACGTCGTACTCGAGCGCGACCGCCGCGGCTGACGAGTCGTACCGCGGTGCGCCCTCGTACACACCATCCGCCGTCGCCCGCCGCCACCACTCTTCATCTGCGTGCACGAAGTCGGAGGTCCGGTTCGAGGCGAGGACCGAGTATCCGTGGCGTTCGGTGAAGAAGAGCTCGGCGAACTCGGACCGTTGGACGTAGTCGCGGAGGTAGGCGGCGAGCTCGGGATCCCCGCCCAACGCGCGGCGCTGGTTGAACATGCGCTCCAGGGCGGGGGTGTCGAGCTGGGGCAGGCGCTGGCTGATCGCCTGTTGGGACCCGTCGAGCGCCGCCCGCGCCACCGCGGGCGAGCGCGCCAGGGCTTCGGCCTCGCGGCGCCGCTCCCGCACGTACATCCCGACCAGGGACGCGACGTGCCTGGCCGCGTCCTGGCCGCGCTCGTCGGCTTGCCGCTCGACGACACGCGTGACGCTGCGGCTCGACAGCAGTGCGAACCCCGTCACGAGGACGAGGGCGACAACGGCCCCCGTGAGGAGGAAGCTCTGCCGGAGCTGCTGGGTGCCGCTGAACATGTCGAGGGTCGGGAGCGAAGCTACGCAGGGTTACACGGCGGGGCAAGCCTGTTTAATTTCATGCACTTATGACTCAGGTGCCCAGCTACGATCCAGCGGTCGTCGAGGCGCGGTGGCAGGAGCGGTGGGCGCGCGCGCGCACCAACGAGCCCGACCTGGACCAGCCACGCCGGCCGTTCTACAACCTCATGATGTTCCCCTATCCCTCCGCGGAGGGACTGCACGTGGGGAATATGTTCGCGTTCACGGGCGCCGACATCTACGGCCGGTTCAAGCGGCTCCACGGGTACGACGTGTTCGAGCCGATCGGGTATGACGCGTTCGGCATTCACTCCGAGAACTACGCGCTTTCGGTCGGCACGCACCCCGCGAAGCTCATTCCTCAGAACATCGCGACGTTCCGCCGCCAGCTGAAGCGCTTCGGCGGGATGTTCGATTGGCGGCACGAGCTCTCCACCACCGACCCCCGCTACTACAAGTGGACGCAGTGGATCTTCCTGCAGCTCTTCAAAGCGGGGATCGCCTTCCGGAAAAAGGCGGCGGTCAACTGGTGCCCCAAGGACATGAGCGTGGTGGCGAACGAGCAGGTGATCAACGGTTACTGCGAGCGCCATCCGGACACCAAAGTCGAGCAGCGGTTCCTCGAGCAGTGGTTCTTCCGCATCACCCAGTACGCGGAGCGGCTGCTCAAAAACCTCGACCGGCTCGACTGGTCCGACTCGACCCGGACGCTGCAGCGCAATTGGATCGGCAGGAGCGAGGGGGCGGAGCTGATCTTCGAGACGCCGGCCGGCGCCAAGATCCCGGTGTTCACGACCCGTCCCGACACGGTGTTCGGCGCGACGTATCTCGTGCTCGCGCCCGAGCACCCGCTCGTGGATCAGCTCACCGCCGACGAGCAGCGGCGCCAGGTGAATGGCTATCGGCGCGAGGTACAGGGAAAGGACCTGGTGTCCCGCCGGGTGGGGGACAGGACCAAGACCGGGGTGTTCCTTGGGTCCTACGCCCGTAATCCGGCCACGGGGGAGGCGATCCCCATCTGGATCGCCGACTACGTGCTCATGGAATACGGCACCGGGGCCATCATGGCCGTGCCGGCCCACGACAAGCGCGACTTCGAGTTCGCGACCCAGTTCAAGCTGCCGATCCGCGAAGTCGTGCGCACCGGCGAGCCCCTGCCGAGCGTGACGGAGGACGGGGCGCTCATGAATTCGGGCGAGTTCGACGGGCTGTCGTGTCGCGAGGCGCAGCGTCGGATCGTCGCGTGGCTCCAGGCCAAGGGTCTCGCGACCCCCCAGGTGCAGTACCGGCTGCACGACTGGTGCATCTCGCGGCAGCGCTACTGGGGCCCACCCATCCCGATCATCTACTGCGACCGCTGCGGGCCGGTGGGCGTGCCGGCGCAGGACCTTCCCGTGCTGCTGCCCTTGATCGAGGATTTCCGCCCCGATGCGAGCGGGGTGAGCCCGCTCGCGCGACACAAGGAGTGGTACTACGCGAAGTGCCCGCAGTGCGGCGCCCAGGGGCGGCGCGAAACCGACGTGTCCGACACGTTCCTCGATTCGGCCTGGTACTTCCTTCGCTACCCGTCCACCGAGTTCGACGACCGACCGTGGGACCCGAAGCGCACCACCACGTGGCTCCCCGTCACGAGCTACATCGGCGGCAACGAGCACGCCGTGTTGCATCTGCTCTACTCGCGGTTCGTCACGATGGTACTGCAGGAGCTCGGACACGTGCCCTTCGACGAGCCGTTTCCCAAGCTCCGGGCGCACGGGCTCATCATCAAAGACGGCGCGAAGATGTCCAAGTCGCGCGGCAACGTGGTCATCCCCGACTCCTACATCCAGCAGTGGGGTGCCGACACCTTCCGCATGTACCTCATGTTTCTCGGGCCCTTTCAGGAAGGTGGCGACTTTCGGGAAACCGGGATCATCGGCATCCGGCGCTTTCTCGAGAAGGTGTGGACCACGGCCCACGAGGCTGCCCACCTGACTCCGGGGTCGGCACTTCCCCCGGAGGTCGCGCGCAAGCTGCACCAGACGATCAAGAAAGTCACCGCGGACACCGAGAGCCTCGACTACAACACGGCGATCGCGGCGATGATGGAGTACGAGAACGCCCTGCGGGATGCGGGATGCGCGATGCGGGATGCGGTCGAGCCGCTGGTCATCATGCTGGCTCCCTATGCTCCGCATCTCGCGGAGGAGCTCTGGGCGGCCCTGGGACACGACCGCTCGATCTTTCACGCGAGCTGGCCGAGCTACGATGCGACGCTCGCCGCCGCCGGCGATGTCGAGGTCGTGGTACAGGTGAACGGAAAGGTCCGCGGGCGGGTGACGGTGAGCCGCGGGGCGAGCGAAGCTGAGGTCGTCGAGCGGGCCATGCAGGACGAGTCGGTGCGGAAGTTCGTGGACGGGAAGCCCGTCAGAAAGACGATTTACGTCCAGGATCGGCTGCTGAACTTCGTCCTGTGAATCGTTATCAGAAGATCTTTGCGACCACATCTCCGACGACGTAGCCGACGGCCGCGACTCCCAGTCCGACGACGAACATATCGACCCCGCTCCGGATCACGCCCCGTCCAGTGAAGACGCTGCGGGCCGCCCCGACGGCGAAATGGGACAGCATCGCGATCGTGAAGGCGATCCAGGCGGCCGTCGGACCGCTGAACACGAGGAACGGTGCCACGGGGATGAACGCGCCGACGGCCGTCGCGGTGCCGGTGACCCAGCCTTCCTTGAACGGCGTCGCGTGGGCTTCACCGATTTTCAGCTCTTCCCGCACCTGCTCGTCGAGCGCCCGTTGCGGGTGGCGCATCACTTCGGCCGCCATCTGGCGCGCCATGCCGGCCTCGATGCCCCTGGTCTGGTACACGAGCGCGAGCTCTTCCTCCTCCACCTCGGGCATGATGCGGATCTCTTCCTTCTCCATCGCGATCTCGTGGTCGTACACCTCCTGCTCACTCTTCGCCGCGAGGTAGCCCGACGCGCCCATCGACAACGCGTCGGCGAACATCCCCGCAATTCCCGAGACCAGCACGATGTGTGGCGCGACATTGGCGCCGATCACTCCCGCCACGAGGCCGAAATTCGCGGTCAGCCCGTCGTTGAACCCGTAGACCACGTTGCGCAGGAAACCGCCCGACTCCGTCTTGTGCCAGGGCTCCGCGGCACGGCCGGCGAGGGCCGCCAGGGTCTCGGCATGCGCGGCCGACTCCTTCGCGAGCTTGAGTGAAACTTCTCGCGCATCGTCGAACGTGACCTTGTTGTGGAGGTCCATGTACCCCTTCACCTCCTGCCCCTCCTCGCGCAGCAGCAGCGGCAGGAGGTAGCCGGGCCCGAAGCGCCGCCCGAACCAGGCGCGCAGGCGCGCGTTCACCGAAGGCCGCGGCCGGCCGACCGGATGGCCGTGCTCCGCGAGCAGCTTCTCCCACATCTGCACATGCCGCTCTTCCACGCCGGCCAGCTTGATGTAGACGTCCTTGCGTTTCTGGTCCGGCTCCTGGCCGGCGAGCACCAGGTACAGGTAGGCGGCGTCGTATTCGTCCTGCCAGTGGTGAACCCAGGTATGCAACGTTTCGCGGTCGAGGGGCATCCTCCAAAATAGTCGCAACTCACCGAATAGCAATCGGTT
>QHUD01000054.1 GCA_003221085.1 Gemmatimonadota bacterium
GGCGCTGTTCCGCGGCCGCGATCACGGCAAGGATCAGTCGTATTTTCTATGGGGCATCGACCGGAGCGTGGTGGCGCGGATGCTCACGCCGGTCGGGCCGCTCACCAAGCGTGAAACGCGAGACGTCGCCCGCCGGCTCGGCCTCGTCACAGCCGAGAAGGTCGAGTCCGTGGAGATCTGCTTCGTCCCGGACGACGATTATGTGGGCGTGCTCGAGCGGCATCTCCCCGCTGGAGCGCCCGCCCTCACGCCGGGGCCCCTGGTGACGGTGGGCGGCGCGGTCGTCGGCGAGCACGCGGGCTTCGCGCGCTATACCATCGGGCAGCGGCGCGGCCTCCTTGGCGGCTTTCGCGAGCCGATGTACGTGGTCGCGATCCGTCCGGAGACGCGGGAGGTCGTGATCGGCTCCGGAGACGAGCTGTTCGGGTACCGCGTGACGCTCGCGGAGGTGAGCTGGCTCGCCGATCCCCTGGCGCCGGGGGATGCGGTCATGGTGCAGTGCCGCTACCGCGCCCCGGCGGTGCCCGGGCGCGTCCGGGAGCACGCCGGGGAGAGAATCACCCTCGATCTCACCCAGCCGGTGCGTGCCATCACGCCGGGGCAATCGGGAGCCCTGTACGACGCGGACGCCCGCCTGCTGGGCGGCGGCGTCATCGCCTAACGCGGCCCGCCTCAGGCCCCTCCTCCGCCCTATCCTGCGCCCAGGAGGCGTGCGCCGCGTCACTGCCCGATCGGGCCTCTTTGGGGTACGTTGCAATTTGGACGCGGACCGAAGCGCCCGGTCACCGCCCCGCCTACGCCCTCATTTCGGAGGACCAGCATGCCAGCACACCAACGCCGCCCCTGGTGGGGCCTCGCGGTCGTCGCCGCCCTCGGCGTGGCAGCGTGCACGAACACCACCGGCCCGCAGGCTCATCTGGCCGACCCTGCGGCCCTCAGCAGCGACCTGACGACCGTGTCCGGTGTGCTCCGGTCGCCAACATTTCAGAGTTTCGGCGCGGTGAGCGGCGCGGCGGGCTCGCCTGCCGCCGCGCCGAGCCGCGTCGGCAGGCTGCTCGGCGCCGCCCCCATCACGCCGCCTCGCTCATCGAGGACACTCAGCACGAGCTCAGCGGCGCGGGTGCAGGCGCTGCGCCAGAGCGCGACGGCGCTCTCCGGCGGTATCAGTGCCAGCGTCATCCCGCCGACGAAGCTCGGCACGACATGGGTGTGGAACACGACCACCCATGCGTACGAGCAAGATGCGAGCGCCACGCCGGCGGCTCCCAACGACCGAGTCCGAATCATCCTGTATGCCGTCGATCCGGTCACCTATGTGATCGTCGAGACGCCGCTCACTCCCACGGGCTTCGTCGATCTGGTGGACGAGAGCACCACGACACCAGCGATCGACAAGCTGCATGTCATCGTCAGCGGTGGCACACCCGCGAGCCCGGGCACCGTGTACGTCAACTACACGGTGAGCGGTCAGGTCACCGGCAGCCCGGCGTCGGCGTTCACCGCCACGTCCGCGGGGTTCGTGACGGATGGTACGCACACACTCACGTTCAGCGCGACATTCGCGGCGACGCAGCTCAACACCGACAACCCCGACACGCAGATCGACATCACCTGGGACCTGGACAATCCCGCGATCCACGTCGAGCTGCACGAGACGCTGGTGCTGTCCGACGCCAGCCATCTCCTGCTCACGCTCGACGATTTCAGCGTCACGCACGGCACGGAGACGGTCTCCATGCACGGCACGATCGCCATCACCATCCTGACGCCGGCCTCGCAGACCGTAACGATGAATCTCACGATCGACGTGAACCACGTTCCCTGGACCCATATCGGCGGTACCGACGGGGGGATCGCGGTACGCCATGCCGACGGCACCGTGCTCTCGGCGCTCGAGTACCAGGCGTTCCTGGATATGTTCGATCTACCCGGCGCCGTCGAGTTCGCGGCCGGGAGTCTGTTCGGCCCGTGCGAGAAGCTGATGGGCGCCTAGACGGCGCGACGGCATGCGAGCCCCCGCCCGACCCTGGTCCGGCGGGGGCTTTCGTCGTATAAGGGGAGCTTGAAGATGCTCTACCGCACCCTCGCTGACTGCGTCGTGCTCGTGCACGCGGCCTTCGTCGCGTTCGTGGTGCTGGGTGGGTTCCTGGCGTGGCGCTGGCGCTGGGTCGTCGTGGCGCACGTCCCGTGCGCATTGTGGGGGATCGCCATCGAGTACAGCGGCTGGATCTGTCCGCTGACCCCGCTCGAGAATGCGCTGCGCGCCCGCGCGGGGCTCGAAGGGTATCGCGGCGGATTCGTGGAGCATTATGTGATTCCGGCACTCTATCCAGCGGGGCTCACCCGACCCACGCAAGCCGTCCTGGGCACGCTCGTGCTGACGGTCAATCTGGTTGCCTACGGCGTGCTGTTGCGACGGAAATGACTCGCGGGATGTGGAGGCGCGCCGCATGCGGCGCCTCTGCATCTTTACGTCCGCCTTGCATCTTTAGGTCCGCATCCATTCGGAGGCCCAAATGCGCGCCCGCTCGCTGACGATCGCCCTGGCTCTCTGCGCCGCGTGTTCCGACGGCAAATCCGCCAAATCCACCCCCGCAGGCGACTCGCTCACCGAGCGCCAGCGGGATTCGATCCTGGCCCAGTCGCGCATCCCTGGCGCGAGCGGCGTCGGGAAGGCGATGCAGGCGGCCGATTCCACGAGCGCCCGGGTACGAGCCACTGACAGCGTCTCCCCGTGAGGCCCCACCCCCTGACCGCATCCCTGCATCCTCCGTTCCCCCGCTCCACATTGTGGAGAGGGGGTCAGGGGGTGAGGGCCACCCTGCTTGCCGCGCTCGCCGCGTGCGGGCCGGGGACCCCGTGCGACTCGTCGGAGATGCACCTGCGCGCGCGGTTCTCGCAGCCGTACGTCGGCCACTGGGTCGTGGCGCGCGGCGACTCGCTCACGCTGCCCGAGATGGGCGATCGCTTCAAGCTCACCGACGTGATCCTCGATACGACGCGCGTCGCGGTCGGCCGGACGTGTCATTACAAGGGCGCCCTGGTATTCGCGGTGCCGCGTGCCGAAACGCTCGCCGTCACCTGGTACGGCTCCCCAGAGCAGGCCCTGATCTACGGCTGGCCGGCAGACCTGGGGCCGTTCGCCGGCGTCAGTGCATCGCGAGTGGGTGATTCACTCGTGGGCGCGATCCTGTTCGACGCGCGGCTCGGCGTGCAGGTGCACCCCGGGGTGACGGCCCGGTTCGTGGCCGGTCGGGCGCGGCGGGACGCGCGCTAGTATTTTGAAGGCATGAAAGGCTTTCTCTTCCGCCTCGTAATCACGGGGCTCGGTTTGTGGGCGGCGGAGACCATCGTCCCGGGCGTCCGAATCGACGGCTGGGGTAACCTCGTGGTCGCTGCCCTGCTGCTCGGCATCGTGAACGCCGTGATCCGCCCGATCATCCTCATTCTCACCCTACCGCTCACGGTCATTACGCTGGGACTCTTCATCCTGGTCGTGAACGGGATTTCCGTCGCGCTGGTCGCCTGGCTCATGCCGGGGTTCTCGCTCTCCGGGCTGGGGGCTGCGATTCTCGCGTCCATCGTGGTGGGGCTGACGAGCTGGTTCGCCTCCGCCTTCGTCGGAGGCTCCGGCCGGATCGAGCGATACCGCCGCATCGAAGTGACGGGCCGCCGGCTCGACTGATGGACCGAACGTTCGCCGCGCTCGGCGCGGTGTCGGCGTTCGTGGCCGTAGCCGCCGGCGCATTCGGGGCGCACGCTCTGCGCGCGCTTCTCCCCCCCGACCAGCTGGCCGCGTTCGAGACCGGCGCGCGCTACCAGATGTACCACGCCCTCGCGCTGCTGCTCGTGGCGTGGGCGGTGACGCGCTGGCCCGTCCCGGCAGTGCGCCTGGCAGGTTGGCTCTTCGTCGCGGGCACGATCGTCTTTTCCGGCTCCCTGTACGCGCTCGGGCTGACCGGCGTGCGCGCCCTGGGGGCGGTGACGCCCGTCGGCGGACTCTGCTTTCTCGCCGGCTGGGCGAGCCTGACCCGGGGAATATGGCGGAGTTGACGCCCCGAGCGCGGCGCATCCTGCTCGCGCTCGGCGCAGTGTATGCGCTCGTCAATTCGGTTATCGGCGTCCACTCGGGCGGCGACTTCGTGTTCCACCTGCGCCTGGCCGAGCGCCTGCTGCAGGGTCAGCCGCCGTACGCCGACTTCAACGGCGCGATCGGCCTTCCCTGGCCGCCGTTCGCGATCTTTGCCCTCGGTCCGTTCGCGCTCTTGGCGCGCCTCAGCCTGCCCCTCACCAAGGCCGTATGGGCGGTCGGCAACGTGGCGTTGTTCGGGTGGTGTGTGGTTCGCGGGTACCAGCACGTGGGCCGCTGGACCCCGGTCGTGCTGGCCGTCGCGGCGGTCGCCCAACCGCTCCAGAGCAACTTTCAACACTTGAACATCAATCTGGTGCTGCTCGCGCTGGTCGTCCGCGCCATCGGCGACCTCGAACAAGGACGTGAGATGCGCGCGGCGCTCTGGATTGGCGTGGCTACCGCGCTCAAGGGCTACCCCGGGGCCATTTTTCTCTACTTTCTCGCGCGCGGCCGCTGGCGGCCGCTGGCGGTGGGTGTCACGGCCGCGGGCGGGCTCAGCTTCCTGGTCGTGAACGGGATTTCCGTCGCGCTGGTCGCCTGGCTCATGCCGGGGTTCTCGCTCTCCGGGCTGGGGGCTGCGATTCTCGCGTCCATCGTGGTGGGGCTGACGAGCTGGTTCGCCTCCGCCTTCGTCGGAGGCTCCGGCCGGGTGCTCGCGGTCCTGCTGGCACCGCTCGACCGCCTCCACTATTACGTGTTCGCCTTGCCCGCCTGGACCGACCTGTTCAGCCGCCCGGCGCCGGCGCGAGGTTGGAGGCGTGCAGCGTGGCTCGGCCTGCTCGGCGTCGCGGCACTGCTCACGTCTGGGATGCTGAGCCACATCTCCAGCGCCCTGCCTACGGTTCTACGGGTCATCCGCCAGAACACGTACAACGTCGGCGCCATCATCCTCTTGCTCGTCCTGGTGACCCGTCGTGCCGTGCTCTCCCAGCCACCCCAACCTTCTCCCACATCTCGACCGCTATGACATTCGCCGCGTTGCTGCTCTCGACCATCCTCGTGCAGGGACTTCCGTCAGGCGAGCCACCCCGCCTGACATCCTCACCCACCCGCCCGCTCGGCACGCTGCGCGAACAGGCGGCCGTCCAGCAAGAGTGGCTGCGCTACCGGCTCGACTCGGTGCTGCCGCGACTGATGCGGCAGCATCACGTCGCGATGTGGGTCGTCCCGATGCGCGAGTACAACGAGGACCCGGTGTTCTGGTCGCTGGTCTCGGCCACCACGTTCTTTGCGCGGCGGCGCACGATCTACGTGTTCTTCGACCGCGGCCCGGACCGTGGCGTCGAGCGGCTCGCGCTCGGCGGCACATCGCAGGGCGGGCTGTACGAGGCCTACCACGCGAAAGAGACCATCGATCCCTCGATCGGCCGCCGCCCCGAGCTGGTGGGACAAGCGCAATGGGATCTCCTGCGCCGCGTGGTCGAGGAGCGCGATCCGCCGACTATCGCCGTGGACATCTCGCCCACCCATGCCTTCTCGGACGGGCTGTCGGCGGGCGAGTGGGAGCAGCTGCAGGCCGCGCTCCCCGAGCGGTACCGGGCCCGAATCATGCGCGCCGAGGACCTGCCGCTCGAGTATCAGGAGATCCGCGCTCCGGCGATGCTCCCCGCGTACCGGCGGCTGATGCAGGTCGTCTGGGGAACCATCGATACCGCATTCTCGAGCAAGGTCATCACGCCCGGCAAGACGACGACCGACGACGTCGCCTGGTGGATGCGCCAGCGGGTGAACGACCTCGGGTTCGGCACCTGGTTCCACACCGACGTGGACGTGCAGCGGCGGGGCGTCGATCTGTCCGATTCCGGCGCGGTCGTGATCCAGCGCGGCGACGTGCTGCATTGCGACTTCGGCATCACCGCACTGGGCCTGAACACCGACACACAGCACATGGGCTATGTACTGCGGCCCGGTGAGCGTGAGGTCCCGGACGGGTTGAAGCAGGCCCTCAAGAACTCGAACAGGCTGCAGGACATCCTGCTCGCCGACATGCGGCCGGGGCGGACTGGGAACGAGGTACTCGCCACCGCGCTGGCTCAGATGCGGGCGGCCGGGATCACCGGCACGATCTACACCCACCCCATCGGCGACCGCGGGCACGGCGCCGGGCCGCTGATCGGGCTGTGGGACCACCAGGAGGGAGTGCCCGGACGCGGGGACGTGAGCCTGGTCCCCAACAGCTGGTTCGCGATCGAGCTCCAAGCCACGACCCCGCTGCCGGAATGGGCCAACCAGCCGGTGCGGTCGGCGCAGGAAGAGAACGCGGAGCTCGCCCCCGACGGCCAGATGCACTGGATCCTGCGACGCCAGACGGAGTTCCACGTGGTGAAGTAGACGGGAAACGGGAAAAGGGGAAACGGGAAACGGGAAACGGGAAACGTGAAGGCGTACGACGTGGAGACACCGGCGCTCCTGCTGCACCTGGATGTCGTGGAGCGCAATCTCGCGGACATGGCCGCGCGTGCTCGGCAGCTCGGCGTCGCCTTGCGGCCGCACGCCAAGACGCACAAGTGTCTCGAGCTCGGACGCCTGCAGCTCGAGCAGGGCGCGCGCGGCCTCACCGTGTCCACCTTGGTCGAGGCAGAGGTGTTCGCGCGCGCCGGGTTCGCCGACCTCACCTGGGCGTTTCCGATCGATCCGAGTCACATCCCCCACGCGCGCCGCCTGGCGGAGGAAACGGGAGCGACGCTGCGAGTCGTCGTGGATGACCAGCGGACGGCGCGCGCGCTCGCGGGCTCGGGCCTGCACGTGTGGCTCAAGGTGGACTGCGGTTATCACCGAGCAGGCGTAAACCCGGGATCGCCCTACGCCCTGGAGGTGGCCGCCGACTTGGGAGACGAGCGCGGACTCGTGTTCGACGGCATCCTGAGCCACTCCGGCCACGCCTACCGCACCACGAGCAAGGCGGAAGCGGCCCGGGTGGCGGAGCAGGAGCGGAGCGTCATGGTCGGGTTCGCCGGGCGACTCCGCGAAGCCGGCCTGCCGGTGCGCGAGGTGAGCGTCGGGTCGACGCCGGCGATGGCGGCCGCCCAGGACCTCGACGGCGTGACCGAGGCACGCCCCGGCAACTACGTGTTCTACGACCGGACGATGGTGCTGATCGGGTGCTGCGAGCCCGGGGACGTGGGCGTGACGGTGCTCGCCACGGTCGTGTCGCATCAACCGGGGGCGGCGCATTTCATCGTCGACGCCGGGGCGCTCGAGCTGTCGAAGGATCCCGGGCCGGCGCACGTGGGCCCGCAGGCAATGGGCGCGGTGCGTGGCGCTTCCGAGCTCACGGTGGCGACCTTGTCGCAGGAGCACGGGCAGATCCGCGCCGAATCTCCGGCCGCGCTCGACGGTCGGTTCACGGTCGGGACGCAGGTCGAAATCATCCCCAACCACTCGTGTCTCACCGTCGCCCACTTCGACCAGTACCAGGTCGTGAGAGGCACGGGAGACGCCGCACGGGTGGTCGATCGCTGGAAGGTCGAGCGCGGGCGATGACCCAGCATGCGACCCCGGGGACTGTGAGCGCCGTCATCGAGCGGACCGCCCCGGCGCGTTCTCTTCCCACTGAGATTTCGCGGCCCGTCTTCCTCCATGTCATGGGTTCGCCATGAAGATCTTTCTCCGCCACCTCGTGTTGTGCGCGCTCCCGGTGCTGTTCGGCGCGGGCGCGGGCTATGGCTTCACGTTCATTCAGGGATCGTGCGGCGCCATGGTGGGCGCGCTGTTCGCCGGCAAGTGCGCCGGGCGGCAGCGCCAGTACCAGGCGAGGTTTCAGCTGGCTGGGGCGGGCTTCGGCATCGTGCTCGCGGCCACCCTGGGCACCTGGCTGGAACATCGCGGGCGGCGCGCCGTACAACGGACAACTTCTGCCGTACAACGGACACCTCTTGAAGGAGAGCCGTCATGAAGCGCATGGCTATGATCGCCGCGGCGACCCTGCTGCTCGGCCGCGGCCTCGCCGCGCAGGACACCACGAAGGCCGCCGCTCCAGCGGCGGCGGCGCCTCAGGTGACGGTCGTCGAGGCGGTGGTCGCGCGGTCGGTGCTCGATCGGCAGCCGCAAGACACGGGCACCGCGTTCCCAGCGGACGTTGGCCAGCTGATCGGCTGGACCAAGGTGGAGGGCGCCGGTGGCTCAAGCATCCACCACGTCTGGTTCCACGGCGACACGCAGGTAGGCGACGTCGAGCTGCAGGTGGGCGGATCGCCCTGGCGCACGTGGAGCCGCAAGTCGGTCCCGCCCGACTGGACCGGAGCCTGGCACGTCGAGGTGCGTGACGCGGCGGGCACAGTGCTGAAGCGAATCGACTTTACGGTAGGTCAGTAACCCGAGTCACGACGGTACGACGCTACGTTGTCCGATGTGCTCGTCGGACAACGTAGCGACGTAGCGTCCGTCAACGTCGCCGAACAGCGATACGTGCGGGCACGCGGGCCTGAGCCGCGTGGAACATGGCCGGCGGGATTGCGATTCCTTGTGTACGTCCCGTCGCCGGCGCCGTCGCTTCTCCTCCCGCCCCCACTCCACCTGTAGCCATCGCCAGACCCCGTTCCCGGATCATTCCGGGTGTAGTGGCCTGGATCGGGGGTGCCTCCCGCCGCGCCACGAGCACGCGCGCGGGCGCTGCGGGTGGGACTGGTGGTGATACCGTCAGGCCCGTGAGGACGAGGGAGCCACCGCTGGGCGCTTCGGCGGGCTCCTCCCGCAGTCGTGTGGGTGTCAGCGTCAGGCTCACCACGCGACCCGGCACGGGCTGGGCCGGCGCGCTCACCCTGCGTCGCAGCGTAGGCACCGCGGGGCGTACCGGCGCGCTCGCGAGCGTCGATCGGCCGGGGCCGAGCGGGGCTGCGCGGATCGGGAGACTCGTCGGCCCAGGTGGAATCGGGCGCGGCGCCCGCGCGCGGGGCTCGAACGCTCCCTTGCCTCCCGCCCTGCCGTCCCGCGGTATCAGCGCCGCCGCGGATGATCCGCGCATCGAGAGGGCGATCGTGCGGCTCGGCGGGGCGGCCGGTGCCTCGTCGAGTCGCCGCCCGCGGTGGCGGAACCGGCCCTGGCCGATGCAGGGCGACAAAAATGGATCGCACAGCGCCAGCGGCTCGAACAGGTTCTGTTGGAAGCCGATGAACGTGCAGTCGGTGCACGTCGGGTACATCGGCAATGAGGCGTCCGTGTCCTGCTGCAGGGCGTAGACGGGCGGCGCGACGGCGTACATCACGATGTCGTAATTGAAGTAGCCGTCGCCGAGCATGCGCTGCACGAGGTCCGAGAGGATACCCTCGCCGTCGGAGCCATCCCAGGACGGCGCGAGCGCGTCGGGGTCCCACGCCGCGGAGCGCACGAACTCGTCGAAGCGATAGGCCCGGGGCGCCAGCGCGGCGAGGACGAGGCCCGAGCCGTCGGGCTCCGCGACCACGAAGGCGACGCGGCTCGGCGTCGCCTGGATCTCGTAGGTGCCCGCGCGGACGAACGGATCCCCGTCGGGCTTGGCGGGGAACAGCACGTCGATGCGGCCGTCGGTGCGGCGGTGCAGCACGATCAGGTTGCCGTCTTGCGCCGCCTGAACGTAGACCCGGACGGGAGTGCCGCGGCTGAGGACGCCGCTGGCGCCGAGCCAGACACGCACCGGTCGCGCGTCCGCCGGCGCCGCAGCGGACGCCTGGGGGACTTGGAGCAGTAGCACAGCGAGCGGCAGGACCATGCGACTATGTAAGGCCTCTTGTCAAACAAAGCCGTGGGGGTACGCCCGGGTCAAGGGTCGGGGGCACGTGTGCCTGGCGAGGAGATGCTGCTCGCGCAAGGCCCACGATCATGCCGAGGAGCATGTACAAATAGGCGGCATAGGCCACCGACGAGAAGAACGCACCCACCACGAACCCGACGAGGCAGGCGGTGAGGCTCTGCGCCAACACGGCGGACTCCGCGGGCGGCCCCCGCCGGACCTTGGAGAGCGTGCGGAAAGCTCTCACGAGTAGCGCGACGAACGCGATCAGTCCGAGGACGCCGAGCTCGGCGCCGATTTGGATGAAGGGGTTGTGTGCGGCGGACCACCTGAAGCCCTTGCCGTACCACCGCAGCTCGCGGGCTTCAGGCGCCAGAGTGCCTTCCGCCACCGGGAACGCACCGACCCCGACTCCCAATACGGGATACGTCATCATGTAGTCGATGCCGCGTTTCCATATCTCCATCCGACCTGTCTCGGATTTCCCACGCCAGTTATAATCCGCTGACGGATTCAAGATCGTTTGAATACGTGTGAAGTAGCGGTCGCTCGCGAGGGCGACGAGCAGAATCGCAAGCAGCGCCACAGCGGCGACCCGCTTCGACGTAGCAATGCCGCGAAATCCCGCCAACAGATAGCCCGCCACCACCACAAACGCTAAGAACCCCCCTCTCGAGCCGGTGCGACCGAACGTCATCATGACGCACGACGCAGCGGCGAGCAGCACCGCTCGACCCACCAGACCTGTCGGCCGACGCCACAGGTATAGGGTGAGTGGCAACGTGCTGACGATCAACAACGCCAGGTCGTTCGAATTGTAGTAGGTCAGTACAACGAGTCGACCATCGGCGTCGACCTGACCGCGCGCCAAGCTGACTGCGCAGCAGAGCGTGACGCCCACGATCTGGAGCCAGGCGAGCCGCCGCAGATCGCCTACCCCGCGAATACTGGCGGCGATCATGAGCATCAACGCGACGCTCCGCATGTAGTCCTTGACCACGAAGATGGCGCTGTACCGAGGATAGAGGCTCCCCGGAATCGAGAGCGTGGCGAGCAGCAGTAACACAAGCGCGGCGCGGACGACGGGCTGCTTGAGGCTGTCCAGTCTGCGCCGCGGATCCTGATCCAGCACCAGCAGGAATAGCACTGCGAGCGTGCACAGCACGGGAAGGCCCGGCATCGCGATCCCGGGAAGCAGGTCGTGGATGCGCCACACCTGCACGAACACGAGGAGCGCGAGGACCACCTGCAAGGTGTCCCACCGCAGCCGCCGGGGCGTTACCGCAGAGGCAGTGCATTCGGCGGTCCCCACGCCACCGCCTTGAGCCGTCGTGTACGGACTCGTCGTCGCGAATGGCAGCGGGTGTGTTCCGCCGATCCGCGCGACCCACGCTCGTCGAAGGCGCGATTCTGGATGCATGCCGGCAAAGTAAAAAGAGTGAACTGTCCCGTCGACTGTCGAAGCGACGCACGCACCTGCGACCTTCGCGTGGTTAGGAGGCAACACCGTGCAAACGACAGCGTCACACTCTTGCGCCGCCGCAACACACGGTCCGTTGCAGACGTGCAACTAAATTTTTGCGCGGGTGAGAGCGAACTTAGGCAGAGTGTTGCAAGGTCAAGGGGCGGAGGCAGCCAGCTCCGGGATCCTGACGACGATCCGCCGATCGATGACCGGCGCCAGACAGGTGCGGTCGCTGCAGGCCATGTACGTCACGGACAGCTCCGCCGTCGCCCTGTCCCTCGCGGTGAGCGTTACGGGGAGACGGAGCGTCACGGCGCCCGCCGGGTAGACGGGAAACGTCGACTCCAAGGCGGCGACGTGGAGATCGATGGTCGCTTGGTCCGCGACGAGCGGGCCCGCAGACCTGAGCGACGCGGACGAGACGAGCTCCAATAGTGTGGGGCGCGCTACTCCGTGAATCCCTGCCCTCGGTAAGTCCTTCCCGTACAGATGAAAGTTCGCCTTGGACGGCGTATACGTTCCCACCAACCACGCCTTCCCCGATTGGTCCCGCTCAAGCGCGATCTCGACGGCAACGTCATGCTGCGCGAATCTGGTGAGGAGCCATCGCTCGGACTGGAGGCGCACTCCGCCGAGCCCCAGCACGATCATGGCGGAGGCGAGCCCCACGGGAGTGGACGGGCTAGCGAGCCGCATGCATCGGCTTTTGAGCCACCCAGCCCTTGAGGTAGCCGAGAACATCCCGCGCGGTCGCCGTTCTCGCATCGGCCAAGGCGCCATTCTTGGTCGACGCGATGACGTCGCCCGAGCCGGCGAGGATCACGACGGCGGGAATGCCATTCTCGATCGGACTGCCGTACTGCCGCGAGACGTCCAGATTCCTGTCCCAATTCCCTACGTCGATCTGCACGACGTGGAAATTGTCGTCTAGGAAGGCGCGCACGGTCTTGTCCTCGAACAGATGAGACAGGACGATGCAGTCGAGACACCAATTGGCCCCGAAGTCCAGGAGCACGAGCTTGTCGTCGGCTCGGGCCCGCAGCAACGCACCTTCGATGTTCTTATGCGCGTCGGCGTGCTTGTCATACGGCCCCTGGGCGGGCGCCGGCGAGTATCCGCCGATGGCGAGTGTGAGGACGGTGGTCAGCACGGCGGTTTTCATACGTAACTCCCCGGTCCGACATAGTAGGATAGCCGAAACGCTCTCGGAAGGCGGGGAGTACCTAGGGCAAACGTTGTGCCGCCGCAACAGGCGCCTCCTCATGCACCCGGATACTTCCCCAGATAGAGGAGGAGGAAGCCGACCGTGTCGGTCGTGCCGTGCGCGATCATACAGACCCAGAGATTGCGGCCGGTGGCAAGGTACAGCAGGCCGAACAAGAAACCACCCAGCCCTGCGCTGATGACGCCCGACCACCCCTGAAATGCATGCCCGACGCCGAACAGAATGCTTGTGGCCACGAGTGCCGCACGCCACGCGCGGGGCTCGCCTCCCAACGCCCGCGCGATCCGCGTGAGCAGGTAACCGCGATAGACGAACTCCTCGCCAAACGCGGCGAGCGTCGGGGAGCTTGCCCGTGAGTCGAGCGATCGCCGGCTCGGCGACGTAGAGGCTGAAGCCCTGGTAGCCAGCGCCGGCCCCGATGCCCACGAGCACCGCGCGACCCCAGTCAGGGCGGAACGCCAACCCGACTGCGCGCGCACCTTCGCGGCGCAGCCAGAGAGAGACACCACCGAACGCGACGAGAAACGGTGTCGCGCCGAACGGCAGGATGCCGGCGAAACCCGCGGCGAGAATCGCTGCGGCGACCAGGAGCTCCGGGAGGAGGAAGCGGCGAGCAGGCGACGCGTCGCGAAAACCGCCAGGCGTCACGCCGCCGGCTGAGGGTTCCATCGATGGTGGAGCCTTAGCGTACCTTCAACTGGGGCGGGAGGACTCGAACCTCCAACTTCCTCAGGCGACCGCGCCGCCCGTCAAGCGCGTCTCGCCCAAGGATAACGACTTAGCTGACGGCCGTTCTCGCGGGAAAGGACGGAAAACGCCGAAATCCGACCCCGGAACCGTCACGAAACCGTCACGGAAAACCAGGCCTTCGGAGGCTCGCTGATGAACCGCCACGGCCCTTCGCGCCCGAGCAACCGCGCGTGTCGGCCACGCATGGGGCCCGATCTCGGCGCGGCTCAGTGTGGCTGGGCGGGATTCATCATCTGGTGGTGCTGCTTCATCCACACCTGCATCGAGTCGGCCCACACATGCACCTGGGTGCGCTGAGCGTCGGTGAGCACCGCTCGCGCCTGCGCCGCCGAGGCGAGCATGGCCCAATGCGCCTTCCCCATCGCCGCGTGCGCGGCCTGGAAGTGGGTCTTCAGCGCCGACGTGTCGGGCTGCGCGGCATTCGCGGCCGTCTCCAGCTCCTTCATGTGCGTCATCGCGTCTGCCATCGCGGCGTCGTGCGCCGTTTTCGCTCCGTCACGCAACGCGGTAAGGCGGGTGACCTGATCGCCAGTGAGCCCGAGCGCGTCCTTGCGGGCGAGCAGGTGCTGCGGCGTGTACAACATCACCCGCATCATCGCAGGCCCCATCTGCTGCATCATGGGGTCATCCATCATCATCCCGCGGCCAGCACCCATCATCGGATGACGCAGGCTGTCAGACTTCGCCGTCTCCTGTGCTCCGAGCGGAGCTGCCAGAGCCAGCGCGAACAAGGCGACCTTCCAGTTCATTGGACCCTCCGCGGCATAGGGTAACAGTACACGCGCAGTGAATCGTACACGAAGAACCGAGGAAAAACCGCGGCCCCCGAATCTGATGTCGACCCGGGGGCCTGAGGACACTTGATTCCGACTGTTCGCTTCCGCCGGGTCGTTCCGACCGGGCGACGTTGGTCCCTTGCGGACTGCCTGCCACTGGTTTCGTTGTCCTTCGACCGGACGAACCGGTGGACGTGCGGCCAGTGGCTGGGGACCGAACCGTTACGTCGGCGGCGCCCTTCGCGCCGGCCCCTCCTCAGGGGCTGTCCCGCACCGGTCACCCTCGCCGAGTGACCGCTGGAATGCTAGCACACGGTGCGTGAGGGCACGATGAACCTCTTGTGAAACTCCCTTATCGCTCGGGGGCCGCCGCCAGCGCGGGCCTCTCGGCAGTTTCGGAGACGACGAGCTGAATCCACATGCCCGCGGCGCCATGACCCGGCACGGCGCAGAATATGAGGAACGGACCGGCCTTCCCCGATACGAAGCGGACGTCGGCGCCCTGCCCGGCCGCGAAGCCCTGGTCAAGACGGCCGGTCGTGGCATGCTCGAATGCCGGGGCCACCGGACCCACCGGCATCGGTGTCGCATCGGGAATGACTTCCACAGAGTGAGGCAGATTCGGGTCCTGGTTCTTGAAATGGAGCACCACGGTCCACCCCCG
>QHUD01000055.1 GCA_003221085.1 Gemmatimonadota bacterium
GTTGATCGTGATGACGTCTTTCCCCCGGTACACCTTGCGCTTGTGGTGCTCGAGCTCGAGCGTCCCGATCACGTGATCGCCGAACTTGAGCGGCACCATGACCAGACTCTGCACCGCGAGCGGCGCGTCGGCGATGCGCTTGTCGTGGGTCACGTCGTGAATGACGACAGACTCGCCCGTCCGGGTGACGTGCTCGCGAACGGCAGCGGTATCGGGGGTGGGCTCGCCGCGCTGCGCGCGCCCGATTTGCCCGCGGTAGGCCAGGCGCAGCGTCCCCTCCTGGCGGCGGTAGATGCGAAAGTCGCCCCAATCCACCAGGCGATGCGCCAGGCGCTCGATCCGGGCGAACGAGTCCTCGAGGCTGATGTTGCTCGTGATCACGGCCTCCATCGCGTGGATCTTGTTCAGCTCCTCCGCGGCGATGGCTTCCTCGAGGGTGTGCTTGAACAGCAACCCCAGGGCGCCGAGCGCGGCCGCCACGAACACCCAGGCGAGCGGCGGCCAGTAGCTCACCGTGCCCACGACGATCCCGGTGGCGATCACCGTCGCGCCGTAGCCGATGCACTCGTACCGCAGGATGAGCAGGCGCTCGTCCTGTTCGAGTTTACCGCGGATGATCAAGGCGAAGTAGAACAGCAGCCGGCTGATGACGAAGTACGCGAGGCAGAAGAAGAAGAGCGCCGGGATGAGCTCTCCCACGTTCACGAGCGCCGCGAGGAACATCTTTTTCTGCCACAGCCAGTCGGCGCCGAGCACGCCGCCTGCCAGCGCGAGCGCGGTCGCCGGCGCACCCACCACGAGGCTCCCCGCCAGCGCCACCAGGCCGGTCTGCGTGAGATAAGAATACTTGCTCAGCGGCACCTGCCCCGCGCGTAGCAGCACGGCGGCGATGAGCAGGCCCAACAGCTCGAGCGGCTGCCCAGTCCAGCGCGGGTCCACGATGAGGGCCGCGCCCAGCGCAATCGATCCTCCGATCGCGAGCGCCCGACTGTAGATCGTGACCAGCCGGTTCGCGGTCACGCGGTCCCCTCCCGGAGCGCGGCGGCGAGCTGGCGGACCAGCCGCTCGGCCGCGCCGACCCCACCCGTTGCCAGCGCATCCACGATCGCACTGCCGACCACGACGCCGTCGGCGAGCCGCCCCGTGGCGCGCGCCTGGGCGGGCGTGCTGATCCCGAACCCCACCGCCAGAGGGAGCGTGCTCGCCGACCGCACGCGGGCGACGTGCTCGGCCAGGTCCGTGGACACTGCATCGCGCGCCCCCGTCACGCCGAGGCGGGAGATGAGGTAGAGGAATCCGCTCGCCCCCTCGACGGCACGCGCCAGACGATCGGGCGTCGTCGTGGGAGCAATGAGGCGGATCAGCGCAAGCGGGCTCGCCCGCACCAGCGCCTCGAGGTCGGGATCGGCGCCGGCGGGGAAATCGGTGAGCAGGAGCCCCGAGACGCCGGCGGCGGCCGCCTCGCGCACGAACCGCTCGAGCCCAAAGGCCAGGAGCGGGTTCAAATACGTCATGACCACCACGGGAATCTCGAGCGCGGCGCGACGGATCTGATCGAGCACGCGCGGCACCGTCATGCCCTGGTCCAGCGCGGCCTGGGTCGAGCGTTGGATGGTAGGCCCGTCCGCCAGGGGATCCGAGAACGGGACCCCTACTTCCACGAAGTCTGCCCCCGCCGCGGCCACGCGGCGCAGGGCTTCGATGGACACCTCGGGCGTCGGGAACCCCGCCGTCAGGTACGGAATGAGCGCGGCGCGCCGCGTCCCTGCATTACCCCGGATGGCCCGCCAGCGCGCGGCGATCGGGTGCTCAGACAAAGTAGTCGCTGACGTTGATGCCGTACTTGAGGGGGTCGGTGACCTTCACGATCGAGCGGGGATGACTGCCCGCGGCATCGCGCTGCGCGAGGTCGGCAAGGAATCCCGGATGCTGCACCCCGCCTTCGGGTGTCGTCACGATGCGCACCACCGGCCGATGCACGTGGGTGACATCGGGGTTGGCGCTGTGCACCAGCGCCACCTCGTACGTGTCGAGGATGACGCACGTCCCCACGGGATAGATGCCGATCAGGTTGATGAACGCCTTCACCACGATCTGATCGTAACCGCGCCGCGGGTTCTCCCACATTTCCTTGAGCACCTGATCCGGCTGGATCGCCACGGTCTGGTACACGCGCCGGCTCGTGGCGGCGTCGAACCCGTCGGCCACCGCGACGATCTTCGAATAGATGGACAGGTCGCGCGGTCGCAGCGACTTGGGATAGCCGGTGAGATCGGTCTTCATGTGGTGCTCGTACGCCACGATCATGCCCCGATAGGGGATCTCACCGTAGCCGCGCAGCCCGAACAGTGTGAGCACGCCGAGCCAGGGGTGCGCCTGCATGATGCGCCACTCTTCGTCGGTCAAGCCGCCCTGTTTGTTCAACACCTCGAGCGGCACCCGCGACTTGCCCACGTCGTGGAACAAGGCGGCCATGCCCAAATCGTACAATTGCAGCTTGGTGAGGCCGAGCTTGCGGCCCAGCGCCACCGAAAAGATGCAGACGTTGACGGAGTGGGTGAACGTGTACTCGTCGTAGTCGCGCAGCGTGGTGAGGCCCACCAGCGAGGCCTCGTTGTTCAGCACCTGATCCACGATCGCCTGCACGGCCCGTTTCACTTTCTTCACGTTGGCGGTCTGCCGCTCCTCGTCCTCGGTGTCCTCGTCGGTCTCCAACGGCGGCTCGACGCCGATGTGCGTCACGCCGGCGTCCGACAGTTTCTGCGCGAGCTCGAACACCTTCGTCGCGGTCACCTCTTTGGCCGCGTACGACAGCAGCAGTGAAACGAAGATCTGCAGCTGCTTGCGCTCCACGCCCTCGTCGATGCGCACCGCGCCGATGCCGCTTTGCCGCAGCACGCCGAGGATGTGGGAAAACGACGCGTAGTTGTCGAGATCGAGCCGCAGCCGGGTGGAGTTGACGAAAATGAACTCGCCCTGCAGCCGCAGCTCGATCTCCTTCTCCACGTCCAGCAGGTGCTTGGTCGTGGCCGCGAGATCGTCCAGCGCCTTCTGCACCTGCGCGTTCTCGATCGGATACAGCTTGAGGGAGCGGACCGCGGTATAGAGCACGACCAAAAACTCGCGCCCCGCGTGCCGCAGGAATCCGTCGGTGGTCTGGACGGTCTCGGCGATCGTGCCCTTGGGGGGGCCGCCGGCGGTCATGTGCCGACCTCGCGCAGCGCCCGGGTCACCGCGTTCCGCACCAGCGGGTCCTTGTCCTGGGCCGCGCGCTCGAGCACCGCGCGCGCCTCCGTCGTGCGGACTTTGCCGAGCGCCATCGCCGCGCAGGCCCGGGTCTCGGGATCTTCCTTCCGTCCGAGCAGCCCTTTGGCGGCGAGCATCTTTTCGAGCGCCGGGATCCCCTTGGCCCCGACGACCGCGCCGAACGCCTCGAAGAACGCCATCTTTTCGGTCAGATCGGCGTTCCGGAGCTTGGCGCCCGTGACCATCGATTCGATGCGCGCGGCCGCGTTGCGGTAGCCGCGTGAGGCCAGAAACCGCACGGCGGCGATCCGCACGTCGCGGTCGCCATCGTCGATCGCTCTCTCCAGCAACCGCAGGGCCGACGGGCTCGAGATGGCCGTGAGCGCCTCGACCACGGCGAGCTTGAGCCCGCGGTCCTCCGAGGCGAGCAGCGGCTCCATGCCTTCCGGTGCGCCCGGGAGCTTCAAGCGCCCGGCCAGCCTCACCATCTCGAGCTGGGCGGCGCTGTCTTCGCTGGCGAGGGCCTTGAGCACCTCGGCCGCGTTGGCCTGCGCCAGCTGGGCCGCCGCCCCCTGGACGAGGTCGCGCACGTATGGGTCATGCAGCTTCGCGACCCACACCATCAGCGTCGAGAGCGCCTCGGGGCGGAGCTCCTGGAACAGATCGGAGAGCTCCTCCTCAGTGGGATGGATCGCCGCCTCATCGAGCGCCTGCAGGAGCTGCGACAGCGCATCCGACTGCGACAGGCGGGCGGGCAGGCCCTCGAGCGTCTTGCGGTGCTCGGGGATCAGCTCCCGGGCCCGCTGCAGAATGGCGCGCGTCTCCCGCAGAATCACGGCCACCGAGCGGAAGTCGGCGGCGCCGAGCAGGTAGGGGATGAAGTTTTCGACAATCGAAATGAGCTCGGCCCGGACGGTACCATAGGTCTGCAGCTCGAGCAGATCGAATAGCATCGACAGCACGTTGCGACGCAGGTCTTGCGAGTACTCCCGCTCCACGTCCTTCCGGAGGTACTCGACCTCATTGTCTTCCAGAAAGTAGAGCGTGGTGTCGAAGTCGTCGATCGACACCACGCCTTCGCGCTTGGGCGGCGCCTCTTCCTCCACCCGGTGCCGCACGTCGGTCGGCGGAGCCGACGTGATGGTGTCGCCGGCCTCGATCGGCACCGCGTTCTCGGTGGCAAGCTCCCGGAACGTGTAGCTGACGAATTGAAAATCCTGGGCCCAGAGCAGCGTGAGCAGATCGTCGGCGGCGTCGGCCTGCAGACTGCGCGCCCGCTGCAACACGCCGAGGAAGTTCACGATCTCGGCCTCCTCGACGCCCGGCTTGAACGCGAGCGAGCGGACCCCGTCCTTGTAGAGCGTCCAGGCGATGCTCTCGCCGCGCTGCTCCTGGTTGTAGACGACGTTGTCTTCCCACCGCAGCTCGGTCTCGCCCACGTCGAACACCAGATCGTCGGTCGCCTGCCAGATCTGGCGAAACGACGCCCGGATGTTGTCGACGGCGCGCTGATACACCGGATTGTTCGGCAGGTAGAGCTGGGTGGCCCGGATCCCCTTCGACAGGACCTGCAGCAGCTCTTCGACCTGCTGCGGCGGCAACGCCAGCTCGGGTACGGGCGCGTTGGTCAGGTGGCGGCTCCCGTGAGTTCCGCGACCATGGCGACGTCCTTGTCGCCCCGGCCGCTCAGGTTCAGCAAGACCACGTCGCCCACGCGCCACGCGCCGCGGTGCGCCAGCACCCAGGCGACGGCGTGGGCGCTCTCCACGGCCGGCAGGATCCCCTCGAGGCGGGATAGGGACGCGAACGCCTCGAGCGCCTGTCGGTCGGTCACTGCCTCATACAATACGCGACCGGTGTCCTTCAGGTAAGCGTGTTCGGGCCCGACCCCCGGGTAGTCGAGGCCCGCCGACACGCTATGCGCCGGCTGGACCTGGCCGTCGGCGTTCTGGAGCAGGTAGCTCAGGCTCCCGTGAAACACGCCCGGCCGCCCGCGGCCCAGTGACGCCGCGTGCCGACCGCTCTCGAGCCCCTCCCCTGCTGCTTCGACGCCGACCAGCGCCACGTCCTGGTCGGCGAGGAACGCGGAAAAGATGCCCATCGCGTTCGACCCGCCGCCCACGCAGGCGACCACGGTGTGCGGCAGCTTGCCCCAGCGTTCCAATGTCTGGGCCCGCGCCTCCCGCCCGATGACCGACTGGAAGTCGCGCACGATGCGCGGGAACGGGTCGGGCCCCACCACCGATCCGATGATGTAATGGGTCGTGGTCACGTTGGTGACCCAGTCGCGCAGCGCCTCGTTGGTGGCGTCTTTCAGCGTTCGCGTGCCCGACGTCACGGGCACCACGCGCGCCCCCATCAGCTCCATGCGGTACACGTTCAAGCGCTGGCGCCGCATGTCCTCCTCGCCCATGTACACGACGCACTCGAGCCCGAACCGCGCGCACACCGTGGCGGTGGCCACGCCGTGCTGCCCCGCCCCCGTCTCGGCGATGATGCGGCGCTTCCCCATCCGCCGGGCGAGCAGGGCCTGCCCGAGCGTGTTGTTGATCTTGTGCGCTCCCGTATGGTTCAGGTCTTCGCGCTTCAAGGCGACCACGACTCCCGCGCCCACCTGCGCGCCGAGCCGTGGCGCCTCGGTCAGCGGCGTGGGCCGACCCACGTAGTTTTTGAGCAAGCCGTCGAGCTCCGCCCAGAAGGCCGGATCGCGCTTCGCCGCCTCGTGCACCCGGTCGAGCTCTTCCAGCGCTGCCATGAGCGTTTCGGGGACGTAGCGGCCGCCGTAGGGGCCGAAGCGACCTGTCTCGCGCGCGCCGGCGTCAGAGGGCAAGCGAACCTCCGATCTGCGGGCCAAGACGAATGCGGAATGCGGAATGCGGCGTGCGGAATTGACCGAACCCCAGTCGGGGACAGCGGCGGAGCTCCCGGAACGACCCTGCCCTGCAATTCCGCATTCCACACTCCGCATTCCGCACTTGCGTCACCGCCCCCTCCCCATTCTCCGCACGCCCGTCAGCTCCCGCACAGCTCGTTCTGGATCGGGATTCCCCGCGACCGATGTGCCGACCAGCACGAGATCCGCGCCGGCGGCGGCCATCCGTTCCACGTCCGCCCGGGTTGCAATCCCGCTCTCGGCGATCACGGGGACGCCGTGCGGGACCAACGCCACCAGCCGCTCGGCCTGACCGAGATCCACCGCGAACGTGGCGAGGTCGCGGCTGTTCACGCCCACGGCGGTCGGCTCGACCCCGAGAGCCAGCTCGAGCTCGCCCGCCGAATGCACTTCCACCAGGACGCCCAGCCCCTGGTCACGCGCGGCGCGCCGCAGCGCGCGCAGTCCCTCGGCGGTGAGCGCCCGGACAATGAGGAGAACGGCGCTCGCCCCGGCCGCACGCGCCTCGTAGAGCTGCAGCTCGTCCAGGATGAAATCCTTGCGCAGCACCGGCACCGGCACGGCGCCCGCCACACGCCCCAGATCCTCGAGTGAGCCGCCGAAGTGGAGCTCATCGGTCAGCACCGAGATCGCCACGGCTCCGCCCTGGGCGTACGCTTGCGCGTGCGTCACCGGATCGAGGTCCTCCCGGATCGCACCCACGGACGGCGAGCGGCGCTTCACCTCGGCGATCACGCCCACGTGGCGACCGGCCAGCGCGGGCGCGAACGGGCGCGGCGCGGGCGCGGCGGCGGCCCGGCGCTCGAGCTCACGCGCCTGCGCCCGCAGACCGGCGACGCGGTCGCGCGTGGCCGTGAGAATGGCGTCAAGTCTGGTGTCCGGCATGCTTGCGTTCGGTCGATTTTCGGGTATCTTTTGCTTCGGTTTCTCTTCGGGAGACATTGTGCCGCTCACACGCCGTCAGCGTGAAATTCTGGATTTCATCTCCGGCCAGATCAGCGCGCAGGGTTACGCACCGAGCTTCGAAGAGATCGCGGAGCGATTCACGTTCCGCTCGCTCGCGACCGTGCACGAGCACCTCACCAACCTCGAGCGCAAGGGATACATCCGCCGCGCGCACAACGAAAGTCGCGGCATCGAGGTCGTGCCGCCGCGCGGCCAGACGGGGGCCACCGACCTGCCGCTGCACGGCCTGGTGGCCGCCGGCGCGCCGATCGAGGCGATCAGCGGGACGGACACGATCGCGGTCCCCGACGAGCTGATCCCCCGCCGCGGCCGGAGCTATGTCCTGAAGGTGCGCGGTCAATCGATGATCGACGAGCACATCAAGGACGGCGATTTCATCGTGGTCCACGAGCGCAACCAGGCCGATAACGGCCAGACGGTGGTCGCGCTGGTGCACGGCTCGAGCGCCACGGTCAAGCGGTTCTATCGTGAGCCGGGCGGGTGGATCCGGCTCGAGCCCGCCAACCCCGCCATGACGGCGCTCCGCGTCAACGAGCGCGACGTCGTGGTGCAAGGCGTGGTGGTGGGCGTCATCCGGAAGTACTAGCGCGGCGCAGCCGCTCGAGGGCGTCGCGTCCCTTGCCGGTCCGCAGGGCCTCACGCGCCCGCGCCACGCCGTCGGTATACGAAGCGACCAGCCCCGCGACGTAGATCGCGGCGCCGGCGTTCAGGAGCACGGCGGCCCGTCCGGCCGGGTCCTCGCGCCCGTCGCCGAGCAGGCGCTCGATGCGCGCCGCGTTGGCCGCGGGCTCCGCGCCCGACAGCCCGGCCACGTCGTCGACGGCGAGTCCGTGGTCCGACGGATCGACCTCCCACATGCTCACCTTCCCGTTCCGCACTTCCCACACGTCCGTGATCCCCTGCGGCGCGATCTCGTCCATGCCGACCCGGCCGTGGACCACGAGCGCGTGGTCCACTCCCAGCCGCGCGAGTGCGCCGGCCATGAGCGGGGCGCGGTCCGCGTCCGCGACTCCCACGACCTGACGTCGCACGCCCGCCGGGTTGGCGAGCGGGCCCAGCAGGTTCATCACCGACGCGACGGCGAGCTCGCGGCGCACCGGCCCGGCGTGCTTCATGGCGGGATGGAAGGTGGGGGCGAAGAGAAACGTGAGGCACGCCTCGCGCAGCACACGGGCTGCGTCGGCGGCGTCGAGGCTGATCCTGACGCCCAGCGCCTCGAGTACGTCGGCCGAGCCGCACTTTGACGTGAAGGATCGGTTGCCGTGCTTCGCCACGACCGCTCCGGCGCCCGCGGCGACAAACGCGGCGGCGGTCGAGATGTTGAAAGTAGGGACGGCTCCCCCGCCCGTTCCGCACGTGTCCACGAGGTGCGCCCCGTTCGCCTCCACGCGCACCATCGCGTCGCGCAGGGCGCGAGCGGCGCCCGCGACTTCCTCCGGCGTCTCGCCTTTCACCCGCAATCCCATCAGCAGCGCCGCGATCTGTGCGGGCGTGGCTTCGCCGCGCATCACGGCCCCGAACGCTGCGGTCGTCTGGGGCTCGCTCAGGGACCGGCGGTCGGCGAGGGCGGCGATCGCTTGCTGCAGGGGGGAGGCGGCGGGGGCGGAGTGGGACGACACGGGGCTCGGGGCTCGGGCGTTTCGGGCCTGCCAAAGCTATCCCGAAAAAACGCGTTTTGTCAAATGCCACAACGGGTTGCGTGCCTTGATTGACCCCCCGTTTCAGCCTATCTTTCGCCCGTGACGAGCCGGCCCTACCTCGCCGTTGTGCAGTACGACGGGGCGGCGTTCGTGGGCTGGCAGCGGCAGCGGGACGCCCGCACTGTGCAGGCGGAATTCGAGGCGGTGCTGGAGCGCCTCCTGGGTCGCCGCACCGCGGCCACGGGCGCCGGACGCACCGACACGGGCGTGCACGCGTTGGGTCAGGGCGTCGGCTTTCTGGCGGACGGGCGCTGGGCAGAGGATCCGCCCGGGATGTACCGGGCGCTTAATGCCCTGCTGCCACGGGACATCTGGGTGGAGCGGGTGACCCCGATGCGACCCGGGTTCCACGCGCGCAACAGCGCGCTGGCGCGCCGCTACCGCTACGTGATCGGGACCGACGACGCGTCCCGCTCGCCGTTCCGGCGGCCGTATGAATGGGCCTTCGGACGCCCGCTCGATGTCGCGTTGCTCGCGCGCGCGGCCGAGCTGCTCCTGGGGGAGCACGACTTCCGCGGCCTCGCCGCGACCGGCGCGGGGTCGGGACGGCCCCACTATCGCAGCCGCGTGGCGCTCGCTCAGTGGGCGCCGCGGACTGACGGAGCGGGGGTGACGTTCACGATCGAGGCCGACCGATTCCTGCATCGGATGGTGCGCTTTCTCGTCGGCGCGATGGTGGACATCGCCCTGGGCCGCCGCCCGCTCGACGATCTTTCCCGGCTGCTCACCGCGACCGACAACCAGGCGGCCAGCCCGCCCGCCCCGCCCCAGGGACTGTACCTCGTGGCGGTGCGCTATCCCGCTGACCTCTACGCCGAGGCCTGAGCCATGAAGTTCTTTCTCGATACCGCGAGCCTCAAAGACATCAGCTGGGCGGCCCAGGCCGGGTTGATCGACGGGATCACCACCAACCCCTCGCTGGTCGCGAAGCAGGCGGGCGACCTGGACCCCCGCGACGTCCTCAAGGAGATCTGCTCCCTGGTGGACGGTCCGGTCTCCGCGGAAGTGGTGGCGGTGGACGCCGACGCCATGGTCCGGGAGGGGAAAGAGCTCGCCAAGATCGCGGACAACATCGTCGTGAAGATCCCGATGCTCGAAGCGGGAATGGTCGCGGTGCGGCGGCTCGCCGAGGCTGGCATCAAGACCAACGTCACGCTGTGCTTCTCGAGCGTGCAGTGCCTGATCGCCGCGAAGGCGGGCGCCGCGTACGTGAGCCCGTTCATCGGGCGGCTCGACGACGTCGGTCAGGAGGGGATGGATGTGATCCGCGAGGCGCGGGTGATTTTCGACAACTACCAGATCGCCACCGAGATCCTCGCGGCCTCGATCCGGCATCCGCGGCACGTGGTGGAGGCGGCGATGATCGGCGCCGACGTGGCCACGCTGCCCCCGGACGTCCTGAAGAAGCTGCTGCTGCATCCGCTCACCGATCGCGGGCTGGAGCAGTTCCTGGCCGACTGGAGCACGTTGGCGGCCCGCGCGAAGGCCTCGGTTTGACGTACAGCTCCCCCCTGTCGCAGCGCTACGCCTCCCCGGCCATGCAGGCCTTGTGGGGGGAGCGGCGACGGATCGGGCTGTGGCGGCGGCTGTGGCTCGCCCTCATGGAGGTCGAGCGCGAGCTGGGCCTCGACATTCCCGAGCGCGCACTCGCGGAGCTGCGCGCGCATCTGGACGATGCCGATCTGGAGCGCGCCGCCGAACACGAGAAGCGGATCCGCCACGACGTGATGGCGCACATCCACCACCTGGGCGAGCAGGCGCCGGCGGCGCGCCCCTTCATTCACCTCGGCGCGACGAGCGCCTACGTCACCGACAATGCAGACCTCATCCTGATGCGTGAGGGGCTGCAGCTGCTGCTCGGTCGCGTGGCGGCGGTTCTGGTCGCGCTCGCCAAGCCCGCCCGGCGCTACCGCGACCTGCCGTGCCTCGCGTACACCCATTTTCAGCCTGCGCAGCTCACGACGGTCGGCAAGCGGATCACGCTGTGGATCCAGGAGCTGCTGCTCGACGCCGAGGAGCTGCTGCACCGGCTCGACACGCTACAGTTCCGCGGCGTGAAGGGGACGACGGGTACGCAGGCCAGCTTCCTCGAGCTGTTCGACGGCGATGACGACAACGACGCCCAGGTGCTCGCCGCGTTGTCGGGAATCGCCCAGTCGGCGGCCAAGTTCGCCACCGACTTGCGGCTGCTCCAGCACGAGGGCGAGATGCTCGAGCCGTTCGAGAGCGACCAGGTTGGATCCTCCGCGATGGCGTACAAGCGGAATCCCATGCGCGCCGAGCGGATGACCGGCCTGGCACGCTTCGTCATCGAGCTCGAAGGAAACGCGTGGCACACCGCCGCGGAGCAGTGGCTCGAGCGAACGCTGGACGACAGTGCCAATCGCCGGTTGGTGATTCCGGAGGCGTTTCTGGCCAGTGACGCGATCCTGGTGCTGGCCACCAACGTGGCCGCCGGGCTCGAGGTCCGCGAGCCGGTGATCGCACGCCACGTCGCGGCGCAGCTGCCGTTTCTCGCGACGGAGCGCCTGCTGATGCGCGGCGTGAAGGCGGGCGGCGACCGCCAGCGGCTGCACGAGGTCATCCGCACCCACAGCCTCGCCGTGGCGCAGGCGGTGGCCGAGCAGGGAGCGACCAACGATCTGCTGGAGCGGCTGGCCCGGGATCCAGCGTTCAAGGCACTGAAGATCGCCGTGCGCCCGGAGGAGCTCGAGCCAGCGGCGTACGTCGGCCGTGCGCCGCGTCAGGTAGATGAGTTCCTCGACCACGTCCTCCCCGACGTGCTTCGCCGTATCGAGGCCGTCGCGCCGGCCGCCGTCGCCGCCGAGGTCACGGTATGACGCTCCCGCTCGTCGCCAGCGCCCTCCCCCTCCCTCTCCTCCGCCGCGGCAAGGTGCGCGAGGTCTACGAAGTGGATCGCGAGATGCTGCTGCTCGTCGCGAGCGACCGCGTGAGCGCCTTCGACGTGGTGTTGCGGGAGCCCGTTCCGCACAAGGGCGCGGTGCTGACCCAGCTGAGCGCGTTCTGGTTCGAGCGCCTCGCGACGGTGGTCTCGAGTCATTTTCTTTCGGCAGACGCGGACGAGATCGTGGCTCGGATTCCGGCGCTCACCGAGCACCACGCGTCCCTCGTGGGCCGGGCCATGCTCGTGCGCCGCACGACGCCCGTGCCGTTCGAGTGCGTCGTGCGGGGCTACATCGCGGGCTCCGCCTGGGCCGAATACAAGAAGGCCGGCACCCTGGCCGGCGAGCCACTCCTGCCCGGACTGGTCGAGAGCGCGCGCATCGACCGGCCGATCTTCTCGCCCGCGACCAAGGCCGACGTGGGCCACGACGAGAATGTGACTTTCATTCACGTCGTCAGAGCCCTCGGGCGACCGCTGGCCGAACAGCTCAAACGCGCGAGCCTCGGCCTGTACGAGGGAGGGCGCGGCTACGCGGCGCCGCGGGGTATCATCATCGCCGATACGAAGTTCGAGTTCGGCACCACGCCCGACGGTCGCGTGCTCGTGATCGACGAAATCCTGACGCCCGACTCCTCGCGGTTCTGGCCCGCCGACCGTTACACCCCTGGCGGTAGCCAGCCGAGCTTCGACAAGCAGCCGTTGCGCGATTACCTCGCGGATCTGAAGCAGGATGGCCGATGGGACGGCAACGCCCCGCCGCCGCCGTTGCCGCGCGAAGTCGTGCAGGCCACGAGCGAGCGGTACCTCGAAGCGTACAAGCGGATTACGGGTCGCAGTCTAGACATTGGATGAGGGAACTAATGCGGAATGCGGAGTGCGGAGTGCGGAATGGCACGGAGAATGTCGCTCCGCGAGCGACCTTTCGCTTCAACTCCGCATTCCGCATTCCGGATTCCGAACTCGGGGTTGGGGGGGCGGGATGAAGTTTGCCCCCGAGGGATGGCCATTCATCCTCATCGGATGGGGGCTCGTCGCCGTCGGAGCGTGGGGGGTGGCCGCGTGGGGGCGCGGTGTTTGGGCGATCGAGATCCCGCTGCTCCTCCTGGCGGTGTGGCTCCTCGTCTTCTTCCGCGATCCGACCCGGACGGGGCCGCGGGGCGATCAATTCGTGATCGCGCCGGCGGACGGCAAGATCGTGGACGTGCGAGTAGTGGACGAGGCGCTGTATCTCAAGACCCAGGCGACGCGGATCTCGATCTTCATGAGCGTATTCGACGTGCACGTCAATCGGTATCCGGCGACCGGGACGGTGGAGCTGGTGCGGTACAATCCTGGCCGGTTCCTGCACGCCGCGTCCGACAAGGCCAGCCTCGAAAATGAGCAGGCATCGGTCGGGGTGCGCGCCGCGCGCGGCCCCCTGCTGGTGCGCCAAATCGCGGGGCTCATCGCGCGTCGCATCGTCACCGACGGCGCGGCCGGAGACCGGGCGACGCAGGGTGCGCGGATGGGGATGATCCGGTTCGGCTCACGGGTCGACGTATTCATTCCCGCCGCCGCCCGATCGACGGTGCGGGTGGCGGTCGGCGACCGCGTGCAAGCCGGAGCGACGGTGCTGGCGGAGTACGCGCCGTGAAGCCCTTCCGTCCCCCCAGCATGCGGCGCGTCGTGATCGTCGTGCCGAGTCTGTTCACGCTGTTCAATCTGTTCTTCGGCATCTGGTCCATGGTGCTGGCGTCGCGCGGCGAGTTCTATCGCGCCGGCTGGTACATCTTCTTCGCGGGCGTGCTCGATGCGCTCGACGGCCGGGTGGCGCGGCTGTCCCGCACCGGCACCCGCTTCGGGGCGGAGCTGGACAGCCTGGTGGACGTGGTGAGCTTCGGTGCCGCACCGGCCTTTCTCATCTACCAGCTCGAGTTCGCGGTCGCCGGCCAGGCGGAGTGGATCTTCTGCTACTTCTACGTCATGGCGGCGGCCATCCGGCTCGCCCGGTTCAACATCACCCAGGCCGGTCGCGCCAAGCGGTACTTCATCGGACTGCCGTCGCCCGCCGCCGGCATGACGCTCGCGACCTTCTTTCCGTTCACGACCACGGACCTGTATCAGCACCTGTTCCGCTTCGTGCCGCGCCACCACCTGATGCAGCTGCTGATGATCCTCCTGACCATCCTCATGGTGAGCAACGTGCGCTACGCGACGTTCCCGCGGGCGGGGCTGCGGACGCTCAAGGGGTTGTTGGGGCTCGCGACCATCCTCTTCATACTGGTGTTCGGCATCCTCGAGCACGACGCGTTCTTCTTCCCCCTGGGGATCGCGTACATGGTGTACGGGATCCTGCGCGCGACCCTGCTCGGCTTCTTCTTCGAGGAGGACGACGAGGAAACCGACATCGCGGGCCCGATCGTGATCGCCGACGGCACGCCGGGAGGCGAGATACTCGGACCGCCGCCGCGCGCCATCGGGGCGCGGGAGCGTGAGGGAGGCCAGGGATGAGCGCGTTCCGGGTGGAGGTGCGCGTCATGCCGCGGGCCGCGCTGCTCGACCCGCAGGGCCAGGCCGTGGAGCACGCCCTGCACGCCCTGGGGTTCGGCGAGGTCGCCCGCGTGCGGATGGGCAAGCACCTGGTGCTCGACGTGAAGGCGGCCTCGCGCGACGAGGCGCTGGAACGCGCGCGGGCGATGTGCGATCGCCTGCTCGCGAACCCGGTCACCGAGGACTACGACCTGGCGGTCGACGGAGGGGCGACACGATGAAACGGGTCGCGGTGATCGTGTTTCCCGGCTCCAACTGCGACGCGGAAACGCTCGCGGCAGCGCGGGCGGCGGGCTCCGATGCCTACTTCGTGTGGCATCGCGACACCGACCTGCGGCAGGCCGACGTGGTGATCCTCCCGGGCGGGTTCAGCTACGGCGACTACCTGCGCTCCGGAGCGATCGCCCGGTTCTCGAAGGTCATGGGCGCCGTGGCCGAGCACGCGCGCGCCGGCGGTGCAGTCCTCGGCATCTGCAACGGTTTCCAGATCCTGTGCGAGGCGGGGCTGCTCCCGGGCGGCCTCATGCGAAATGCCCGGCTGCGCTTCCTCTCCCGGCCGGTGTGGGTACGGGTGGAGCAGACCGACACCCCGTTCACCTGCTTCTACGAACCCGGTGAGGTGCTCGAGCTTCCGGTGGCGCACGGCGACGGGCGGTACGTGGTGGACCCCCGGACGGCCACCGAGCTCGAGGCCACGGATCGCGTGGTGTGGCGCTACGTGCGGGACAACCCGAACGGCTCGACGAACGAGATCGCCGGCGTGACGAACGCCGGCCGGAACGTGGTGGGGATCATGCCGCACCCGGAGCGCCGCGACGCCCCGGCCTTGGGCGGCCAGGACGGAGCCCGTGTCTTTCACTCGATGGAGGCTCGACATGCGACGCAGCACGTTGCTGATGTGCGCGCTGTTGACGATCGCCACCTCAGGGTGTAAGCAGATCACCGAGCAGGTGCAGAAGATCAAGGACAAGATCGCGGCGGCGCGCCAGCGCGTGAGGCCGGGCCAGCCGGCCCAGCCGGCGCCGGCCACGCCCCAGCCCGTGCCGCCAAAGGACATCGCCGCCACGCCTCCCGAGGCGCCCAAGAAGCCGGCGCGACAGGCGCCTGCGGTGCCCCTCCCGGCGCGCGACGTCCCGTACGAGTCTCCCGACACGGGCACCATCGCGCCGGACATGAGCGAGCGGGACGTCTACTCGCTGTGGGGGCCGCCCATCGCCGTGCGTCGCCAGGGCGATATGACATTCCTCTACTACCGGAACGGCTGCGAATTCACCTGCGGCACGGAGGACGTGGTGTTTCTCCAGAACGGCAAAGTGGTCGATGCGGTGCTGCGCTGGCCGGGCCATGGCTACAGCGGGCAGTCGTCCTCGCCGTTCGCCACACCACCGCACGGCCCGGCGCGTCCGGGCGGCGACACGCTCACCGTGAAATCATCTTCGACGCCTTGAGGCCGATGCCCGACAAGCCCAGCCGAAACGAAGAGGAATACTTCGCCAAACGGGACGCCGAGCTGCTGCGGCAGCAGCGCGCCACCGTCCAGAAGAGCGCGGCGGAAGCCGAGCGCCGCTCGCACTACATGAAGTGCCCGAAGTGCGGCTACGATCTGATCACCGGTGAGTGGCACGGCATCCAGATCGATCAGTGCACGCACTGCCACGGGATCTGGTTCGATGCGGGCGAAGCAGAGAGCGTGCTGGCGCATCCCGAGCCGAACATCGTGGCGCGGGTGTTCCGCGCGCTGCTGCGAGGCGTGGCCGGCAAGAAGGTATCCGACGCGTGACCCCAGGAGCCCCCCGCCCCACGCCGTTCCCGGGCGATCCCCCGATTACACCACAGCTGGTTCGCGAGCACAGCCTCACCGCCACAGAGTACGAGCGGATCACCGCACTGCTCGGGCGGGCGCCCACCTTCGCCGAGCTGGGCGTCTTCTCTGCCCTGTGGAGCGAGCATTGCTCATACAAGCACTCGCGGCCCGTATTGAAGACGTTCCCCACGACGGGGCCCCAGGTCGTGCAAGGGCCGGGCGAGAATGCCGGTGTGCTACGGCTCCCCGACGGCTGGGCGGTGGCGTTCAAGATCGAATCCCATAACCACCCGTCGGCCGTCGAGCCCTACCAGGGGGCGGCCACCGGCGTGGGCGGCATCTTGCGCGACGTGTTCACCATGGGCGCCCGGCCCGTGGCGGTGTTGAACAGCCTGCGGTTCGGCCGGTTAGACGAGGCGCGCAACCGCTATCTCTTCGCTGGGGTGGTGAAGGGCGTGGGTGACTACGGCAACTGCGTAGGCGTTCCAACGCTGGGGGGCGAGGTCGACTTCGGCCCGAGCTACGGCGGCAACCCGCTGGTGAATGCGATGTGCGTCGGCCTTCTCAAGGAACAGGATCTCATCAAGGCGGCGGCGCATGGCGTAGGCAACGTGCTGCTGGTCGTGGGGTCGCGCACGGGCCGCGACGGCATCCACGGTGCGTCATTTGCGTCCGAGGAACTGACGAAGGAGAGCGAGCGACGGAGGCCCCAGGTTCAGGTGGGCGATCCGTTCACCGAGAAGCTGCTGCTCGAAGCCAGCCTCGCGCTGATCGCATCGGGCCACATCGTTGCCATCCAGGACATGGGGGCGGCCGGCCTCACGTCGTCCTCCGCCGAGATGGCCGCGCGAGGCGGCGTGGGGGTGGAGATCGATCTGTCGCTCGTGCCCACGCGCGAGCCGGGGATGACGCCGTACGAGATCCTGTTGTCGGAATCGCAGGAGCGCATGCTGGTCGTCGCGCCCCCCGACCGGGTCGCGCAGGTCCAGGCGATCGCCGAGAAATGGGACCTCACGGCCACGCCGATCGGTCGAGTGACAAACGACGGGATGTACCGGGCGAAATGGAAAGACCAGGTCGTCGTCGAGATCCCCGGACAGCAGTTGATCGACGACTGCCCGGTCTATTACCCGGAGGCGCAAGAGGATCCCGCGATCACCGAGCTGCGTGGGCGGGCGCCACATCCCGCATCCCGCATCTCGCATCCCGCCGAGCTGCTCCTCACGCTGCTCGACCACCCTCCGATCGCCTCCAAACATTGGGTCTACGAGCAGTACGACTCGACCGTTCAGGCGGGTACCGTAATCGGTCCGGGAGGCGACGCCGGGGTGATTCGGATCCGCGATGCGGCGTTCGGCCTCGCGGTGACGGTGGACTGCAACAGCCGGTACGTGCTGCTCGACCCGTACGAGGGGGGCAAGGCTGCGGTGGCGGAGGCGGCCCGCAACATCGCGTGCACCGGCGCCCGCCCGCTCGGCATCACCGATTGCCTGAATTTCGGTAGTCCCGAGCGGCCTTCGGTCTTCTACCAATTCAGAGAGAGCTGCCGCGGCATCGCCGATGCCTGCCGGGCGCTCGACACACCGGTCACGGGCGGGAACGTCTCCTTCTACAATGAGAGCCCCACCGGTGCCGTGGACCCGGCGCCCGTGGTGGGGATGGTCGGTCTCCTGTCGCGTGCGGACCGTGCCGTCCCGAGCCACGCGCGCGCCGCGGGCGACATCGTCTTCGTGCTGGGAGAGACGCGGGCCGAGCTGGGTGGGTCGCAGCTGTGGGAAGCGGTACAGGGCTTTGTGGGTGGGCAGCCCCCGCGCGTGGACCTGGCGGTCGAGCGGCGACTCGTGGACTACCTCGTGGCGGCGGCAGAGCGTGGCCTGCTCCGCTCCGCGCACGATTGCTCGCAGGGCGGCCTCGGCGTCACGTTGGCAGAGGTAGCGATGGGGGGTCCGTATGACGAGACAGGCTTCGGTCTCGACATCGATCTCACCACTTACGGCCTACGCCTGGCGGCTGTCGATCTGCTCTTTAGCGAATCTCATGGGCGGGCCGTGGTCACATGCCCGTCGGAGCGGACGACCGCGGTGGCGGCGCTCGCGCAGGAGCTCGGCGTGCCAGCGCAGCGCGTCGGCACTGTCGCAGAACGCGGCGGTGCGGTTCGCGTGCGATTGCGCGACGCGACCGTCGAGCACCCCGTCGACCGTCTCAGGCAGGTATATTTCTCGAGCGTATCTCGACGCATGGGAGATTGATCACGGAATGTGTGGCATCATCGGCGTCACCGGCGTTCCCGACGCAGCCCGCGTCGCCTACCTCGGCCTCTATAGCCTGCAGCATCGGGGGCAAGAGTCCGGCGGGATGGTGGCGGTGGACGGGGAAGGCGTAGCGCGATCGCACCGTGGCATGGGGCT
>QHUD01000056.1 GCA_003221085.1 Gemmatimonadota bacterium
AGATGCAGTATTTCGTGAAGCCGGGCACGGACCTTGAGTGGTTCGAGTTCTGGCGCCACGAGCGGATGAAGTGGGTGGCCGGATTGGGCGTGCGGGCCGAGAAGCTGCGGTTCCACCAGCACACGAAGGACGAGCTGGCGCACTACGCCAAGGACGCCTACGACATCCAGTACGAGTTTCCCTTCGGCTGGCAGGAATTCGAAGGGATCCACAACCGGACGAACTTCGACCTGTCACGCCACCAGGAATTCTCGGGCAAGAAGCTCGAGTACCTGGATGTCGCGACGAACGAGCGGTTCATTCCGTACGTGGTCGAAACCTCGGCGGGTGCGGACCGCACCACCCTCGTGGTGATGGTGGACGCGTACCACGAGGAAGAGGTGGAAGGAGAGAAACGGGTTGTCCTGCGGCTGCATCCCGCGATCGCGCCGCTGAAGGCCGCGGTGTTCCCACTGGTCAATAAAGACGGGATGCCCGAGCTCGCGCGCCGCATCTTCGACGATCTGCGTAAGCGCTACAACTCGTTCTACGACGACGGTGGCTCGATCGGGCGTCGCTACCGCCGCCAGGACGAGGCCGGCACGCCGTTCGGCGTCACGATCGACGGGCAGTCCACCCAGGATGGGAGCGTGACGGTTCGCGACCGCGACACGCTGCAACAGGTGCGCATCGCCGCCGATCGACTCGCGGGATATATCGCGGAGCGCCTTGGCTAAGCGCGTCCTGCTCGCGACGCGGGACCTGCTGTTCCGCTCCAAGCTGGGCGCCGTGGTGTCGGCCGGCGGCGCGGCAGTGTCGCGGGATGAAGCCGCGTGCGATCTCGCGGTCCTGGAGCTCGGTGGCCCCGGAGCCGCGGAGCGGATCGGCGAGCTCGTACGACGCGGGATTCCGGTTATCGCCTACGGCTCCCACGTTCACGCGGAGCTGCTGCGCGCCGCGCGCGAGGCGGGGGCGACGGCGGTGCCGAATTCGCAGGTGGAAGCGTGCCTGCGGGAGCTCCTTACTACGTAGGGGCGCAGCACGCTGCGCCCCTATGGGATGTCCGGCTGGGTCCCCGTTACTTCGACGCGACCTGCACCTCGATCTGCCGCGGCTTCGCCTTCTCCACCTTCGGAAGCGTCACGGTCAGCACACCGTGCTCGTAGGTCGCCTTGATGTTGCTGGCGTCCACCGTCGCAGGCAGGGTAAAGCTCCGCTGGAACGCGCCATAGGTCCGCTCGTAGCGGTGCACGCGCTCGGTGCGTTCCTCGGCGACCTGCTGCTTCGCGCCCTTGATCGTGAGGACGTTGTCTTCGAGCGAGATCTTCACGTCCTCGGGTTTGACACCCGGCACCTCGGCGATGATGCGGATCCCCTCGGCATCCTCGAAGATGTCTACCGGCGGCACCCACGAGGCCTGGGGGCTCTCGCCGTTCAGGCTGCCGAGCACGTCGAAGATCCGGTTGAACACCGGGTCTCTTTGAAGGGAACGAGTGGTGACGAACATGGTCAGTACTCCTTTGGTTGTCGGTTCGGACTTCGGCTGTTTCGCCCGCGCCTTTAGCAACCGGCGTGCCGGTCTCGGCGCGCCCGGGCTTGCCAACTTGACAACCTGGGACCTTCAAGCTGGCAGCGGAGCCTGTCAGCTTTGCGGAGTCCCGCGCCGCCCCTATCTTTCCGAGTCATGACGCATTCCACGACCGTCGCGCTGCCACCCTCGGACGTGCTCGAGCGCGCCAAGCGCTTCTTCTCGGAGCGCGTGCCGCAGGCTGCGGCGTTCGTCGAAAAGGAAGGGCCGGGATTCCTGGTGCTCCGGGGTCAGGGCGGGGAAGAGATCGCCCTGCACGCGTGGGCGGACGCGGCCGGGAAGACTCAGGTGCGTGCCTCCACCCTCTTCTTCGATCAGGCCCTTGACCGCTTTCTCTCTACGCTCCCCCTCGAAGCTCCGTTGGCGGTCGCGTGACCGTGGTGGGCGAGCGGTTTGGCGTCCGGGTCATGGTGACGGACGTGTGGGATCAGGTGTCTCTCGCGGTCGAGTCCACGACCACGGTGGCAGAGCTGAAGCGCCAGGCCCTCGCCCAGGCGCTGAAACGGCCACAGGTGCGGCCCGAGGACTACGTGGTGAAGTTCCGCGGCGCCCAGGTGCTGGACGAATCCACGACCCTCGCTGCGCTGGGCGCCCAGCCCAACTCGCCGTTCATCGTCCTTCCCGCCCGGCGCCAACCGGTGCGCTGATGGTCCCGCGCGCGCTGACCACGTTCACGGTCGGCTTCTTGCTGCTGGACGCGCTGCTGCTCGCGTACAGCGGGGTCGCCCTCGGTCGTCGCTGGCTGGTGTTCTGGGGCGCCGTGTGTCTCGTCGCCGCAGTGCTGGTGGTGATCGGGTGGCGACGATACCGTCGGGTCATGTCGGACCTGGAGCGCGCCCGGCGAGAGATGCGCGCGGAGGTGGAGTCGATCCGGCAGTTGCTGCAGGGCAAGCATCTGGACAACTGATGGCGGACAGGCGGACGGCCGGACCGTCGGACCGATGACGTGGCCCCGCGAAGCGCTTTCCGTCCGGCAGTCCCACCGTCCGCCTGTCCGACCTTAGCGTGCCCGTCCCCGTCGTCTTCCACCCGGCCACTCGCCTGCACAACCCGGGGCCCGGCCACCCCGAGCGCCCCGAACGGATCGAGGCGGTCCTCGCCGCGCTGCGCGCGCCCGACCTGGCGGCCACGGTCGCGTGGGTCGAGGGGCGACTCGCGACGCGCGACGAGCTGGAGCGCGTGCATACGACGGGCTATCTCGACGCCCTCGAGCGTCTCGCGCGCGGGGGCGGGGGCGCGCTGGACGCCGATACGGTCATGAGCCGGGACAGCTGGGATGCCGCGTTGGCCGCCGCGGGCGTGGCGATCGGCGCGGTGGAGCAGGGGATCGCCCGAGGCGCGGGGTTCGGCGCCACGCGCCCTCCGGGGCACCACGCGCTCGCCGGCCGTGCCATGGGATTCTGTCTGATCAACAACGTCGTGGTAGCGGCGCGACACGCGCAGCGGCTGGGGAAGCCGCGCGTGCTGATCGTGGATTGGGACGTGCACCACGGCAACGGCACCCAGGCGCTGGTCGAGCGCGATCCATCGATCCGCTACGTGTCCATGCATCAGTATCCGTGGTATCCAGGGACCGGCGCCGCGGCCGAGCGTGGCGTCGGCAACGTGTTCAACGTGCCCCGCCCGCCGGGCCTCGCCCGCGAGGTGTATGTGCGGGACCTGCTCGCCGCCGTGGACGCGGCCGTGGCGGGGTGGCCGCCGGACCTGCTTCTGGTCTCGGCTGGGTTCGATTCCCTCGCGGGAGATCCGCTGGGCGGGTTTACCCTCGAGGCCGCAGACATGGCGCAATGGACGAGCGCGTTTCGCGCGCGCGTCGCGCCGGCGCCGGTCGTGGGACTGCTCGAAGGCGGCTACCGGCTCGATCTACTCGCCGCCGGCGCGCGGGCGCACGTGCGCGCGCTTGCTTGAGGGTGGCGACCTCCCGATACTACAGGCGTGACCGCAACCGCCTCGCCGCAGGCATCCAAACACTGGCCCGCCAGCATCTATCGACGTCCGGACGGGGGGGTGGAGCGCGGGCTTTCGCCCGCCCGGTTGCGCGACATGGTGCGCGCAGGGGAGGGTGAGCTGGGGGTGGATGTGGACAGCAACGACCTCCACCAGCACGCCCTCCTCGAGAAGGTCTTCGACTTCCACCCGCTCGCCGTCGAGGACACGCTCTCGCCGCGCACCCGCGTCAAGCTGGAAGAGTACGACCGCTACGTCTTCGTCGTGATGGCGGGGATCGCCTTCGACCAGGCGACGCCCGATCCGTTCGATCTCCACACGTCCAACCTGTACTTCTTCCTCGGGAAGAATTTCCTGGTCACCGTCCATGGGGTCCCGTCGGCCGGCTGCGACGCGGCGCGTGACCGGTTGTTGCATGGTCCCGATCTGCTCGCCCGCGGCGCCGAGATGACGATGCACCACATCATCGACCAGGCGGTGGACGCCTACTTTCCGTTGGTCGAAGAGCTCAATGGCATGGTCGACGGGCTCGAGCAGAAGCTGTTCGAGGAGTTCGACGAGGGCCTGATCCACGAGATCTTCAAGGCAAAGCGATCGACCTTCGGTCTGCGGCGCCACATCGGGCCGCTGCGCGAAGTGCTCAACATCCTGACCAACCGTCCCTGCGGCTACATTCGCCCCGAGACCCAGCTGTACTACCGGGACGTCTACGACCACACCATCCGGCTGATGGAGTCAGTCGACACCACGCGGGACCTGCTCGCGGGCGTGCTGGAGACGTACCTGTCCCAGACCTCCAATCGGATGAACCGGGTGATGAAGCAGCTGTCGATCGTGGCGACGGTGGCGCTGCCCTTGATCGTGATCGCCGGGATCTACGGCATGAACTTCAGCCGCATGCCCCTCATCCACGATCCGCTCGGCTTTTGGGTCGCCGTCGCCAGTATGGCCGTCGTCTCGCTGGCGATCGTGTGGTGGTTGAAGCGCCGTCAATGGCTCTGAACCTCGCCGCCGACGTCCTCACCCTGAAGACCAAGCATCCATTCGTCATCGCCCGGGGCGGCGATGACGAGACCCGTGTCGTGTGGGTTCGCCTCTCGGACGGGGACGGCCTGGAGGGGTGGGGGGAAGCCGACCCGTCGCGCTACTACGGGGAAACCGCGGACACGGTGCTGGCGACGCTCAAGCGACTCGAGCCGCATCTGCCGACAGACCCGTTCGATCTCGATGCGTCAGAAGCGAAGTTTGCCCAGGTCGTCCCCAAGAACGGCGCGGCGCGGGCGGCGTTGTCGGCCGCGCTGCACGATCTCGTGGGAAAGCGGCTCGACCAGCCGGTGTGGCGGCTGTGGGGGCTCGATCCCGCCCGCGCCCCGCGCTCGTCATTCACAATCGGTCTCGACACAGCGGAGAAGATGCGCCAGAAGGTGCTCGAAGCATCGTCCTATCCGATCCTCAAGATCAAGCTGGGCACTGAGCGGGACGAGGCGATCCTGCGCACGGTCCGCGACGCCACCGACAAGCCGCTCCGCGTGGACGCGAACGCGGGATGGACGCGGGAGCGCGCCCTCCAGATGCTCCCCGTGCTCAAGGAGTACGGCGTGGAGTTCGTGGAGCAGCCGCTGCGGCCCGATGACTTGGAGGGACTGGCGGCCCTGCGGCGCTGCGGGATCCTGCCGATCGTGGGGGACGAGAGCTGCCTCGTGGCGGCCGACATCCCGCGGCTCTCCGGGATCGTGGACGGGATCAACATCAAGCTGGCGAAGTGTGGTTCGCTGCGCGAAGCGCTGCGCATGATCGCCACGGCGCGGGCGCACGGCATGCTCGTGATGGTGGGGTGTATGATCGAAACGTCCCTGGGGATCACGGCCGCCGCTCACTTCACTCCCCTGGTCGACGCCGCAGATCTCGACGGCGCCGCGCTCACCGCGAACGATCCCTTCACCGGCGCCACGATCGCGGGCGGGCAGATTCGCCTGCCCACGGGACCGGGGCTGGGCGTGCGGCGGCGGTCCGATCATGCCGGCAACGGCTAGGGGGCCAGCTGGAGATGCGGTGGTAGGGGCGCAGCATGCGGCGCCCCTACCCGATGGCACCACCCAGCCGCGCTATGCCGAGGTGGTCCTCCCGGTCCCGGTTCCCCGTACGTACAGCTACCTGATCCCCCCCGGGCTCGCACCCCGCGTCGTGCCCGGGGCACGCGTGGTCGTGCCCATGCAGCGACGCCAGGTGGTGGGTGTGGTGGCGGTGGTGGACGCACCCGCGCCGGCCCCGCGCGTGACGGCGAAGCCGGTGTTGGCCGCGCCCGACGCGGAGCCGGCGATCACGCCGCCGCTGTTCGCATTGGGCGTCTGGATCAGCCGCTATTACGGCACTCCTCTCGGGCTTGCGCTGCGCGCGCTCCTCCCCGGGGCATTGTGGAGCGTGCGGAGGCCGGCCGGACCTGCCGAGCAGGTGGAGCGCGTGCTGACGCTGACCGCGGCGCTGCCGTCGCTGCTCGAGCGCGAACGGGCGTTCAAGCGCGCACCCAAGCGTCGTGTGGCGTACGAAGCGCTGGAGGCGATCGGCGGCTCGGCCCCGGTCCGGCATCTGATCGCACGGCTCGGCTTGTCTCCCGCTGCCCTGGACGGGCTCGTGACCCAGGGGCTGGCCGGCTACACCGACGTACCGCGCGCCCGGGACCCGTTCGCCGGGCTGTCGTCTCCACCGCCACCCGACCTCACGGCCGACCAGCGGCGCGTCGTGGCTGGCATCCTCGCTACGCCAGTGGAGACGCCGGTCCTGATCCAGGGCGTGACCGGCTCCGGAAAGACGCTCGTGTACCTCGACGTACTTCGGAGCGTCGTGGCGTCGGGCAACGGTGCTATTCTCCTCGTCCCGGAGATCGCCCTCACGCCCCAAACGGTCGCGCGGGTGCGCGGCGTGTTCGGCGACCAGGTGGCGGTGCTGCACTCGGGGTTGTCCGACGGCGAGCGCGCTGACGCCTGGCGGGCGCTGCGCCGCGGCGAGCGGCGTGTGGCGGTCGGCCCCCGCTCGGCGGTGTTCGCGCCGGTCCAGCGACTGGGAGCGATCGTGGTGGACGAAGAGCACGAGTCGAGCTACAAGCAGGGCACCGCACCGCGCTACCACGCGCGTGACGTGGCGCGCGAGCGCGCTCGGCTGGAGGGCGCGCGGGTGATCCTGGGAAGCGCCACGCCCTCGCTCGAGACCCTACACCTCGCCGCCTCGGGAACGGTCGCGCGCTTCGACCTGCCCGACAGAATCGGCGCCCGACCGCTGCCACCGGTCGAGGTGATCGACCTGCGCAGTGACGAGCGGGTCCCCGACGCCCGTGGGGTACCGTGGACCGTGGCGCTCGATGAGGCGGTGCGCGGCGCCCTCGGGCGGCGCGAGCAGGTGATCCTGCTCTTGAATCGCCGCGGCTTCGCGACGTACCTGCAATGTCCCGCCTGCGGCGACGTGCGCAGCTGCCCGCGCTGCGCCATCGCCCTCACCGTGCATCAGACGCCAGCCGCCCTGCGCTGCCACTACTGTGGCCACGAGGAGCCGATTCCCACCGTCTGCGGGGTATGCGGCAAGGAGACCCAGCGGATGCGCGGCCTGGGCACGCAACAGCTCGAGCATTTCGTCGGGCTACGGTTTCCCGAGGCCCGCATCGCTCGCATGGATCTGGATACGACGAGCACCAAGTGGGCCCACCACCGGGTGCTCGAGCGCATGGCGCAGGGGCAGATCGACATCCTGCTCGGAACCCAGATGATCGCGAAGGGGCTGGACTTTCCCAACGTGACCGTGGTCGGCGTCGTGGATGCGGACACGGGGCTCCATCTCCCCGACTTCCGCGCGGCGGAGCGGACCTTTCAGCTGGTGGCACAGGTGGCGGGCCGGGCCGGCCGCGGGCCCAAGGGAGGGCGCGTCTACGTCCAGACCCGGGCACGCGAGCATCCCGCCATCCGGGCGGCGGCGCTGCACTCGGTGTCGCAGTTCGCGGCGGCGGAGCTGCCGCTGCGCGCTCCGCCCAATCCCGCCTACCCGCCGCACGTCGGGTTGGCGCGCTTCGTGGCCTCGCATGAGGACGCCGGCCGGGCCCAGCGGGCGGCGGAGCGCGTGGCGGCCTGGCTCGTCCGGGCCAATAGCGAGCGGCTCTCCGGTGTGCTGAGCGTGCTCGGACCCGCCCCGTGCCCGATCGAGCGCCTGAAAGGGCGCTGGCGCTGGCACGTGCTCGTGAAGGCGGCGGAGCCACGGGCGCTTGGTCGCGTCGTGCGCGCGTTGGGTGCGCGGGCGCGTGGTGCAGTGATCGTCGATCGGGACCCGGTCTCACTCTTGTAACGACCGTTGCGTGACGGGATTCGGCCCGCGTATTATCAGCGTTCCTGTGACGACCCGTCCCCGGTTTCAGTACCGGCCACCCGACTTCGAAGCGGCCCCGCTCGCGGCAGCGCCCGACGCACGCTTCGAGCCCGCGCCAGCCGACGGGGTCCTGCCCGACGGCTTCTTCTCGACCACCAACCTGCCGACCTACGTCAAAGCCGCCGGCACGTGGTCCCGCCCACGTCTGCCCCGGATGGATTGCGTAATCGTACGCCACGGCAAGGCCGAGTTGGTGACGACGGAGCCGCGGAAAGTGCGTAAGGGACAGGCCGTGGCGGTCGGGACGGAAGAGGACGGCAGCCAGGGTATCTTCGTGCACGGCGAAGGGTTCCTCGGCA
>QHUD01000266.1 GCA_003221085.1 Gemmatimonadota bacterium
CGGCTGCGCCGCGCAGCATGCCGTCGGGCTCGCGGGGCTCATGGGCGGCATCCACTTTGTCGGCGTGAACGCACCGGACGAAATAGCGGAGCTTCCGGTGCTCAGCCTACTCGCCTGCGACACGATGATCCCCCTGCGACAGACGGTGGCGCGGGCGGTTGTGGTCGGGTCGGACTGCCTGGGAGCCGAGTGGCTGGCCGAGGCGCGGCGGGTGCTGCTTCCGGGACGGCGGCTGGTGATCGAGAGCGAGCAGGTTGCCGCGCCGGCGGGGCTCAAGCGGTTGGCCCTCGGGCACGGCGTGTTCGTCGGCGAGCGGCGCTGATCAGCCCTCCAAGGCCGCCGCGGTGGGATCGGCCTGCGCGTACACCCGATCGATCAGTTCCTTGTAGTTTTTTTCGACCTGACGGCGCTTGACCTTGAGGGACGGGGTGAGCTCGCCAGACTCGATCGTGAAGTCCCGTTCGATCAGGACGATCTTCTTCGGCATCTCGAACTTGGCGAGGTCGCGCAGGCCCCCCATCACCTCGCGCTCCATCTTGGCCTGGACGTCGGCCAGCCGGATCAGCTCCGCCCGCGACGCATAGGTCAGGTTCCGCTCCTTGGCCCACCGCTCGAGCTGATCATAGTTGGCCACGACCAGGATGATCGGGAACTTGCGTTGGTCGCCGAGCACCACGGCGCTGGCCACGAATTTGTTCAGCCGCACCGTGTTCTCGATCGGTTGCGGCGCGACGTACTTGCCGCCCGCCGTCTTCAGCAGATCCTTCTTGCGATCGGTGATCTTGAGATAGCCGTCGGCGTCAAACTCGCCGATGTCGCCGGTGTGGAACCAACCCTCGGCATCGATGGCCTCGCGGGTCTCCGCCGGCTTGTTGTAGTAGCCCTGCATGATGTTGTCTCCCTTGGCGAGGATTTCGCCGTCGGCGGCGATCGTGATCTGGACGCCGGGGATCGCTTTTCCAACGGCCCCGGGCTTGGGACGCTCCAGGGGGCTGACCGTGAGCACAGGGGAAGTCTCAGTCAGGCCATAGCCTTCGCTGATCGGGAGGCCGGCACTGTAGAAGAACCGCGCGATCTCGGCCGACAGCGGAGCGGATCCGGACAGGAACAGCCTCACCCGTCCCCCGGTGCGCGCCCGCAGCTTCGAGAACACCAGCCGATCCGCGATCGCGTGACGCAGCTTGACCAGGAACGGGACGGGGATTCCTGCGAGCCGGTGCGACGTCCACGCCTCACCGGTGCGCTTCGCCCACAGGAAGATGCGGCGTTTGAGCGCGCTGCCGCTGAGCGCATTCTCGAGCACGCGCGCGTACACCTTCTCGTACAATCGCGGCACCGCGATCACGATCGTGGGTCGCACCTCGGTGAGGTTCTGGGCGACGCTGTCGATCGACTCGGCATAGTTGATCGTGACCCCCGCGGAGAACAGCGTATAATCCGCCATGCGCTCGAAGATGTGGGACAACGGCAGCCACGCGAGGCAGGAGTCGCCGTCTTTACCCACCTGGAGCACCGCCCGCGTCGCTTCGACATTCGACGCGATGTTGCGGTGAGTCAGCATCACCCCTTTGGGCTGGCCGGTTGTTCCCGATGTGTAGGGCAAGGTGGCGAGGTCCTCGGGTCGGACAGCGAGCGCCTCCTCCTTGAAGCGGGGATACTTGGCGGCCGCCGCCCGACCGCGCGCCTCCACCTCGGCGATGGTGAGCACCCGGTCGTTCCCCCCTCCGGGGGGGGAGGCCGCGTCGAACACGATCACATGCTGGAGCGAGGGCAGCCCGCCGCGCACGGCGCGGATCTTCTCCACCTGGACGGCCGTCGAGCAAAACACGGCCACCACCCCCGCGTCGTCCAGGATGTACTCCACCTGGTTAGCGGGAAGGGTGGGGTAGATGGGCACGTTGGGGGTCCTGGCGCACAGGCAGGCGTAGTCGGTCAGGGCCCACTCGAGGCGGGTTTCCGCGAGGATCGCCACCTTGTCGCCCGCGCGCAGCCCGAGCTCCCGCAAGCCGATGGCCAGGGCCTGCACCCGCGCGGCCGCTTCCTTATGTGTGATGCCGCGCCACGCGCCATCGGCCTTGTAGCGGAAGGCGGCCGGATGGTCGGCGTAGCGGTCCACCGCGTCGAAAAACAACTCGGTCAGCGTACGGGCGCTCATGGTCGGAACCTCACGACGAAGGTGACGGGCGAGCCCGGCACCGTGTCTCCGACGGCGCGCCGCGCGATCGCCTGCACGACGACGCTGTCCGGAGCGGATGGACCGAGGAGCCGCACCTTCACGAAAGCAGTTCCCGCCACACCTGTCGCCACCGTGTCCGTCGTGGCGAGGAGGTGGGTCGAGTCGTTCGTGACCAGCGTGACCGGGCCCGGGGCGGCAGGAAGCGTGATCGCGTAGACAACGGGCCGGCCGGCGAGGGGGACCGTCAGCGAGTCGCCGCCGCTCGCAGACTTGATCGTGTCCGCGACCTCGACTTGGAGTGAATCGGAGACCGAGTCGGCCGACAGCGCCACCGTATCCACCGTCGACGGGGACGTCGCGAACAGCGTATCCGCGGCCGCCAGTGTGCGGATCGAGACGGGGTTGCCGACGAAAGTGCCGGCGCGGGCGAGCAGCCGGCCGGTCAGGCCGGTGTGGTTCACCGTGATTCTGCCGGTGGTCGCGTCGATGAGCTTGAGCGCCACGGTGTCGGCGCTGTCGGGCAACGACCAGACGATCGTCGCGGCGACCGAGTCGCCGTGCCCGTCGAGCAGTCGGGCACGCGGGGTGACGCTGTCGTACTCCTCGAGGCTGTCCGGGGCGACGACCTCCAGCGCGATCGTGCGGCTCAAGTCACCGGGGCCGAACTTCCCGCAGGCCAGAGCCGCCACGAGCATCACGACGCCGCCGACCCGGCCTCGCCCCGGAAACCGGGGGGGCCGCCGGGTCAGGGCGCCTCCGCCGCGGCCGCTTTAGTCGGTCCGGAGGCGCCGAGGTCGCGGAGCGCCTGCGTCGCGTGCTCGATCCACTTCTGCGCGTCGGGACCCTTGGGGGGGTGCGCGAGGAACGCGCGCAGGTGCTGTGCCGCGCCGTCCGGGTCGCCGCGCTTGAGCAGCAGGAAGGCGAGCCCGTAGTGGGCGCCCGCGAGCTCGCGATCGAGCTCCAGCGCCCGGCGGTAGTGCCGGATCGCCTCGTCGATGCGCCGCGTCTTGGTGAACGCGATCGCCATGTTCTGCAGGATGCTCGCCACCACCGCCCCGGGAATCACACCCGCCCGGGCGATCCCGATCACGAGGTCCGGGTCGTACTCGCGGAAGATCTTCAGCGCCAGCGCCCGGCACATCTCGCCGAAGAACGGCCAATCGACCTCGAGCACGCCGTGCGGCGCCTTGCCGGCGGTGCGCGGGTTCCGAGGCCGGGGGGCCTGGGGGGCGGGCGGCTGAGGAGTGCGAGGCGGGGGCGGGGCTGGCATGGGCTGTGAAGCTACATTGCACAGTCGCGAGGCCGCAAGCTATTTTCGGCGCATGGGTTTCTGGCGCCGCCTGTTCGGCGGCTCGGGCGCCGACGAGGTCAACCCGCAGCGCCTCGATTATCTGAACGAGGCCCTCGCTCTCGAACGCCAGGGCGACTACGACGC
>QHUD01000057.1 GCA_003221085.1 Gemmatimonadota bacterium
TGCCGGCCGTCGGTCTTGATGTCCTTGCGGAAGGTGGTGACTTCGTGCTGGCGCTTCTGCTGGTCCAGCACGGCCACGGTGCCGTGCTCGATCCCCACCGGCACCGTGCGCTTGAACAGCCGCTGCACTTCGGCCGGCGGCGCCGCGGTCGTGAGGTCGAAATCATGATTCTCGACCCCCAACAGGTTGTCGCGGATCGCCCCGCCCACGCACCACGTTTCGTAGCCCGCGCCTTCGAGCTGCTGGGCGATGTGCAGCACGGCGTCGGGGATCGGCAGCCGGGCGGGAAAGGCCATCCCGACCTAGCCCTCGAGGATCACGGCGGCGGCGCCGACGCCACCCGCGTGGGTGAGGGTGACGTGCACGTGTTTCACCCCCCGCTCGCGGGCCCGCTCACCCGCCCTCCCGCTCAACCGCAACTCCGGCGCGCCGCCCTCGAGGTTGTGGACCTCGACCTGCAAGAACGAGACCCCTTGGCTCCATCCCGTCCCGAGCGCCTTGAAACAGGCCTCCTTGGCAGCAAACCGCGCGGCGAGCGCGTCGACCCGGTCCGCCCGCTTGGCACAGGCCGCGCGCTCGGCGGGGGTGAAGGCCAGCTCTTCGAAGCGCTGCTGGTGATCGGACAACAGCCGTTCGAGCCGCGCCGTGTCGACGATGTCGAGTCCAATCCCGAGGATCATAGGGCCACCCGACTCAGCCGCACAGGACGCTCCCCCCGTTCACGTTCAGGATCTCGCCCGTGATGTGCCGGGCCAGGTCGGAGCACAGAAACACGATCGGCCCGGCGCAGTCCTCCGCGCTCGCCACCCGACCCAGCGGGATCGTCCGCTCGATCTCTCGTCTCCGGGCCCCGCCGTCCTCCGCGTAGGCATCCTGGCTCATCTCCGTCTCCACCCACCCCGGCGCCACACAGTTCACGTTGATCCCACGGGGGGCCAGCTCGACCGCCAGCGACTTGGTGAACGAGATGACCGCGCCTTTCGTGGCCGCGTAGTCGGCGTGGAACGCCTCGCCGCGCTGTCCCGCCGTGGACGACACGAGCACGATCTTGCCGCCGTCAGGAAGGAGCGGAATGGCGGCGCGGCACACGTACAGCACGCTGTCCAGGTTGGCGCGCAGCGTGGCGTCCCATTGCGCGTCGGCCATCGCGGCGACGGGCACCTCATCAGGCGGCCAGATGCCATGGTTCACGATCAGGAGGTCGAGCCCGCCGAGGCCCTGGACCGCTTCGTCGACGGCCCGCCCCGCCGCGGCCGGATCACCCAGGTCGCCCGGCACGCCGATCGCCGCACGGCGCAGCCGCTTCACCGCCGCGAGCGTTTCCTCCGCCTCGGCCCGCCGGCTGCGATAGCCGACGGCGACGCCGGCGCCCGCCTGCGCCAGGAGGAGGGCCGTCGCGCGCCCGATGCCCCGGCCACCCCCCGTCACGAACGCCCGTTTTCCGGAGAGATCGATCACAGCCCCGCCCCAAGTGCGGAGTGTGGAATGCGGAATGCGGAATTGCAGTGAGAGGTCAATCGCCTCACGACCTCACCCTGAAACTCCGCATTCCGCACTCCGCATTCCGCATTCACACGCGCAGCTGAGCTTCCACGAGCTCGCAGATCACGTGCTCGATGGCGAGATGGATCTCCTGGATCCGTGCCGTGTCGTCTGAGGGAACAATCAGCACGACGTCGGCCAGGTCCTTGAGGTGGCCGCCCGACTTGCCCAGGAAGGTCACGACGGTGACGCCACGGGCTTTGGCGGACTGCGCGGCGCGGATCACATTGGGGCTTTCACCGCTCGTCGAGTGGAGCGACAGGACGTCGCCCGGCCGCGCCAGGGCCTCGACCTGCCGCGCGAACACTTCATCGAACCCCATATCGTTGGCGCACGCCGTGAGGAGCGAGCTGTCGGTCGTGAGCGCCACGGCGCGCAGCGCCGGGCGGTTGGACTGGTAACGCACGACGTATTCGGTGGCGAGGTGCTGTGCATCGGCCGCGCTGCCGCCGTTGCCGGCGAAGAACAGCGTCCCGCCGTCGCGCAACGCGGCGACGTAGGCGTCCGCGATCGCCGCGATCGTCTCGGCGTGCTCCTCCCCGACCCGCGTCGCGAGCGCCGCCAGGGCCGTGAGCCCCGCACGGGCCTGCTCGGCGGGCGTCACCCGGTGGCCGCCTGTACCAGCGCTTCCAGGTCCCCGGCGGAGACACCCGGCTCCTCGAGCGCGGTCCCGACGACCACGAAATCCGCACCCGCGGCGCGTGCCGCGCGCACCTGCTCCGCGCGCTTGATCCCGCCGCCGACGAACAGCGTGAGATCCGGGACCGCTCTGCGACAGGCCCGGATGACGTCCGCCGCCACGGGGCGCGGGGCGCCGCTCCCCGCGTCCAGGTAGATCGCCCGCATGCCGATCAGCCGCGCCGCCGTCGCGTGCGCGGCGGCGAGCTCCGGCTTGTCCGCCGGCAACGGACGCGTCTGGCTCACCGACTCGACGCTCGTCACCCGACCGCCGTCCACCAGGATGTAGCCCGTCGAGAGCGTGGCAACGCGATGCCGCGTGAGGAACGGAACCGCCCGCACGTGCTCCTCGATCAGGTACTGCGCGTTGCGTCCCGAGACGAGCGACAGGAACAGGACCAGGTCGACCTCCGCGGTGAGCTGCAGCGCGGATCCTGGGAATAATGCCAGCGGGAGCCCGGACGCCGCCTGCCGGATGGCCCGCGCGACGAGCTCCGTATTCTGCGTGCCGTCGAACGACGACCCGATCATGATTCCCGCCGCACCGGCCTCAGACGCCGCGCGCGCCACCGCCGCCGCCTGCGCCGCCGTCGTCCGGCTTGGATCCACGAGCACCAGCAGGCCGGGACGCCGCTCGAGCAGGCCGCTCATGACTCACTCCCCGCGATGCGCTCGGCCAGGGCCGCGAGCCCGGCGGCGTCCCGCTCGGCCTGTGCCTCGAACGCGTACGTGATGAACGCGTCGGCGGCGAGCAGCTCGAGCGCCAGCGCGCGCCCGCCGTCCGGCTGGCCCGCCACCCGCCCGAGCACCCGCCGGCCGAGCAGGGCGAGCTGGTCCGGCAGGGGGACAGGGGAAGACAGCTCGGCGTCGGCCACCGCGGCCGCGAGGCAGGCTCGCAGCGCATCCGGCGGGACCGGACGGCGCGCCTCGAGCCACTCGAGCAGCTCGCGCCGGGTCATCGGCGGAGGAACCGCTCGACGATCGCCCGGGCCTGGGCTCGGGCCAGCCCCAGCTTCGCGGGGTCACCCGCTCCCCCGGACGCGAAGTGCGGCCTGCCGCCACCCTTTCCGCCCGACACCGCCGCGATCGTGTTGGCGATTTCCCCCGCCTTCACCCCCTGCTGCACCAGATCGTCGGTGACGGCCACATGTACGCCGGCGCGCTCGCCATTCGTGAAGAGGAGGGAGATCGCGCGCTTGTGGCTCGAGCGGAACGCATCCATGACGAGCCCGATCTGATCGCGGTCCTCCAGATCGGAGTCCGCGATGTGGAGCTCAACATCACCAATGCGTTCCACGTTGCCCGTTGGAGGTTGCTTGGTTCCCGCCTTCAGCAGACCTTGGATGCGCGCCTCGAGCTTCTTGTTCTCGTCGATCAGCTGCTCGATGCGGCGCACCAGATGCTCCGGCTGGGTGCGCAGCGCGCCCGCCGCCTCCTCGAGCTCACCCTCGAGCTTGCGGATCAGGGCGTACGCCCCCGGCCCGGTCACCGCCTCGATGCGCCGCACGCCGGCAGCGGCGCCGGTCTCGTGCGTGAACCGGAACAGGGCGATCTGGCCGGTGGTCGGGACGTGCGTCCCGCCGCACAGCTCGACCGAGACGCCCGGCACGTCGACCACGCGCACGATGTCGCCGTACTTCTCGGTGAAGAACGCCATCGCCCCGGCCGCGATCGCCTCCTTGTACTTCATCTCGCGCGTCGTCACCGGTAGGTTCTCCCAGATGTGCCGGTTCACCTCCTCCTCGATGCGGGCCAGCGTCGGATCGTCGACGGGTCCGTGGTGGGCGAAGTCGAAGCGTAACCGCTCCGGGGCGACCACCGAGCCCTGCTGACGCACGTGAGGGCCGAGCGTCTTGCGCAGCGCGGCGTGCACGAGGTGGGTCGCGGTGTGGTTGCGCTCGATGTTCTTGCGGCGCAGCTCGTCGACCTGCGCCAGCACCGGGGTGGGCTCGAACTCGTCCGCGAAATGACCCACGACGGCGCTCACGCCCTCCACCTTCTCCACGCCCTCCACATCGAGCGTCCATCCCTCCCCCTTCACTTGCCCCGTATCGCTGACCTGCCCGCCCGACTCCGCGTAGAACGGATTCTCCTGGAGGACGACCTCCACCACTTCGCTCGCCTGTCGAAACCTCAGGACATCGGTCTCGGCCTGCGTGGTGTCGTAGCCCACCCACTTCTGCTTGGCCCTGGGTTTTACCGTTCGCCACTCACCTGCGCCTTTCACGATGACGTGCGGCGCATGTCCTTCAACCTTCACCGAACCCGACCGTGGCGTAACAGCACGAGACCGCGCCCGCTGCTCCTCGAGTGCGCGCTCAAACCCGGCGATGTCCACTCCCTGGCCGCGCTCCCCGGCGATCAGCTGCGTCAGGTCGATCGGGAACCCGTAGGTATCGTACAGCTTGAAGGCGTCCGCACCCGAGATCACCTTGGCGCCCTTGAGCTCCTCCAGGCGCTCGAGGCCGCCTTCGATCGTGTCGAAGAAGCGCTCTTCTTCCGCGCGGGTAACGCTCTCCAGGTGGCTGCGCTTCTGTAGCAGCTCCGGGTACACGCTTCCCATCAGACTGCTCACCGTATGCACCAGATCAACCAGGGTCGGCTCGCGACGGCCCAAGAGCCAGGCGTGGCGCACCGCGCGACGCAGGATGCGGCGCAGTACGTAGCCGCGCCCCTCGTTCGAGGGATAGACCCCGTCCGCTAGCAGGAAAGCCACGGCGCGGGCGTGGTCCGCGAGCACCCGATAGGACGCCCCACCCGGCCCCCGGTCATACTTCTTCCCGACGACTTCGACGGCGCGCTCGATGATCGGCGTAAACAGGTCGGTGTCGAAGTTGGACGGTACACCCTGCATGACGGCCGCGACACGCTCGAGACCGGCTCCCGTATCCACCGAGGGAGCGGGCAGCGGAGCGCGGGACCCATCTTTTTGCAGGTCATACTGCATGAACACGAGATTCCAGATCTCGAGCAGTGCTCCGCTCTCCTGCAGTTTCACGAATTCTTCCTGCGTGAGGTCGGCCTTGCCCTTCTTCCAATCGCCGATCCCCCGCAGGTCCACGTAGATCTCCGTGTTGGGGCCCGCGGGACCGGTGTCCGCCATTTGCCAGAAGTTGTCCGCGTCCCCCAGCCCGTAGATGCGCTTCTCAGGGACGCCGGCGACCTTCCGCCACAGCTGCCGCGCGTCGTCGTCCGTGTGGTGCACGGTGATGTACAGCCGATCGGGGTCGATCCCGAGCCAGTCCTTCGCGGTGACCCACTCCCAGGCGTACGCGATGGCTTCCTTCTTGAAGTAGTCGCCGAAGGAGAAGTTGCCGAGCATCTCGAAAAAGGTGTGGTGACGCGCGGTATGACCCACCTGCTCGAGGTCGTTGTGCTTCCCGCCCGCGCGCACGCACTTCTGGCACGTCACCGCCCGGGTATACGGCCGCCGCTCGAGCCCCTGAAAGACCCGCTTGAACTGCACCATCCCGGCGTTAGTGAAGAGGAGCGTGGGGTCATCCGCCGGGACCAGGGGAGAGCTGGGGACTGCCTGGTGCCCCCGGGCCTTGAAGAACTCCAGAAACGTGCGGCGGATTTCAGCGGAGGTCATGGGGGGGAATATACTGTCCCCCGGCGAGCAACTGAAAGGCTAGCTAGGAGTTACCCGAAGGGTCTCAGGGGTTGAAGAACTCATCCATGTCCGGCGCGGTGGCGGCCGCGTTGGGATACGCGGTCACGCCCAGCACTTTGAGCGACAACCGCAGCGTGCTCGCGTGCTGGTACAGCGTGGTGGACTGGTACCCGGGTTTCGACTTCCCGCTCACCGCGATCCAGGCGACGCGTCCGCCACCGTTGGTGTTGTCGCTGCCCGATTCGTCAAACAGGATGATCAGCAGCCCGTCCCGTTGGAACTGCGCGCTCTTGATGAGCGGATCGATGTTGTTCTTGAGCCAGGTATCCGCAGTGCTCAAGGGACAGTCGTGTGCGTCGTTGCACAGGTTTGGTACGATGTTCGAGTAATCGGGAAGCGTGCCGTTCGCGAGATCGGTCGCGAACCGCGTAAACGGCACCAGGTTATTTACCTGCACGGGGTCGTTCACCACATCCGAGAGCAGCGCGAAGACATTGTGCTTGCGCGCATAGCCGCCGGACGTGGCGCCGGTGAACCCGACGGACGGCAGGTCCTCGGCGTAGGACTTCCAGGTCTTGCCCGCGGCGAGCAGCTGGCGCACGACGTTGTCCACCGACACGATCGACGAATAGCTGTCGTTGTTGGTGACGATCTGGCCCGTGGCCGCCATGAAATAGTTGCCGATCGACGGGTGTGTGTTCGCGTAATACTGCGTCGCGAGGCCGTACTGCGCCGCCAGACCGTTGAGATACGGCATCGACGAGCTGCCGATGACGTCCGCGTAGTTCGTGTTCTCTTCGAACACGATGAACACGTGGTTGAAGCGTGGACCGCCGGGGCTGGGCGCGGTCACGGTGATCGCCGACGTGCCGCTCTTCCCTTCCGAGGTCGCGGTGATCGTCGCCGTGCCAGCAGCCCTGCCGGTCACGAGCCCGGTGGCGCTCACCCGCGCCAGGGTCGAGTCGCTCGAGGACCACGTCACCACGCGACCGGTGAGCGGGACGCCACCCGCGTCCTTCGGCGTCGCCGTGAGCTGTACCGTCTGGCCCACCGGTACGCTCGCCGAGCTCGGGCTCACGGTCACGGAGGCCACCGGGACGGTCGTCACCGTGACGGTCGCAGTGCCACTCTTGCCTTCGCTCGTCGCCGTGATCGTCGCCGAGCCCGAAGCCCGCCCGGTCACGAGCCCGGTGGCGTTCACCCGCGCCAGGGTCGAGTCGCTCGAGGACCAGGTCACCACGCGACCGGTGAGCGGAGTGCCGATTGAATCCTTGGGGGTGGCCGTGAGCTGCGCCGTGTAGCCGACCTGCACGCTGGCCGACGGCGGGCTCACCGTCACGGTCGCCACGGGGGGCGGCGCCGCGCACGACACCGTGATGCTCGCGGTGTCGGAGAGGCTGCCGGGATGGCTCGTAGCCACGAGCTGGAAGCTGCCGCACTGCGGATTCCGGTAGTGGCCGTAGTGGCGACCGCCGCTCGTGCTCGTGTCCACCGTTCCAGCCGTGGTGTTCCATGACACGGCGACCCGCGCGGTGTCGCCGCGTGCCGTAAAGCCGACGGCTACGAAGTCCTGCACCTGGTTTTGCTGGAGCGTGACCGTCTTGGGAGAAACGACCAGCCGGGCGATCGTGGTGTCGCCGGCCGCTGGCGCGGTGGGGGACACCCGGTGTTCGCAGCTCGACGCAAGCGCGACGCCGAGGACGATCGTCGCGGCGGCGACACAGCGGGTCTTCCGCGTGAACCTCATGACACGGGCAACGTATGAAGGCTAACGCTCACGATTCGGTGACGGGGGTCAACCGGACACGGGCAAGTGGATGCGAAGTCCCCTGCTGAAACGACGGCGTCGGTGTGGATCTCGCGCGACGTAGCCTTTACGTGCGTTAAACCCCGGGCTTGCAGCCCGGGGTCTAGTGCTGGGTACACCGGGTAGACCGACCCCGCGGCCATGCCGCGGGGTCCCTCGATATCCACCCGGCGCTAGGCGCTCACCCGCACAGCTCCTCCACCAGCTCCCTCACTTCTGCCCCGGCGTACCCCCGGCGCACCAGGAACGCGAGCAGGCGACGTTTGCGCACCGCGACGGGAAGGCCGGCCAGGTGCCGAGCCCGCTTCGCTGCCACCGCCCGTGCCTCGAGCCCGGGGTCGATCCCCTCCTCTTCGAGCGCCCGACGTACCGCCTGCTCCGCCGTCCGGCGCTCGACGCCGTGCGCCAGGAGATCCCGCAGCAGCCGCGCCGGACCCTGCCGGCGGATGCTGCTTCTTGACGAGACGCCGCTGGAGATCCAGCCGCGCATGCGCCCGGCGCGCCAGCGCCCGCAGGGCCGCCCGCTGGGCGGCCTCCACGTCGGCGAGCTCGCGCAGCCGGTCCAGGACCGCGGGCCCGAGCTCAGCGCCGACCTGGAGGCTCAGCGGCTCGAGCGCGGCGCTGGGGAGGGACGCAAATCGCCCCCGATCCACTTCCACCAGCCGATAGCCCGGCTGGCGTGGATCGGGGGCGAGGGCGGTGAGGGTCGGCACTCACTCCTCGGGGGCAGAAGCCTCCTCGTCGGCCGCCACCGCGACGGGCTTCACCCCCAGGTGCTCTTTCACCTTCGCTTCCACTTCGCCGGCAAGGTCCGGGTGGTCCTTGAGGTACAGCTTCGCGTTCTCGCGCCCCTGACCGATCCGCTCCTTGCCGTAGGCGTACCACGCCCCCGACTTCTCGATGATCCCCGCCTCCGCCGCGATGTCCACCAGCAGCGACTCGTGGCTGATCCCCTCGTCGAACATGATGTCGAACTCGGCCTGACGGAACGGCGGGGCCACCTTGTTCTTGACGACTTTGACGCGGACGTGGTTGCCGATCACCACCTCCCGCTCCTTCACCGGACCGATGCGCCGCATGTCGAGCCGGACCGAGGCGTAAAACTTGAGCGCCCGCCCGCCGCTGGTCGTCTCGGGGTTGCCGAACATGATCCCGATCTTCTCGCGCAGCTGATTGATGAAGACCACCGCCGTGCGCGAGCGGTTGATCGCTCCCGCCAGCTTGCGCAACGCCTGGCTCATCAACCGCGCCTGCAGGCCCGGCAGCGAGTCTCCCATTTCGCCTTCGATCTCCGCTTTCGGCACCAGCGCCGCGACGGAGTCTATGACGACGACGTCCACCGCGCCGGACCGCACCAGGATCTCCGTGATCTCGAGCGCCTGCTCCCCCGTGTCCGGCTGAGAGACGAGCAGGTTGTCGATGTCCACCCCGAGCTTCTTCGCGTACTCGACGTCGAGCGCGTGCTCGGCATCGATGTAGGCAGCCGCGCCTCCCAGGCGCTGCGCGTTCGCGACCACGTGCAGCGCCAGCGTGGTCTTGCCGCTCGACTCGGGGCCGAAGATCTCCGTCACCCGACCCCGGGGGATGCCGCCGATCCCGATCGCCGCGTCGAGGTTGATCGCGCCGGTCGGAATGATCTCCACCCGCACCCGGGGCGAATCGGCGCCCATCCGCATGATGGCGCCCTTGCCGCAGGTCTTCTCGATCTGGGTAATGGCGAGGTTGAGGGCCTTTTTGCGCTCGTCCGAGAGCTGCGGGACTTCCTTGTCCGCCGCCATGAGTGTCCTCGACATGGGTTGGGAGCCTCGTTGGATGAGGCCCGAATATACACCGAAGCCCCGCTTATCGCCACCCGGGGCGGAACGCGTCGGCCAGGTGCTCCAGCTTGCTGTCCACGATCGCGATGCAGTCGAACCGGTAGATGTCGGCCGGCTTCCCGAAGCGGTCCACCCAGACCCGTGCCGCCTTCACCAATTCACGTCGCTTCGCCCCCGTCACCGCTTCCAGCGGGCTCCCGAAGGCTTTGCCCCGCCGGGTCTTCACCTCCACAAACGTCACCAGGTCGCCCTGCCGCGCAATCAGGTCGATCTCGGTGTGGCCGACCCGAAACCGATGCGCCACGATCGTGCAGCCGCGAGACAGGAGGTACCGGATCGCCTGTTCCTCGCCGGCGATGCCGCGCCGGTGGCGCTCGTCGGTCCACTGTGATGGGTCCGTGCGCAGGCCGCTCTTCACGGAACAATAGTAACTACCTGGCGGACGAGCGGCGTAACCGAAACTATGCCGGCGGTGCCCGAGTAATGCGGAGTGTGGAATGCGGAATGCGGAATGCGGAGTTGCAATGAAAGGTCGATCGCCCAGCGACGCTCGCGTTGACATTCCGCATTCCGCACTCCGCATTCCGCACTAGGTGCCCCCACAAATCTCGTCCAGCTCTTCCAATCCCACCAGCACATCGCGCGGCTTCGACCCATTCGCGGGCCCGAGGATCCCGGCCAGCTCGAGCTGATCGATGATCCTCGCCGCTCTTCCGTACCCGATGCTCATGCGTCGCTGCAGCAGCGAGGTCGAGCCAAGCTGGTTCTGGATGCACACCTCCGCGGTCCGCTTCTTCCAGCGCCGTCACCTGCGCATCGATGCTCATACCCGCGGTCGCCGCCGCCTGGGCGGCGTGCGCTTTGTACCAGTCCATCAGCCGCTCGGTTTCGTCGGTCGAGATGAAGGCCCCCTGCACGCGGAGCAGCTCGCTCTTGCCGGGCGGCAGAAACAGCATGTCCCCGTTTCCGAGCATCGTCTCGGCGCCGTTCTGGTCGAGGATGGTACGACTGTCGACCTTGGCCGAGACCCGGAACGCGATGCGGCACGGGAAATTCGCCTTGATGAGTCCGGTGATCACGTTGACCGAAGGACGCTGGGTCGCGAGAACCAGGTGAATACCGATGGCACGAGCTTTCTGCGCGAGGGTGGCAAGCGGGGTTTCGATCTCGCCCTGCACCGTGAGCATCAGGTCCGCCAGCTCATCGACGATCAGTACGATGTAGGGGAAGATCCCGCCCGTGTATTCGCCGTCGAGCGGCAGCTCCTTCTGGATGCCGGCCTGTGCGGCCAGCGTTTCGCGCGGACCCTTGAGGGGCTTCTTCGCCTCGACCTTCGCGTTGAAGTCGACGATGTTGCGGGCGTGGTTGGCGTGCAGCAGCCGATAGCGCCGGTCCATCTCCCACCCCGCCCACTTGAGCACGCTGGCCGCACGGTGGTGATTGGTGACCACCGGAAGACCGAGGTGCGGCAACTTCTCGTACATCGACAGCTCGACCATCTTGGGGTCGATCATCAGGAGCTTGAGCTTCTCGGGCGGGTGCGTGTAGATCAGGCTCGTGATGATGGTGTTGATGCAGACGGACTTGCCCGATCCTGTGACGCCGGCGATCAGGAGGTGCGGCATCTTCGCCAGATCCGCGACCACGGGATCGCCCTCGAGGTTCTTGCCGAGGGCAATCGGCAATGCGCGCGTCGGGCGATGATATTCGGCGCCCTCGATCAGCTCGCGTACGTGCACCATGCGCGGCATGGGGTTCGGGACCTCGATGCCCACGGCGGCCTTCCCCGGGATCGGCGCCACGATGCGGAGCGAGGGGGCGCGCATCGCGAGCGCCAGATCGTCGGCGAGCGCCGCGATGCGGCCCACTTTCACGCCGGGGCCGGGAGCGACTTCGTACTGCGTCACCACCGGCCCGACGGTGCGTCCGGCGATGGAGCCTTCGACCCGAAACGTCTGGAGCGTTTCGATCAACTTCTGGCCCATCTGGTCGATCTGGGCGAGCCCCGCGTCACCGTCTTCGGGAGGAGCTGGATGCAGCAGATCAATCGGCGGGATGAGCACCCCGGGTGGGACGGGATGCGGGAGGCGGGAGGCGGGAGGCGTGGGCTTTGACTTGGTCGGGATGCGGGCTGCGGGATGCGGCATGCGTGGCTCGGTCTCGGGCGTCGCCTCTTTCGGTGCCTGGCGCTTGGGCTTGGCAGCTTTTCCCGCATCCCGCATCTCGCTTCCCGCATCCCGCTTCTCGAGTCCCGTCTCCCGTGTTCTTAGCGCGACCAGCGGATGCCACCCCACCGTCAGAATCCCCAGCGCCGAAAGCGCGAACAGACCCACCAGCGCCCCGCCGGCGGTCCCGACGGCCTGATGCACCCCGTGGGCGAGCACGGCCGGCACCAGGCCCACGAGTTTCTGCGTCGGGCTCCAGGCGGCGTACGCCGGCGGGAAGCCCCCACCCGTCACGGTGCCAATCCCATAGGGGAGAAGCAGGATCAGCCCCGCGCCCAGCGCCGCCGCCCGCCCGGCGGACAGACTCCCGAGCCGCTCGAACGCCGCCAGGGCCCAGCCAAGGCCGAGCAGGGGGAGGAGCACGGAGCCCACACCCAGGAGGTGCCACAGGCGCGAGCCGATCTGGTCGCCCCAGCTGCCGGTGATCGGCAGCCGCAGCAGCGTGAGTCCGAGGAACAGCCCGACCGCGAGGGCGCCGATGCCGATGAGCTCCTGGCGCGCCTTGCGGTTCATGTGATGCGGCGGTCCGCGTACACGGGCACGACGCCGAACCGGTCGACTCGAGCGGCGAAGGCGACGTCCTCCCCCAGGTCGGCGTCGGCGAGCTGGTGTGCCGCCTCGGACCCCTCCAGCGCTTCCTCCCAGCTCGAGAGGTCGTCCGTGAGGGCGAGGGCGGCGCGGGCCGCGTCGTTCAAGGCCACCTTGCGGAGGCCTTTCTTCGCGGCCTTGATCAACCGGCCCGCCGTGTAGGCGTCCTCGATCGCGAAATCCTTCTCGCGGCCCGCGCAGAGGATCACCAGATCGCGCGGCTCGAGCAGGACGGCCCGGGCACGCTCCACCAGCGCCTTGAAGTTCACCGGAGCGCCGACCAGGACCGGCTCACCCCCCTGTGCGGCGACCAGGGCGGGCGTGCCATTGGTGGTGGCCAGTACGATGGTTTTTCCCGCCACCGCCGTCGCCGTCATCTCGCGCGGGGAATTGCCGAGGGCGAACCCCTCGATCTTCACGCTGCGGCGCTCGCCGGCGAGCACCACGCCGTCCTTCTCGAGGTTCGAAGCGAGGCGCACGGCTTCCTCCGAAGTCGCCGCGGGAATCACCGCCTTGGCGCCGTTCGCCAGCGCCGTGACGATCGTGGTCGTGGCGCGCAGGGCGTCGATGACCACGACGCCACGGCCCGCGAGATCCCCGGCGACGAGGCCGAGCGGCGTGAAGTGCACGTCGATCTTCATGCCGGGACGGGGCGAGCGGAGGGGGCCGGCACGGTGGGAGGCGTGGCGGACTGGAGCAGCTGCGGCTCGCGCTCGAGAAACTTCGTGTCGACGCGGCCCGCGATGAAGTCGGGATGGCGCATGACCCGACTGAGGAAGGGGATGGTCGTGGTCACGCCTTCAATGATAAACGAGTCGAGCGCCTGCCGCATGCGAGCGAGCGCCTCCTCGCGGCTGTTGCCGTGCACGATCAGCTTCGCGAGCAGGGAGTCGTAGTAGGGCGGCACCGAGTAGCCGGCGTAGATGTGGGTGTCGACCCGCACGCCGGGGCCCCCGGGCGGGTGGTACACGGTGATCGTCCCGGGGCTGGGCTGAAAGTTGCGGGACGGGTCCTCCGCGTTCACACGACACTCGATGGCATGGCCGCGGAGCCGGTTGCCGTTCATCACGAACGACAACGGCTCCCCCGCCGCGACGCGGATCTGCTCCTTCACCAGGTCGAAGTTGGTGCACATCTCGGTGACCGGATGCTCCACCTGAATGCGGGTGTTCATCTCCATGAAGTAGAACGAGCCGTCCTCGTCGAGCAGGAATTCGATCGTCCCCGCGCCCACGTAGGCGATCGCCTCGGCGAGGCGCACGGCTGCGTCGCCGATGTCTTGCCGCAGCGTTTGATCCACGGCGGGACTGGGCGCCTCCTCGATGAGCTTTTGATGGCGCCGCTGGACCGAGCAGTCGCGCTCGCACAGGTGCATGATGCGCCCGTGCGTGTCGCCCATGATCTGGATCTCGATGTGGCGTGGCCGGGCGAGGTACTTCTCGAGGTATACCTCGTCCGAGCCGAATGCGGCCAGCGCTTCCTGCTTCGCGAGCGAGAACGCCTGGGGGAACTGCTCCTCGTCCTGCGCCACCCGCATCCCCTTCCCGCCCCCACCCGCCGCCGCCTTGATGATCACCGGGAAGCCGATCTTCTCGGCGACCTTCAGCCCCGCCTCCGCGTCCTCCACCGGTCCCGGGGAGCCCGGCACCGTCGGGACCTTGAGCTTCTGGGCGAGCTTGCGGGCCGCGGCCTTGTCGCCCATCTGCCGGATCTGGTCCCCGCTCGGCCCCACGAAGGTGATGTTCGACGTGCGCACGATGTCGGCGAATTCGGCGTTCTCCGCGAGAAACCCGTATCCCGGATGAATCGCATCGGCGCCGGTGATCTCCGCGGCGGCGATGATGCGCGGGATGTTGAGATAGCTGTCGCGGGAGGGCGCGCGGCCGATGCAGACGTCGTCGTCCGCGAACCGCGTGTGCAGGCTGTCGCGGTCCGCCTCGGAGTAGACGGCGACCGTGTGGATGTCCAGCTCCTTGCACGCACGGATCACCCGCAGGGCGATCTCCCCGCGGTTCGCGATCAGCACCTTCTTGAACATCAGGGTGTGATGTCGCCGCGCAGCCCGGCCGCGGCCGTGGTGCTGCCGCCGAACGCCTGGCTCTGGCCCGAGTCCACGCCCGAGACCTTCAGCGCAAACTCGCTCGGATTCGTGGCGTAGAAGATCGCGCTCTCGTAGCTGACGGTCCCCTGCTGGTACCACATGAACAGCGACTGGTCGAAGCTCTGCATCCCGTACTGGACCGACCCCTGCGCGATCAGGTCGGGGATGCTGAGCGATTTCGTGAGATCGCGCATGTTCTCCTGCACCGCCGCGGTGTTGATCAGCACCTCGGAGGCCGGCACCCGTCCCTTGCCGTCCTTGCGCGGCACCAGGCGCAACGAGACGATGGCCTGGAGCGCAGTCGACAAGAGGTGGCGCACTTCGTCGTGCTGATGCGGCGGGAAGAACGAGATCACGCGGTTGATCGTCTGGGTCGCGTCCGTCGTGTGGAGCGTGGAGAACACCAGGTGCCCGGTGTCCGCCGCCTTGAGCGCCGTGTCGAGCGTCTCCATGTCGCGAATCTCGCCGATCAGGATCACGTCGGGCGCCTGGCGTAGCACGTGGCGCAGGGCCGCGTTGAACGACAGCGTGTCGTTCCCCACCTCACGCTGCGAGATGTTGGCGAGGTTGTCGCGATGCAGGAACTCGATCGGATCCTCGATCGTGATGATGTTGACCCGCCGGTTGGTGTTGATGTGGTTGATCATCGCCGCGAGCGCCGTCGACTTCCCCGACCCGGTCACGCCCGTGACCAGCACCAAGCCCCGCGGCCGCAGCCCGATCTCCTCGAGCACCCCTGGCAGGTTCAGATCCCGGATCGTCTTGACTTCGTACGGGATCGCCCGGAACGCGAACGCCACGGTCCCGCGCTGCTGGTACACGTTGGTCCGGAACCGGCCCACCCCCGGCACGCCGATCGCGAAATCCGCCTCCTTGTGCTCGGCGAACTCTTTCACCTGACGGGGGGTCATGATCTGCTCGGCGAGCGAT
>QHUD01000269.1 GCA_003221085.1 Gemmatimonadota bacterium
GTGATGCCCATGATTCGACCGATCTCGTTGACGGCCTTCACGAGCGTGCCGTACACGGGGTCGTCGGCCACGCCCCGGACGTAGTGCCCGCCGATCTTGACGTAGTCGACCGACAGGGCCTTGAGGTGGGCGAACGAAGCCAGGCTGTTGCCGAAGTTGTCCAGCCCCACACCGCACCCCGTCGCCCGGATCTCGGAAATGAGGCGCACCAGTTGCGCAAAGTTCCCGAGCGCGGCGGCTTCGGCGATCTCGAAGCACAGAGCCTCCGGCGGGAGCCGGTGCTGCGTCAAGTATTCTCGCACGGCGGGGATCAGGTCCGCATCGTCCAGTGAGGAAACGCTCAGGTTGATCGAGCAGAGGGGTAGCTCGAACTCGGGGTGGTCGCGATGCCACTGACCGAGGACGGCGACCGTCTGGCGCACGACCCAGCGGTCGATGGCCGGCATGAGGCGATGGCGCTCCGCTTGCGGGAGGAAGGCGTCGGCGGTCTCCACACCCCCATGCTCGTCCGGCAGGCGCAGCAAAATCTCGCACCGCGGACGTGCCGGGTGCTCCGGCGCCAAGGGTACGATCGCTTGCGCGTACAGCTGAAACTGGCCCTCGTCTACGGCTCGGGTGAGGCGCATGATCCGTCGGGTCTCGACCTGCTGGTGGACCCCGGGGGCCGCCTCCGGTTGCGCAACATGGACGCGGTTGCCCCCGGCGTCCTTGGCGGCGTAGCAGGCCTCGTCGGCGGCGCGCAGGACGTCAGCCGTGCGTCCGCTCGCGGCGGTGATCGCGACGACGCCGATGCTGACGCCTAGCGAGAAGCTCCGCTCCCCCCATACGTAGCGGAACTCTGCGATCGCCCGCTCGAGCTTCCCGGCGATCTCTGCCGCCTTGGTTAAGGAACAGTATTCCAGGAGGACACCGAATTCATCGCCGCCGAGGCGTGCGAGCGTGTCCCGGCTGCGCAAGCGACTGCTCAGCAGTCGGCTGATCTTGCGGAGCAGGTCATCCCCGGCTTCGTGACCGCACGTGTCGTTCACGAGCTTGAATCGGTCCAGGTCCAGGTGCGAGAGTTTGCGAGCGGCGCGCCGCCGTTCCGTCACGTCGTGAAAGACGAGCACCACGCCGATCGTGGTCCCGTGGCGGTCCCGGAGCGGAGCCGCGGAGTCCCCGATCGGCACGTCCGTCCCATCGCGGCGCACCAGCAGCACGCCGTCGCCCAGATCCACCGGGCGCCCTTCGCGGAGACAACGGGCTGGGATGCTCTCCATAGGCTGGTGTGTGGCATCGCTGACGAGCGTGAGAACGGTGTCCGCGGGCTGCCCGAGCGCTTCGGTGGTGCGCCACCCGGTGAGCCGCTCCGCTGTGGGGTTCAGATACGTGATCCTTCCCGCCACGTCGGTCGTAATGACGGCGTCCGCGATCGATGCCAGGGCGACGATGGCCTGCTCCTTCTGCCGGAACAGGCTCTCCTGAACGTCCCGCCACTCGGTGAGGTCGCGCATCGTCACCAAGAATAGCGCGTCCTCGCTGGGACCGAGCGGGCTGCGGTGGATTTCCACTGGGAACTCGCTGCCGTCATGTCGTCGGGCGAAGATCCTGACCGGAGCACGCTTCGGCGGGATTCCCGGCGATTCGCCATCGCTCACTCCGAGGGCCTCGTACACCTGCTGGAAGCGCTGGGGGATGAGCCGACTCAACGGCTCGCCCCGGAGCTCTGCGTCGGTCCACCCGAAGAGCCGCTCGGCCTCCCGATTCACCGCCACCATACTGCCCCCTTGGTCGACGATGACCATGGCATCGGGGGCGGCGTCGAGCATCTGCCGAAATCGCTTGTCCTGCATGCGAGGCGTTGTCATGGTGCGCTAGACCTCCGCGCCACCGGGTGGCGTCGCCATGCTGATCTAGGTCTCCAGCTTGAGGTGAAAACCTCCCTGCCGGTACCAGCTGGACGCGTCGATGCGCCTGTGCACGTGCAGCTTCTGAAGGATGTTGTGCACATGGTTCTTGGCCGTCGCCACTTCGATGCCCAAATGGCGGGCGATCTGTTTATTGGACAGGTTCAGATCGACGAGTTGAAGGATCTGGCGTTCTCGGTCGGTCAGTGCGTGGATGGGGCTGTGTTCATCTTCCTCCGCTTTTTTGTTTCTGGCTTTCCCGAGAGCGATCGCTCCCACACGGCGGAGTAAGGTGAACGCCACGCGAGGAGGGCAGTACAGCTCTCCCCGCACCGCGCTTTCCACAGCGATGACCAGGTCGTCGAGCGATCCGTCGGGCAACACATAGCCGGCGACCCCCGCCTCGGCCAACTGGATGACCTCTGTCTCAGTCTCGCCTAACGTGATTGCCACCACCTTGACGCTCGGCGTCCGTCGCCTGATCTCGGCCACTATACTTGCAGCCTCGGGCATCACGAAGTCGACAAGCACGATGTCCGGTGGGGCCTCAGCCAGCCGCGTCAAAATCTCTTCACGGTGCGATGCTGTTCCCAGCACACGCACACCGCGAGCTTGCGACAGCGCCACGGCGAGGGCCTCACGATGAACACGGGTGCGACCGGCAATGAGAGCGCGAATCATCGAGCGATCACCAACACCAGGATTCGCTGCATCACGTAATCAGGGCTCTGAGAATTGGGCATGATTTCGCGAATGCCAATGTGTGGTAGACAGCTGCCGGTGCGTATGGGGGAAATTCGGATTTTTTGGGGAGGGGGGAGGGGAATCCCCGACACCGGGTTGGAGGCGACGGCTAGGCGTCCCCGGACCCGGCGGCGGCGTCCTCGAGCAGGCCGACCTCGACGGCGAACCGGAACA
>QHUD01000058.1 GCA_003221085.1 Gemmatimonadota bacterium
TCGCTCGGCATGAAGCAAACCGAGGAAGACCCCTGGATGGCGCTGCCGCAGAAGTATCCCGTCGGCATGCGGATCAAGGGCAAGGTGCGCAACCTCACCTCGTTCGGCGCGTTCGTGGAGATCGAGCCGGGCATCGACGGGCTGATCCATATCTCCGACATGTCGTGGACCAAGCGGGTGCAGCATCCCTCCGAAGTCGTGAAGAAGGGCGACGAGGTGGAGGTCCTGATCCTGAACGTCGACGCCGAGAACAAGCGGATTTCGCTCGGCCTGAAGCAGGCGCAGGAAGACCCGTGGCTTCGGATCGGCGAGACGTACCCCGTCGGCACCGAGCTCCGGGGCCGCGTGCTGCGCCTCATGGACAAGGGCGTGGTGGTGGACCTGGGGAACGACATCGAAGGGTTCGTGCCGATGTCGCAGCTCGGCATTCCCGATATTCAGAATCCCGGCGACGCCGTCAAAGAGGGACAGGCGGTCGAGCTCAAGGTGCTGGAGGTGGACCCGATACACCATCGGATCGTGCTGGCGGCCACGGGCTGGCCTAAGGACGACATACAGGAAGTAGCAAAGCAAGACGGCCAGGCAGACGGCTAGAGGGCTAGACGGCTAGCGGGGTGTAGCAGTGAGGGGTCAGGAAGGCGCTTTCCTGGCCCCTCAATGCTGAAATCCGCTAGCCGTCTCGACGTCTAGCCGTCTAGATTTTGCCTTCATGACTATGCGCGAGAAACTGGAGCTCCTACAGCAGAAGCGCGCTGAAGCCGCGCTAGGCGGCGGCGCCGAGCGTATCGCCACCCAGCACGACAAGGGCAAGATGACGGCCCGGGAGCGGCTCGACGCGCTGCTCGACGCCGGCACGTTCGTGGAGCTGGACCGGTTCGTCACGCATCGCTCCACCGACTTCGGGTTGGCGGACGAGAAGTACCTGGGCGACGGCGTGGTGACGGGCTACGGGCGGATCGACGGGCGGCTGGTGTACGTGTTCTCCCAGGACTTCACCGTGTTCGGCGGCTCACTCTCCGAGGCGCACGCCGAGAAGATCTGCAAGGTGATGGACCTGGCGCTCAACAACGGCGCGCCGGTGATCGGCCTCAACGATTCGGGCGGCGCGCGCATCCAGGAGGGCGTCGTCTCGCTCGGCGGGTACGCCGACATCTTCCTGCGCAACACGCTCGCCTCGGGTGTGGTCCCCCAGATCAGTGCGATCCTCGGTCCCTGCGCCGGCGGCGCGGTGTACAGCCCGGCCATCACCGACTTCGTGTTCATGGTGCGCGGCATCTCCTACATGTTCGTCACGGGGCCGAGCGTGGTGAAGACCGTGACCCACGAAGAGGTGGACTTCGAGGGCCTCGGCGGCGCGGACGCCCACGGCGGGACGTCCGGGGTGGCGCACTTCGTGCACGACTCGGAGCGCGACAGCCTCGCCGCGATCCGCACGTTCGCCCGAGCGCCGACCCGGTGGACCGGCGCGACGAAGAGCTGCTCGACGTGGTCCCCGACGAGCCGACCAAGGCGTACGACATGCACGACGTGATCCGGCGCGTGGTGGACGACGGGGAGTTCCTCGAGGTGCACCGGGACTTCGCAGGAAATCTCCTGATCGGCTTCGCGCGTCTGGGGGGACGGCCCGTGGGCGTCGTCGCGAACCAGCCCGCGGCGCTGGCCGGCGTGCTCGACATCAACGCCTCGCTCAAAGGCGCGCGGTTCATCCGGTTCTGCGACGCGTTCAATATCCCACTCGTGACGTTCGAGGACGTGCCCGGCTTCCTGCCCGGCGTGGCCCAGGAGCACGGCGGCATCATCAAGCACGGCGCCAAGCTGTTGTTCGCCTACTGCGAGGCCACCGTCCCCAAGCTGACGGTGATCACCCGCAAGGCGTACGGCGGCGCCTACGACGTCATGAACTCGAAGCACGTCCGCGGCGATTACAACGTCGCGTGGCCGACGGCGGAGATCGCCGTGATGGGTCCGAAGGGCGCGGTGGAAATCCTCTACAAGGACGAGGCGAACGAGGCGCGCGAGGCGGAGTACCGCGAGAAGTTCGCCCATCCGTATCTCGCCGCGGCGCGCGGCTACGTCGACGACATCATCGATCCGCGCGATACCCGGCCCCGCTTGATCGACGCGCTCGCCACGCTCGCCACCAAGCGCGACCGGAATCCGCCGAAGAAGCATGGCAACATCCCTCTGTAGCGCGCTGGCGCTCGTGACGCTGCTGCAGGCGCCTCCAACGACAGACTCGCTCGCCGCGCTGCGCGACCGGGCGGTGCGGGACTCGACCGACGCGCAGATGTGGCTGCTGATGGGACGCACGTACCTGGGGCTGGGCGTGGAGGCGCACGGCGCGACCCACCGGTCGAGCGAGGACAGCCTCTGGACCCGCGCCGTGCTCGACACCGCGGAAGACGCCCTGGCCCGCGCGGCCGCGCTCGCCGGGCCACTGGGCTCGAGCGCCGTGGGCGACAGCGCTCGCGTGTTGCGGGTCGGCGCCTGGGCCACGCGCTCCTGGCAGGGGTGGGAGACCGGCGGGGTGGGCGCCGGGGTGGAGACGTGGGGACCCCTGCCCATGGACCTGCGCGTCCCGCCGGTGCTCGATGAGCTGGGCGAGAACCTGTTGCGCGCCTGTCCCACCGGGGGCGTCCTGCTGACGGCGGGCGACGCCGATTTCTACGCGGCGTGGTACATGCGGTTCGCCCGCGGCCTGCGGCCCGATCTCCTGGTCGTCCCATTCACGGCGTGGCGATCCGATGCGGTCCTCCGGGCCCGACTCGCGGCCGACCTCAAGCTCGGGGCTCACACGAGCGGCGACGCCTGGCTCGGCGAGCTGGTGCGGCGGCGGCCGGTGTGCGTGAGCATGGCGTTCGAGCGGCCACCCGAGACGCGTCCCCGCATCAGGTGGGAGTCCCGACCGCTCGTGTGGGTGGCGGGACGCGGGGGCAAGACTGCGCCGGTCCCGCCGCGCGACTTCGTGTTCGGGGCGCTGCGCGTGGCCCTCGACGCCAACGACCCCTGGGCTGAGCCCGCGCTCGCGGCCTACACCCGGGCGGCGCGCATTATGCCAGCGCTGTGCGAAGCGATGGCGACGTTCAAAGTGTCGAGCGAGGTGGGGACTTGTCGTCGCTGAGCACGGCCTCATGACGACCATCAAACGAGTCCTCGTCGCCAACCGCGGCGAGATCGCACTGCGGATCATCCGCGCCTGCCACGAGGAGGGCCTCGAGGCGGTGGCCGTCTACTCCGAGGCCGACCGCCTGTCGCCTCACGTGCGCGCCGCCGACCTCGCGGTGCTGCTCGGCCCACCGGCCGCGGCGGAGTCCTATCTCAACATCGGGAAGCTCATCGCCGCGGCGCGGGACACGGCGTGCCAGGCGGTGCACCCGGGGTACGGGTTCCTGTCAGAGCGCGCGCCGTTCGCGGAGGCGGTGGCGGCGGCGTCGCTGGAGTTCGTCGGGCCGACGGCGGCCGCGATCCGCGCCATGGGCGACAAGACCGAGGCGCGGCGCCGCATGCAGCAGGCTGGGGTGCCGATCGTCCCGGGGACCACACGGCCGATGGCGGACCACGTGCAGGCCCGGCCCGAGGCGGCCCGGCTCGGGTATCCCGTGCTCCTCAAGGCGGCCGCGGGCGGCGGCGGCAAGGGCATGCGGTTGATCCGGGAAGAGGCCGAGCTCGAGTCGGGATTTGAGGCGGCGGCGAGCGAGGCGCTCAAGGCGTTCGGGGCCGGCGAGATCTACCTGGAAAAGTACCTCGAGCGTCCGCGACATGTCGAGATCCAGATCCTGGCGGACTCCTTCGGACGCGTGGTGGCGCTGGGAGAGCGCGAGTGCAGCATCCAGCGACGTCATCAGAAGCTGATCGAGGAGGCGCCGTCCGTGGCGGTCACGCCGGCGCTGCGCCGCCGGATGAGCGATGCGGCCACGGCCGCCGCGGGGGCAGTAGGATATCTGGGCGCCGGCACGATCGAATTCCTGCTCGCGGCGAGCGGGGAATTCTACTTCCTGGAGATGAACACCCGGCTCCAGGTCGAGCACCCGGTGACGGAGCTGGTCTACGGGGTGGACATCGTGCGCGAGCAGCTGCGCGTGGCGATGGGCCAGCCGCTGCGCGTGCACGCGGGCACCCTGCAGCCGCGGGGTCATGCCATCGAGTGTCGCATCACGGCGGAGGACCCGTTCAACGACTTCCTCCCAGCGACCGGGATCGTCCGCTACCTGCGGATTCCCGGCGGCCCCGGCGTCCGCTGGGATGGTGGGATCGAAGCGGGCAACGAAGTCACGCTGTACTACGACCCGCTGATTGCGAAGCTGATCGTGTGGGGAGAGACGCGCGGCGTCGCGCTCGAGCGTATGCGACGCGCACTGCGCGAGCTGGCGATCGTCGGGATCCCCTCGTCGCAGGCGTTTCACCTCCGGGTCATGCACGACCCCGAATTCCAGCGCGGCGACATTGACATCACCTACCTCGAGCGCGCCGGCGCGCGCCTCCTGGTGGGAGAGCTGCCGGCCCAGCTGACCCGACCGCTCGCGATCGTGGCGGCGCTCTTAGCGGAGAATGGGCGCGCGGCCGCACCCCCACCCTCGGCGACACCGTCCGTCCGACCGCCCGATCAAGCGTCCGCCTGGGTCCTCGCCGCGCGGCGGGAAGCGCTGGGGGGAGGGCCATGAGCGACGTCGTGGCGATCACGGCGATCGCGGCGGGTGGAGAGGGCGTGGGCCGGCTCGCGGACGGACGCGCGGTGTTCGTCGCCCGCACTGCCCCGGGGGAGCGCGTCCGCCTGCGCGAGGGCGTGAAGCTGCACAAGAGCTTTGCCCGCGGCGAGCTGGCCGAGGTTGTCGCCCCCGGCGCCGTGCGCGTCACGGCGCCGTGCCCGCACTACGCGCACGACCACTGCGGCGGGTGCCAGCTGCAGCACGTCACCTACGAGGCGCAGCTCGCGGCCAAGCGAGCGATCGTGGGAGATGCGCTGCGGCGGATTGCCAAGCTCGACATCGCCGACCCGGAGATCGTCGAGGCGGTGGAGGAGTGGCGCTACCGGGCGAAGATCAGTTTGGCGGTGAAATCCGTGGGACGCTCGGGGAGCCGGACGGTGGGACTGCATCCCTACGACCGGCCCGCGTCTGTGTTTCCACTGATTGACTGTCAGATCGCCGATTTTCGCCTGATGGCGTTGTGGCGGGAGCTGCGGCCGCGTCTCGACCTCTTGCCGCCCCGGCTCGAGCGACTCACGCTGCGGCTCGACCGGGAGGGGCGGCGCCATGTCATCGCGGAATCGACCGGCGAGCCCTGGCGTAACCCGGAAGCCCTGCGCGCGGCGCTCCCGGACGGCGACAACGTGATCTGCTGGTGGCAGCCAGTGGATGGCGCGGCGCGCGTCGTCGCCGGGGGCCCTGCCACAGGATTCCCCGCGACGGCGTTCGAGCACGTGAACTCGGAGATGGGCAGCATCGCCCGCGGCTGGGCGGTGGAGCAGCTGGGCGACGTCCGGAGTGCGGTGGTGTGGGACCTGTACGGGGGGATCGGAGACACCGCCGTCGCGCTGGCGGAGCGTGGGGCCCAGGTGGTGAGCGTGGATGCGGATGAGAAGGCCGTCGACTGGGCGCGGCGACGCGCCGCGCCGCGGCCGGTACGGTTCATCGCCGGGAAGGCGGAAGACGTGCTGCCCACGCTCCCCGAGCCCAGCGCCGTGGTCGCGAACCCGCCCAGGGCGGGCCTGCACTGGAACGTCACCCTGCGGCTCACGGGGCAGCCGGTCAACCGGTTGATCTACATGTCGTCCGATCCGGCAACGCTGGCGCGCGACCTGCACCGGCTGAGCGCGAACTATCGCGTCACGGCAGTGCGAGCGTTCGACCTGTTTCCCCAAACGGCGCATGTCGAGACGGTGGCTGTCATGGAGGCGGCGTGAGAAAGACAGTGCGGAATGTGGAATGCGGAGTGCGGAATGTCAGGGGGAGCGTCGCTGCGCGATCGACCTTCCCTTGCAATTCCGCATTCCGCATTCCGCACTCCGCATTCGGGGGGGTGGGGGAATGAAATACTTCGTTACGATGGGCTCGCAGACCCACGAGGTTGAGGTCGAAGGCAGTCGAGTAGTCGTGGGGGGAGTGGCGCTCGAGACTGATCTCGCACCCGTCTCGGGAACGCCCCTGTATCATCTGCTGCTCGGTGCTGAGTCGTGGACCGTAGCCGCCGAGCCGCTCGAGGGCACCGGCCGGTGGGCGCTGGGGCTGGCGGGAGAGCGGGTGGAGGTCGTGGTCGAGGACGAGCGAGCTCACGGGACCGAGGCCGCCCGCGGGAAGGACCAGCAGAGGGGTGAGGGCACGGTGCGCGCACCCATGCCCGGCCTCGTGGTACGGATCGAGGTCGCCGAAGGTCAGCAAGTGGATGCGGGGACCGGACTCGTGGTGGTCGAGGCGATGAAAATGGAGAACGAGCTGCGCGCGCCGCGGTCGGGGACGGTCCGGACAGTACACGTAGCGGTGGGGGATGCGGTCGAAAAAGGGGCTTCACTCGTGACCCTCGCGAGCCCGGAACCCTCGGGTTGACACGCCCTTACGGCCCGGGTATAGTTCGCGGCTGCCACCGACCGGGTTTCTTTTTGGAAGGGCGGGAATGAAGACGTTCAGTCTGCGAAAAGAAGACGTGACGCGGCGCTGGTTCGTGGTGGACGCGGCGGGCCAGCCGCTCGGCCGGCTGGCGAGCCGGGTGGCGCAGATCCTGCGCGGGAAGCACAAGCCCACGTTCACGCCGCACCTGAACGGCGGCGACTGCGTGGTGGTCGTGAACGCTTCCCGGGTCAAGCTCACGGGACGCAAGCTCGAGCAAAAGCGCTACTTCCGGCACACCGGCTACATGGGCCACGAACGCTTCGCGGCGGTCAAGAACGTGCTCGAGAAGCATCCTGAGCGCGTGATCGAGAAGGCGGTGTGGGGCATGCTGCCGAAGACCACGCTGTCGCGTCAGAAGGTGAAGCAGATGCTGAAAGTTTACCCCGGTCCCGAGCACCCGCACGCCGCGCAGCAGCCCGAGCCGCTCAGCCTGGTCGAGGCCCGATGAGCACCGCGATCACGCCGGAGCTGCGGTGGCACGCGGTCGGGCGCCGCAAGGTCGGGGTGGCGCGCGTGTATCTGACGCCGGGCTCGGGGAAGTGGAACATCAACGGGCGCACGCTGGGCGACTACTTTCCCCGGCCGTCACTCGTGTCGCACATCCAGCAACCGTTCACGGCCACTGATACGCTGGGCGCGTTCGACGTGCGAGCGCTGTGTCGGGGTGGCGGCGTAACCGGGCAGGCGGGGGCGTTGCGCCTCGCGATCGCACGAGCGCTGTGCCTAGCGGACGATCGGCATCGCAAGAAGCTGCGGGAGCAGGGACTGCTGACGCGGGATCCGCGGGTGGTCGAGCGGAAGAAGCCGGGCCGCGCGGGAGCGCGCAAGCGGTTCCAGTTTAGTAAGCGTTAACCGTAATCCGTCTTCCGTCATCCGTTGCTACGGAAAACGGACGACGGACGACGAGACCTCACGTCGCCCGATCCCCTGCCGGGTCCCTACGGGGTGGCAGCGGAGATGACGGCGGCGGCGGATCAAAACCCACGAAAGGGAGTGCATGGCGCAGCCTCAGTTGCAGGACCTGCTGGAAGCGGGCGTCCATTTCGGCCACCAGACGCGCCGCTGGAATCCCAAGATGCGCCGGTTCATTTTCGCCGAGCGGTCGGGGATTTACATCATCGATCTCCAGAAGACGCTGCGGCAGATTCAGGAAGCGCAGGAGCTGCTGCGCGGCGTCGTGCTGAAGGGTGAAAACGTCCTGTTCGTCTGCACCAAGAAACAGCTGAAGAACATCTTGCAGGCGGAGGCGCAGCGCTGCGGCGCCTTCTACGTGACCGAGCGCTGGCTGGGCGGCACGCTCACCAACTTCCAGACGATCAAGAAGCAGATCAAGCGGCTGAAGGAGCTGGAGCAGGGCACCGCCGAAGGCGAGTTCGAGAACTACACCAAGAAGGAGCAGCTGCTGTTCGACCGCGAGCGCGTCAAGCTCGACAAGTACCTATCGGGCATCAAGAACATGAGCCGGCTGCCGGGGGCGCTGTTCGTAGTGGATTCGAAGAAGGAGCGCATCGCGGTCGCCGAGGCGAACAAGCTGGGCATTCCGGTGGTCGCCATCGTGGACACGAACGCCGACCCGGAGCTGATCACCGTGCCGATCCCCGGCAACGACGACGCGATCCGCGCGGTTTCGCTCATCACGGCGGCCATCTCGGACGTGATCTCGGAAGCGCGGCACCAGATGCCGCTGCGCGAGGCGGCCGAGGAAGGCGAAGGGGTGACGTACTCGACCGAGACCGGGGTCGAGGCGGAGGCGGAGGGGGACAAGAAGAAGAAGCCGGCGCGACGCAAGCGGCGGCCCAAGCCGGAAGCCATCGCCGCGCGGCTCAAGACGGACGAGGCGCCGGCCCCCGCGGCCCCCGCCCCGGCGGAATCGAGCGGTGGAGGCGAAGGCGAAGGCTGAGCACGCCGGACGTCACGTTCCGGTGGACAACCGACCGCCGCCCTCCGAGCCCAACGGCGCGAGGGCGGCGTTTTCATGAGGAGGAGGAGGAGGCGTGTCGATCGTGAAAGAGATTCCGGCGAAGCTGGTGGCGGCGCTGCGCGCCCGGACCGGCGCCGGCATGATGGATTGCAAGAAGGCGCTGGAGGAGACGGCCGGCGACCTGGAGAAGGCCGTGGACGTGCTGCGGACCAAGGGCGCGGCCAAGGCCGATAAGCGGGCCGACCGCGAGGCGTCCGAGGGTCTCATCGGCCACTACGTGCACCACGACGGCAAGATCGGCGTGCTGGTGGAGCTCAACTGCGAAACCGATTTCGTGGCCCGCACCGACGACTTCAAGGCGCTGGCGCGCGACCTCGCCGTGCACATCGCGGCGACCAATCCGCTCGCGGTGCGGATCGAGGACCTGCCGGCGGAAACCGTCGCGCGGGAGCGGCAGGTGTACGAGTCCCAGGTCGCCGAGCAGAAAAAGCCCGAGAACATCCGTGCCAAGATCGTCGACGGCATGATGAAGAAGTTCTACGAGGAGAATGTCCTGCTGGAGCAGAAGTTCGTGAAGGACGACCAGCGGACGGTGGGCGAGCTGGTCAAAGCGCTGGCCGCCAAGACCGGCGAAAAGATCGAGGTGCGGCGGTTCGCGCGGTTGCGGGTCGGGGAAGGCTGAGTGGCGCTCGCGTATCCGCGCGCCCTGCTCAAGATCTCGGGTGAGGCGTTCGCCGGACCGCGCGGCGCGGGCGGGGGCATCGACTTTTCCTTCATCGATCATCTCGGGGACGAGCTCAAGCACGTCGCCCAAGGCGGCGTGCAGCTGGGCCTGGTGGTGGGCGGGGG
>QHUD01000059.1 GCA_003221085.1 Gemmatimonadota bacterium
TGCAGATCCTCGGCGCACTGATTATCCTCGTCGCCCTGCCGTTGGCCCTCGTTGTGAAGGAATCCCCGAACGCCACGGGCGCTGGTGCTTCCATCGCCGAGGCCTCCGCAACCTCCACCTTCCTCCACCGTCCTGCTTTCTACCTGCTGCTCTTCGGCAGCATGTGCTCGATCGCTGCGGTGGGCGGGACCAACCAGCACTTGAAGCTGTTCCTGAGTCTTGATCACGGCTTCACGCAAGCCGCGGCCGCACAGATCGCATCGCTGGTGCTCGCCTCGAGCCTCGTCGGTCGGGTGGGAATGGGATGGCTGGCGGATCGGCTCCCGAAGAAGTACGTGATGCTGCTGATCTATCTGCTGGTCGCGTCGGCGATCCCGCTCCTGTTCCTGGTCGGCACGCCGCGGGCGATCTATCTCTTCGCCGTGATCTTCGGCATCGGACTGGGCGGGGAATACATGGTCATTCCACTCATGGCGGCCGAGCTGTTCGGCGTGCGCGTGCTGGGCCGCGCCATGGGCGTGGTCCTGACGGCCGACGGCATCGCTGAAGCGGTCGCGCCGGTGCTCGTCGGCCGGATGCACGACGTGACGGGGACCTACGCGACGGGCTTCGTGGCGGTCATCGCGTGCGCGTTGGTGGGCGCGGTCGCCATTCTGTTCCTGCCACGTCCTCTACGCCCGGTCCCCGCCCAGGTAGGGGCGCAGCATGCTGCGCCCCTACACGGAGGCTGATGGCCACGCTCCCGATCGGCGTCATCATGAACGGCGTCACCGGACGCATGGGACTGAACCAGCACCTCGTCCGGTCCATCCTGGCGATCCGGCAACAAGGCGGCGTCGCGTTGCCGAGCGGCGACCGCGTCGTGCCCGATCCGATTCTCGTCGGCCGGAACGAATCGAAGCTGCGCGACATCGCCGCCGCGCATGGCCTCACCCGCGTCTCGATCGACCTCGACGCCTGTCTCGCGAACCCGGCGGACACGATCTACTTCGATGCCACGGTCACGAGCCTTCGGGTCGACCACGTGCGCCGGGCGATCGCGGCGGGGAAGCACGTCTACTGCGAGAAGCCCCTCGCTGCCACCACGGACGAGGCACTCGAGCTCGCGAGGTTGGCCAGCCGTCGTGGGGTCAGGCACGGTATCGTCCAGGACAAGCTCTTCCTCCCCGGCATCCGTAAGCTCAAGCGGCTGGTGGACGACGGCTTCTTCGGCCGCATCCTGAGCGTGCGCGGCGAATTCGGGTACTGGGTGTTCGAGGGCGACGGAGCGGAGGGGCCCGCCCAGCGCCCCTCGTGGAATTACCGCAAGGAAGCTGGCGGCGGGATCATCCTCGACATGTTCGCTCACTGGCGGTACCTGCTCGACCACACGTTCGGGGCGGTCACCGCGGTCCAGTGTCGCGGTGCGATGCATATCGCCGAGCGCGTGGACGAGGAGGGCGCTCGCTACGCCGCAACGGCTGACGACGCGGCGTACGCCATTTTCACGCTCGACGGCCCCGCAGACGAGATCCTCGCGCAGTTCAACTCGTCGTGGGCGGTGCGCGTGTACCGCGATGATCTGCTGCAGATCCAGGTTGACGGGACGCTGGGGAGCGCCGTGGCGACTTTGCGCGGCTGCAAGATCCAGCGCCGGGCCGACACGCCGCGCGCGGTGTGGAACCCCGACATGCCCAATCCGGTCGACTTCTACGCCTCCTGGCAGGACGTCCCTGACGAAGAGCCGTACGACAACGCGTTCAAAGTGCAATGGGAGATGTTCCTGCGGCACGTCGTCGCTGGTACGCCGTTTCCGCACGATTTCTGCGAGGGCGCGAAGGGGGTGCAGCTCGCCGAGCTGGCGCTCCAGTCGTGGGCGGAAAGGCGCTGGGTGGACGTGCCGGACCTTACCCGCCAGCGCGCGGCCGAGTCCTCACCCCCTGTCCCCCTCTCCGTTCCGGAGAGGGGAAACGCGGGGGATGCCGTTAGTCCCCCCTCTCCCGAAGGGAGAAGGGGTCAGGGGGTGAGGACCAAAGGGGGCCCAAGGACCATCCGGCTCCCCCTTTCCGACGGGAGTATCGCCCCCTACGCGATGCGAGAGCCCGTCGTGTGGAGCGCACCCACGGGCCCGATCCGCTGCCGGGTGGCCTACGCGGCGGCCCACGTCGTGTGCGACCCGCTCGCCGGCGGCGATCCGCTGTCGCAGGCGCAGCTCGACTGGGACGCCACCCTCGCCTACCGGCGGCACCTGTGGTCGCTCGGCCTGGCCGTGGCCGAGGCAATGGACACGGCGCAGCGCGGCATGGGGCTCGGCTGGCCGCTGGCGCGCGAGCTGATCGGCCGGTCGCTCGCCGAAGCGCGCGCGACGGGTGGCGTGATCGCGGGCGGCGCGGGCACCGACCAGCTCGCGCCGGCCGACGGGGTCACCTTGGCCGACGTGGAGCGCGCTTACGAGGAGCAGGTCGGCTACGTGGAAGACCAGGGCGGACGGGTGATCCTGATGGCGAGCCGGGCGCTGGCGCGCGCGGCGCGGGGTCCCGATGACTACGCGCGGGTCTACGGGACTGTGCTGCGGCAGGTGAGCCGCCCCGTCATTCTCCACTGGCTCGGCGACATGTTCGATCCGCAGCTCGCGGGCTACTGGGGCACGCGCGACGTGGACGAGGCGATGGATGCCTGTCTCGCGATCATCTGCGAGCACCGCGCGAAGGTCGACGGGATCAAGATCTCGCTGCTCGACGCGGAGCGCGAGATCGCGATGCGCGGCCGGCTCCCCGACGGCGTGCGCATGTACACGGGGGATGATTTCAACTACGAGCGACTGATTCTGGGCGACGAGCAGGGTCACAGCGACGCGCTGCTCGGCATCTTCGACGCGATCGCGCCCGCGGCGTCGGCGGCGCTCCAAGCGCTCGACCGGGGTGATACAACGGCCTATCGCACGGCGCTCGAGCCCACCGTGCCGCTCGCGCGGCACGTTTTCCAGAAGCCGACCCGTGCGTACAAGACCGGCATCGTATTCCTCGCGTACCTGAACGGCCACCAGCAACACTTCCGGATGATCGGCGGCGCGGAGGGCTGGCGCTCCGTGCCGCACCTCGGGGAGCTGTTCCGACTCGCGGACGTCGCTGGGCTGCTCGTGGACCCCGACCGCGCGATGGTTCGGATGCGGCGGGTGCTGGCGCTGGCGGGGGTCGAGTGACCTCACCCCTTGATCCCCTCTCCGCTAAGCGGAGAGGGGAGACGGCGGCGAGGACGGCGGGCGCAAGCCCGGGGATCAGCCGCCTCAGCTTCAATCAGATCACCGCGGAGCGCGCGAGCCTGAACGAGGTCGTCGACGCCTGCGCCCGCCACGGCGTGCCGTACGTCGCGGTGTGGCGTCACAAGCTCGCCGACGTCGGCGTGAAACCCGCGGCCTCGCTGCTCCGTGACGCGGGAGTCCGAGTCTCGAGCGTGTGTCGCGGCGGGATGTTCCCCGCAGCCACCGGTGAGGAGCGGGTGGCGCGGATCGAGGACAATCGCCGGGCCGTCGACGAGGCGGCGGCCCTCGGCGCGGGGGTGGTCGTTCTCGTGTGCGGCGCGGCCCCCGACCGGGACATCGCCGCCGCGCGTCGCATGGTTGCCGACGGCATCGCCGAGCTGGTTCCCTACGCCCGGGAGCGCGGGGTACGTCTCGGGATCGAGCCGATGCATCCGGGCTTCGCGGCGGAGCGCTCCTGTATCACGACGCTGCGCGAGGCGCGCCGCCTCGCCGAGCGGTTCGATCTGTCCACCGTCGGGGTCGTGGCCGACGTCTATCACATCTGGTGGGACCCGGAGCTATACGATCAGCTGGCGCGGGCAGCCGGGCTCCTCGTCGGCTTCCACGTCTCCGACTGGCTCGTGCCCGCGCGCGACGTCTTGATGAACCGGGGAATGATGGGCGACGGAGTGATCGAGCTGTGCCGCATCCGCGGCGCCGTGGATCGGGCAGGATACGCCGGGCCGATCGAGGTCGAGATCTTCAACGAAGCGGTATGGAGCATGCCGCTCGACACCCTGCTGCCGCTCCTGAAGGAGCGCTACCTCTCATGCGTGTGACCCCGCTCGTGCGGTCGACGACCGAAAGCAGATCCTTCGCGCCTGCGGCGCTCAGGATGACGGGCTTCGTCGCTTCGCGAAAGGGGGAAGGGGGATACTGGCGTTCGAATCCTCACCTTATTCTCCCGTCTTTCTCTGCCGAAGCCGCCCGGCGCTGTCATCCTGAGCGAGCGCGCGGCACGCGCGCGAGCGAAGGATCTGCTGTGGCCGGTGAGATCAAGACTTGGGCGGGGCACGCGCGCGAGCGGAGGGGTCTGGCCACAACGGAGGCAATATGAAGACTCTGGCACTCGGCGCCGCCCTCTGCCTGGCGGCGTCCCCCCTCGCCGCCCAAGCCGTTCACGTCGACGCCGACGACATCGCGGGCGTGGTCACCGGTCCCAATGGGCCCGAGGCGGGCGTGTGGGTGATCGCCGAGACGCACGACTTGGCGACCAAGTTTGTCCGCATCGTCGTGACCGACGATCGGGGACGCTACCTGATCCCCGATCTGCCCAAAGCGACATATGCCGTGTGGGTGCGCGGGTACGGTCTCGTCGATTCGCCGCACGTGCAGGCCTCGCCCGGTAAGACGCGGAACCTCACCGCGGTGATCGCGCCCAACCCGCGCGCGGCCGCGCAGTACTACCCGGCGGGCTACTGGTTTTCCCTGATCCACGTGCCGGAGAAGAGCGAGTTCGCGGCGAGCGCGGCCGACCCGAACGGGATGTCGCCCAACGTAAGCCAGGCCGAGTGGCTCCGGATCCTCAAGTCGGGCGGGTGCTGGGCGTGTCATCAACTGGGGAGCACGGGGACGCGGGAAATTCCGGCGGCACTGGGGCACTTCGCGAGCTCGGTCGCGGCCTGGGATCGACGCATCCAGTCGGGGCAGGCCGGCGGTGCGATGCTCGCCACCGTGAACCAGCTTGGCAGAAACCGCGCGCTGGCGATGTTCGCCGACTGGACCGACCGGATGGCGGCAGGCGAAGTGCCCCCGGCGCCGCCCCGCCCGCAGGGCATCGAGCGCAACGTGGTGATCAGCGAGTGGGATTGGGCCGACCCGAAGGCCTATCTCCACGACGAAGTCTCGACCGACCGGCGCAATCCCGCCATCAACGCGAACGGCAAGATCTACGGGGCGCTGGAGCTGAGCGCGGACTACCTGCCGGTACTCGATCCGCTGAGTCACGCGGCGAGCCGGGTAGCCCTCACCGTGCGCGATCCGGGCACGCAGCCTGCGGCGGGCGTTGGCATGCCGCAACCGTCTCCCTACTGGGGCGGCGAAATCGTCTGGACGAGCAAGAACAACGTGCACAACCCGATGCTCGACGAGCGGGGGCGAGTGTGGCTCACCTCCACGGTACGTCCGCCCGACAACCCGGACTTCTGCAAGGCAGGCTCGAGCCACCCATCGGCGCAATTGTTTCCGCTGAACCGCGCCGGTCGTCACCTCGCCATGTACGATCCCAAGACGGGGAAGCTCACGCACATCAGCACCTGCTTCTCGACCCACCACCTGATGTTCGCGGAGGACGCAAACCGCACGCTGTGGACCTCGGGCGGCGGCCCGGTGGTGGGTTGGTTGAACACGAAGGCGTTCGACCAGACCGGCGACGAAGAGAAGTCGCAGGGCTGGACGGCCCTGATCCTCGACACCAACGGCAACGGCAAACGGGACGCGTATGTCGAGCCCGATCAACCGGTCGATCCCGCCAAGGACAAGCGGATCTCGGCCGGTCTCTACGCCGTCGCCCCGGCGCCCGACGGCTCGATCTGGGGGACGTCGCTGGGCTTCCCGGGCGCTCTGGTGCGATTGAATCCGGGACCGAACCCGCCGGAAACCGCGCTCGCAGAATTGTACGAGCTGCCGCTCAACCGGTCGGGCGAGCCGGTCGAGGGATTCTCGCCGCGCGGCGGAGACGTGGACCGCAACGGCGTCTACTGGACGGCGCTCGCGAGCGGGCATCTCGCGAGCTTCGACCGTCGCAAGTGCAAGGCACCGCTCAACGGACCGAATGCCACCGGACAGCACTGCCCCGAGGGCTGGACCTTCTATCCGGAGCCGCTGCCGCAGCTCCGGGGCGTCACGACGCCCGGAAGCGCCGAGGCCAGCTACTACACCTGGGTCGATCAGTTCGGGGTGCTCGGCTTGGGGGCCAACGTGCCGATCAACACCGGCAATGGGTCGGAAGGGCTGCTCGTGCTGAAGGACGGGAAGTGGATCGTGCTCCGCGTGCCCTATCCGCTGGGGTTCTACACGAAATGGATGGACGGCCGGATCGACGATCCGAACGGCGGCTGGAAGGGAAGGGGACTGCGGGGGACGGTGAGCACACGTGCGCCATTCCACATGGAAGGCGGGAAGGGGGCGACGAGCAAGGTCGTGAAGTTCCAGCTGCGCCCCGACCCACTCGCGCGCTGAAGGGAGACAGGATGCGCAACCGCTGGCTGCTGGGTCTGCTCGCTCCGCTCGTCGCGGGCGTCGATCTGCCGACCAACTACGTCGCCGGCAAGGTGATTCAGCTGAACGACAATGGCGCGTGGTCCTGGTTCATGGACGAGCGGGCGATCGTGGACGACGGCAAGCTCATCGTCGGATCGGTGCGCGCGGTGGGCGACTATCGCAACGATCGCGATCCCGACTGGGGCAACGTGGAGGTGTCCGTGTACGACCTCGCGTCCGGCAAGACCGGGCGCACGGTGTTGCATCGCCACTTGCAGCAGGACGACCACGACAACCCCGCGTTCCTGGCCCTACCTGGCGGGCGCTATCTCGCCGTCTATACCCAGCACGGCGTCGAGCGTCGGATCTACTATCGCTTCTCGGAGCCGCACAACCCGCTGGTGTGGGGCCCGGCGTCGACCTTCGACACGCCCGGCAACCCCGCCCAGCCTTTGCGTGGCGACAACGTCACCTACTCGAATCTGTTCCGCCTCTCTTCGGGTCGCATCTTGAATTTCTTCCGCGGCGTGGGGCTGGAGCCGAACTACATGTCCTCCGACGACACAGGCCGTACCTGGCAGTACGGCGGCCGCGTGGCCCACGGGACGGGTAGCGGGTACAGCCCGTATCTCAAGTACGCCTTCGACGGCGTGGGCACCATTCACTTCGTGATGACCGAAAACCACCCGCGGAATTACGACAACAGCCTGTATCACGCGTTCATCCGGGACGGCGCCATCTACCTCTCGGACGGAACGCGCCGTGCCAAACTGAGTGAGACGACGGAGACGGACTTGAACGCGTGGGACCTGACCAAGGTGTTCCCAGGTGATCCCGACAACGTGGCCTGGATGTGCGACCTCGAGCTCGACCCGGCCCAACGGCCGTACGTCGTGTTCTCGGTGCAGAAAGACGGCCGCGGCCTGCCGCGAGGCCAGGGAGGCTTCGACCACCGGTTCCATTACGGCCGCTGGGACGGCTCGGTCTGGCGCGTGCACGAGATCGCGTACGCCGGAACGCGGCTCTACGCGGGTGAAGACGACTATACCGGCCTCGCCGCCCTCGACCCCAACAACCCTGACGTCGTGTACATCTCGACGGACGCGGACCCTGTTACGGGCAAGCCGCTCGTGAGTGCCGCCGACGGCCAACGCCACCACGAGCTGTTCCGCGGGAGAACGCGCGACTTCGGCGCCACGTGGAGATGGGAACCGATCACCGCCAACTCGACCGTGGACAACCTGCGGCCCATCGTGCCCAAGTGGAAGGACTCCCGCACGGCGCTCGTGTGGATGCGAGGCACTTACAAGAACAATCACGGCGAGTGGACGACCGCCGTGGTGGCAACCCTGCTCCCATGATCCTGCGTTGTTGCAGGTTCAAGGCTTCGATACGAAGACCACCGTCGGATCGAGCGGATAGCGCCCGAAGCGCCGACCGTAGATGGCGAGCCCGCCGGGGAGTGCCGGGTCGACCTCGAGGCGGATGACCAGCTCGCCCCGAGTGGCGGCCCGGTCGAGCGCGTCGCGTGGGATCGTCACGCGCA
>QHUD01000060.1 GCA_003221085.1 Gemmatimonadota bacterium
CAGGGCGGCGTCCGCTACTCCTTGGGTAGTTCCAAGGAGGGGGTCACGGACCGGCAGTAAGCAACCGCAGGAAGTTCTCACCCACGATCTTGCGGACGTCCCCGTCCGAGTAGCCGCGGGCCTCCAGGGCCCGGACGAGCTCGGGCAGGGACGTCGCGTCTTTCATGGGTCGGGGCAGCACGCTGATGCCGTCGAAATCGCTGCCCAGACCGACGTGGTCGATGCCCATCACCTGTACCGCATGCTCGATGTGGTCCACCAGGCGGTCGATCGTGGGAACGTCGAGGCTCTCGGCGTGCTGGCCCACGAAGTTGTCCACCTCGAACGCCGACTCACCGGGCCGGCCCCGGTGGCGCGCCCGGATCGAGTCGGACTGCGGCTTCAGCCGGCGACGCATCTCTTCGTACTGGTCGCGGAAATGCTGGTCCAGGAACACCGGATAGAAGTTGATGCCCACTACGCCGCCGTTCCGCGCGACGGCGCGCAGCTGCTCGTCGCTCAAGTTGCGTGGGTGGTGCGCGAGGGCGCGGCACGACGAATGCGAGGCGATCACCGGTCGCGTAGTCGTGGCCAGGACATCCCGGAACGTCGAGTCGGATACGTGTGAGACATCCACCAACATTCCCAGCCGGTTCATCCGCCCCACCACCTGGCGTCCGAAGGCGCTGAGTCCGCCGTGCCGCTTTGGATCGGTGGACGAACCCGCCCAGTCGTTCCCGTTGTTCCAGGTCAGCGTCATGTAGCGCACGCCGAGCCGGTAGAGCGAGTCGATGTTCGCGAGCGAGTTCTCGATCGCATGCCCACCCTCGACGCCCATGAGCGCCGCGATGTGGCCGCGCCCCACGGCCGTGCGGACCTCCTCGGCGGTGGTGGCGAGCTCCACGCCGCCGTTGGTGTCCGCGAGCGCGCGCACGGCCCCGATGAGATCCAGGGCGCGTCGAAAGGCGCTGCCCCTGCCGTACCGGGCGTCAACCCAGATCGAGAAGAACGCCGCGGTGAGGCCACCCTCGCGCATACGCGGCACATCGATGTGCCCGTCGGCGAGCCGGCCGCTGATGTCGGCCTTCATGTCGAGCATCCGCTGCGGCGTGTCGATGTGGCCGTCCACGATGATGGGCTGTTGGAGCATCAGCAGCAGTCCTAGCGGGAGACCCATGGTGAGCCCTCGAGCAAGAATCGCAGCGGCCAATCGGCGGCGCGCGTGATACCGATACGCGGTGTCACCTTGATGGCGTGATGCTGTCGGGAGGGATTTCGCACGATACGCAACCTGCCCCGCGTGAGCGGAAGGCCGTCGTGCCGTCCGGTCACGCCGAGCGCCTGGCACAGCTTGGCGGGACCCGAGCAGAGCTCGCGGTCGGCGACCCCCCCACGCCGCCGCCGCATCGTCGCCAGCCCCTCCAAGGGCTCGAGCGCGCGGATGAGCACGGCGGCAGGAACCCCCGCGCGCTCAGTCACCGCGTTCAGACACCAGTGCATCCCGTAGGTGAAGTAGACATAGGCCGTACCCGGACGCTCGAACAGGCTGGCGTTGCGGCGGGTGCGGCGGGCGCGATACCCGTGAGAAGCGGGGTCATCGGCGCCCAGGTAGGCCTCTGTCTCGACGATGCGGCCGGCGGTACGACGGCCTCCGAGCTCGCTCAAGAGAACGTGTCCTAAAAGCCCACGCGCGACCTCAGGAGTCGGTCGCGCGTAGAACGACGCGGGTAGCGCAGCGCGTCTCACGTCCCGCCGGTGAGCCCCCGTTTCACCTTCGACCAGAAGGACTCCCCGCCGCTCGTATCGACGTCAGGCTCACGCGCGGGCGGCCTCGGTGCGGGAGGCGCCTCGGGCTCGGCTCTGGCGGTTGGCTGCTCCGGCGTCTCTCGTGGCTCGGTGCGCTCCCTCGCCACGCGACCCCCGCGCTCGCCACGGCCCTCCCCCGCACCACGACCCCGGCCGCCGCGTCCGCGACCACCCCTCCGGCCCCTACCACCCCGGTCCCCTCGCTCCGGCCGGTCGCCCAGCTCCGACCGTTCGCCACCACTCCCGCCACGCCGACCGCGTCCGCGCCCACCACGCTCGCCTCGCTCGTCGTCGCCCGGCGGCACGCCTGCGGGAGCGCTCTCGCCGCCGTACGGCTCTGGCGCCGCGGGAGGAAGCTTGGGCGGCACCAGCTCGATCCGCGGCTTGAAGTTCGGGTCCATCTCAACGACACCGATCTTCGGGATGTCCGGCGGCGCTACCCGCGGCCCACGCGAACCGCGACGGAACCGAGCGCTCCGAGAGGGAATACCGGCGGCAGGCGGGCTGGCCGGCCGCATCGATGGGGGCGCCGAGGATTCGGGCATTGGAGGATCGAGCGCCTCGTCGGCATCGGTGACGGCAGCGGGTTCGGCTCGAGCTGGTTCGGGTGCCGGCGTCGGCTCGCGCAGCTTCACCGTGTAGGCGCCGTCGTCTTCCTTAGCGAGGTCGATCAGCTCCCGGTCGTGCGCCTGGCGCAGCAGTTTCTGCACCTGGGCCGGCTCGACCGGCTCCTCGTCGCCCTTGATTTCCGCCATGGCCGCGCCGAGCTCCTGTGCGCTCACCGGGCGGGACTCCCCACCCAGGCGACCGATGGCCTGTTTGATGAGGCCAAACGCGCCGTCCAGGGAGAAGGCGCTGCGGCGCTCTTCCCGGGCGGGCTGGAGGGCGGGAGACTCGTCCGCCACCGCGTGCTCTTCGCGGCCCGCCCCTTCGCGCTCGTCCCGGCCGCCCCCTCCCCCGCCCCGACCACGGCGGCCGCGCCCGCGACCTTCGCCGCGCTCGCGCTCCCGAGGCCGCTCGAACGCGGCGGCCCCCGACGGCTGCGCCGCGGCCCCGGGCACGCCCGGGCCGAGCGCGATCTCGTACTGGCCGTTGTCGAGCTTAGTGAGGGCGATGAGGCCTTTGTGCGCCGCCTCGACCACGAACTTGGAGAAGCGAGAGAACCCCAGGTCCTTCTCGTTGAACCCCGGATCGATCTCCTGCATGACCTGCTTGAGGCGGTCCGACCGCATCACGTCCGAGTGTGCGGTCATCTGCTTCACGGCCTCGATCACCAGGTCCCAGGGATCGTGCCGCTCGTGCGTGACGTCGCTCTCTTTCGTGAGACCGGCCAGCTCATTGTAGGAGTAGTACTCGTCACAGTTCTGGATCAGCAGGTCGCTCGACGATTCGCGGATCCCCACGCCGATGACGTATTTGCCGTACTCCTTGAGCTTCAGCACCAGGGAGGAAAAATCCGAATCGCCCGAAAGCAGGATGAACGTGCCGATCTCGGGCCGCGTGAAAACGAGCTCGAGGGCGTCGACCGCGAGGCGGATGTCCGTCGCGTTTTTCTTGTTCGACCCGTACGCCGGCGCCCAGATCATGTCGATCGAGGACTCGGCCAGAGGGACGATGTACTGCGGGTAGCGGCGCCAATCGGCGTAGGCGCGCTGTACGGCCACCTTGCCCTTGATGATGTCCGACTGCAGCAGACGTCGCAGCTCGGACTGGAGATCCGAGCGGATCCCCATGGTCACATTGTCGAAGTCGATCATCAGCGCCGCGTTGGGCGCGTGGGCGGGGGGTTCGTGGTGAACCGGTCGTGGCAAGTGGGCTTGCGGCGGTTGCGTCATGTGGTTGTGTCTTCCTCGTGCCCTCGCCGCGCACGCACGCGGCGCCGGGCCGCCAGGCGGCCGGACGCGCGGGAGTGGCGAAAGCGGGGACGGTAGTCGTTCGGGCGCCCGAGCCCGGGCGCCTCAAGGGGGGCGACAGGTGCGTGTTGCAGAATCGTTGTGGGTCGCCGGTCAGAGTCGCGCGCGGCGTCACCTTGGGGGAAGGTCTCGCCGATCCTATCTCGGCGCGCCTGCTGCGAGCCCCGGATCCACCGGGACTGCCAGGCGCTGCCGGAATGACCTGACGCCTCCCTATCCTGCCGCGCGATCAGTGCCTTGAACATAAACAACTTGGGTTGAAAGAGATAGGCCTTAACGTAGATCTTGGCAGCACCCCTGCTCGGCGTAACGTTTTGCCTACCAAGGGCATTCGAGTGATGGCATGAGCACGAGCGCCGGGAACGGGAGCCCAGCGTCCCTGATCGCTGAGGCACGGGCCGGAAGCCCGGACGCCCTCGCCGCTCTCTATCTGGAGCACGGAGCGGCGCTGTTCCGTTTGGCCTATCGCGTCGTCGGCGCCCGCGAAGATGCAGAGGACGTGGTGCATGACGTGTTCGTCGGGCTTCCGGAAGCACTGCAGCGCTACGAGGAGCGTGGCAGTCTCGCTGGGTGGTTGAAGCGTGTGACCGCCCGGGTCGCATTGATGAGACTGCGCAGCGGGAAGCGGCGGCGTGAGGTGGCGCTGGACAACACAGTCGGGCAAGCCGAACCGGCCGCGACTGCAGAGCGTGACGGGCTCCAGGCCGCCGTGGACACGCTCCCGGATCATCTCCGCTCGGTGCTCGTGCTGAAAGAGATCGAAGGGTATGGGCACGCCGAGATCGCCGAGCTGCTCGGCATTAGTGAGGGGGCATCGCGGGTCAGGCTGACACGAGCATTGAAAAGACTGCGCCACAAGTTGGAGAGTGGACGATGAACTGGAAAGATGAGCTTCGCAAAATCCCCGCCCCCGCGCCGTCGAAGGATCTGTTGGAGCGTATCCTTGCGAGCCGGGCAGCGGGCCGGCGGGTAATCCTGCCGGAGGCGAAGGCCGCGACCAGGCGAGATCGGTACATGCGGTACGCCGTGGCCATCGCTGCCGCACTTGCAGCTGTTGGTTGGTTCAGCTGGGAAACGCTGAAGCCGACCGTCGTCGAGGACAAGCTTCCACCGGCTTGGGTGATCGGCGGCACGCCGCTGTTTCCTTCGGCGGCATTCGGCCAGGAACGAGCGCCGCGAATTTCGTCGCCGCGCTATCCGCTGATCGCGGAAATCCAGCCGACTCGGGTCCACGCCGGTCGCTGGACCTACAAGGGAAGCACGACTGCTGACGGCGTGTTCACCACGACGTACGGGCAGCCGCGCACGATCGTAATCGCTGCCGGCAGCTTCGGAGGGCAAGCCGCCTGGGTTGTGTCGAGCTCGATGGGGATGTTTGACACGGTTCTGGTCAATCGAGCCACGCTGCGACCGCTGCGCTACGTGCGCCCGATGCTGCACAGCCGCCTGGTTCAGCAATACTCGCATGACAGCATCAATGAGCTGCTTCACGTCTCACCACCGCCGCAAGAGCGGGAGCGAACTCTTCGCGGCTCGGCCGTCCTGCCGGATCTGGGCGTGAGCCCGATGCTCGTGTCCTGGTCGCCGCATTCCCTCGAAGTGCTCGTGCAGGCGCTCCCACTGGGCAGATCATGGCGCGGCAGCGTCTACAGTGCGAACTGGGTCACGATGGCGACGAGGTTCCCTACGTTCACGACGCTCGACCTCCGCGTCACCGGAACTGAGCGCGTCACAGTGCCGGCGGGGACGTTCGATTGCTGGAGACTCGAAGCGAGAGAAGCCGACGAGAAGTCGGTGCTCTGGGTCAGCCAGGACCAGGGTTGGCTAGTGATGAGGCGGCACACGTCGTCCGACGGCTCGGGAAGATTTCGGACTGAGTGGGTCAACGAGACGCGGCTCGTGGCGGTCGACACTACTCCCCCAGCACCTTGACGATCACGCGCTTCTTACGCTGCCCGTCCCACTCGCCGTAAAACACCCGCTGCCAGGGACCTAAATCGAGCTTGCCGGCCGTGATCGGGACGATCACTTCGTGCCCGATCGTCAGGCTCCGCAGGTGTGCCGCCGCGTTGTCTTCCCCCGTTTCGTTGTGCCGGTACCGTTTCGGGTCCCACGGCGCGATGCTGGTCTCGAGCCACTTGAGGATGTCCGCCCACAGCCCCGATTCGTGATCGTTCACGAACACGGAGGCGGTGATGTGCATCGCGCTGACCAGCACGAGCCCCTCCGCGACCCGACTCTCCCCGACCTGCTCGGCGACCTCCTCCGTGATGTCGATGATTTCCTGGCGCTGCTTCGTGTTGAACCAGAGGTAGTGCGTGTGGCTCTTCATCCCAACCCTCCCTCCCCAAGTGCGGAATGCGGAATGTGGAGTGCGGAATGTTAGTGTGAGGTGGAACCGCGAGGTCACGCTCCGACCTCATCCCATCAACTCCGCATTCCACACTCCGCACTCCGCATCGTGTCTCTCCTGTGTCGATTTGTCACACGGGCACCGAAGCCCTAGATTGCCCCGTCAAATATGCCCCTCCCCTTCCGTCAGCGGATCTTCGTGATCCTGGTGGCGTTGACCGCCGTGCCGACCGCCCTGGCCGTCGTAGGCTGGGCGCTTGCGGTCCGAACGGTGGCGCCGTCCGCGGGGGCGCGCGTGGCGCTCGAGGAGATGGCGGCCTCGGCCCGGCTGATGGTGGATCGGATGGACACGACTCACCTCTCGCCGCGGGAGCGGGCGGCTTTCCGGGAGCATCTGGTCCAGCTCTCCAACTCGGTCACCCTGGCGCGCCGGGCGGAGACGTACCTGCGCTACTACGCCGGTGGCTTCGCGGCCGTGGTCTTCGTGCTCGGCGCGTTCGCGGTGATCGCGGCCGTGCGCGTGGCGGGCCATCTCTCGCGCCAGCTGTCCCGACCCATCGACGAGCTCGTGGGCTGGACGCGATTGATCCGGCGGCGCATGCCATTGCCCGCGGGCCCCCCGACCCGCGGGGCTCCAGAGTTCGAAGCGCTGCGCCAGGCCCTGCGCGAGCTCGCGACGGCACTCGAGGCCGCGCGCGAGCGCGAGCTCGAGGCGGAGCGGCTGCGCGCGTTCCGCGAGGTGGCGCGCCGCGTCGCGCACGAGATCAAGAATCCGCTCACGGCCATGCGGATCGCGGTAGATCAGCTCGAGCGGACGGCCGGACGATCCGACAGTCGCATGGCGACGGCGGTCGACGTGCTCGACGCAGAGACTCAGCGGCTGAACCAGCTGGCAAAGGAGTTCGCCGAGTTCGGCCGCCTGCCCGAGGGGCCGAAGAGCCAGGTGGATCTGGTGGACCTCCTGATGGACCTGGGCAAGAGCGCCGTGCCATCAGAGGTGGATGTGTCGGTGCGAGCCAACGGAGAGCCCTGCAGGCTTCTGGGGCACTACGATCCGCTGCGGCGGGCGTTCGCGAATCTGCTGCGCAACGCCTCGGAGGCGATGGGTGGGCGCGGATCCATCGAGATCGCGGTACGCCGGGACGGGAACGGCTTGGCGGTGACGATCGCCGACCATGGAGCCGGTATCCCGGACGACCTGCGCCAGCGCGTGTTCGAGCCGTATTTCACGACAAAACAGGACGGGACGGGCCTGGGGCTCGCGCTCGTGCGCCAGACGATCGAGGCCCACAACGGCAGCATCACCGTGGCGGAGACGCCAGGCGGCGGGGCCACCTTCTCCATCGTGCTGTCCGCCACGTGACCCCGCGCGTCCTGCTCGTCGACGACGAGGCGAACATCCGCAAGATGGTCGCGGCCCTCCTCGAATCCGAGGGGTTCGAGACGGCCGAGGCGGCGAACGGCAGCGCGGGCTTGGCGGAGGTGGAGCGCGACGCGCCCGATGCGGTTTTGCTCGATCTGATGATGCCGGGCGGGCCCGACGGCCTCGCGACGCTCGAGCAGCTCAAGCGCGTGGCGCCCGACCTGCCCGTGGTGATGATGAGCGGCAAGGCGAACCTCGCCGACGCGGTGCGGGCGACCAAGCTCGGCGCCTTTCAGTTCCTCGAAAAGCCGCTGACGCCGGAGGGCCTGCTCACGACGCTGCGGGCCGCGCTCGAGCTGTCGCGCACCCTCGCCGAGAACCGTCGCCTGCACGAGGCCCTGGGCCATGCCGACCCGCTGGTGGGCGTGAGCCAGGCCATGGACCAGCTGCGTGCGCTGAT
>QHUD01000061.1 GCA_003221085.1 Gemmatimonadota bacterium
CCGCGCCTACCGTCACCTCGCGAGCTGCCGGGAGCCGACGCGGCTCCGCACCTGGCTGTACCGCATCGTGACTAACCGGTGCAAGAGTCATCTGGTGCGCCGGTCCGTGGCAGACGTGCCACTCGACGACGCGCCGCCCGTGGCGGACCCAGCCGACAACGAGGCGGCCCTGGAGCGTGCGGATCAGCTCCAGTTGGTGGAACGGGCGCTCGCGAGCCTCTCGCCCGACAAGCGGGAGGCGTTCGTGCTGAAGCACGTGGAAGGGTTGAGCTACGAGGAGATGGCAGCAGTCACCGGGGAGCGCATTCCGACGCTCAAGATGCGCGTGCACCGCGCCCGGGAAGCGCTGTTGAAGGTGCTGGAGGACCACGCATGAATCAGATCGACTCGCGGATTCATCAGGTGCTCGACGGTGAGCTCGGCTCGGATGCCGTTCCGGCTGAGCTGGGCCGTGCCGTAGCGCAGCTCAGGGCCGCGGCGACGCTCCTCGCGGCGGCTCCCTCGGGGCCGGCCGTGAGCCTCGAGTCGCGGGTGATGGCGGAGATCCGCCGCCCGTCACTGTCCCGCGCGCGGCGCCTGATGCGCTGGCTCGTGACCCCGCGCGCGATCATTTTCCGGGTCCGCCCTGCCTGGAGCCTGGCCTTCGCTGCTGTGGCGGCGGCCCTCACGCTGTTCACCGCCGGCGACGGGGCCCCGGAACTCGCGGAGCACGAGGGGATCGCCCAGTTCGTGGGCCGGTTCCCCGAAGCGCAATCGGTGCACGTCGTCGGTACCTTCAACGACTGGCGTCCCGGCTCGATCGCGCTGGTGGACCAGGACCACGACGGCGTCTGGCGCGCCACCGTGGTGCTCCCCGCCGGCACGTACGAGTACATGTTTGTGGTGGACGGCGAGCGGTGGGTCCCCGACCACCTGGCGGAGCGTCTGGTGGCCGATGACTTTGGCCGTGAGAACTCAATCGTCATCGTCCGGCCGGCTCGTCGATGACGCGCTGGGTCACCCTGGCCCTCGCGGGATGTCTGACCCTCCCGCTCGCCGCCCAATCGGTGCACGGCCGCCTCGCAGGCCGCATCCCGAGCGACGCGATTCCGACGGTCGACTCGCTCATCCAGTTCGCCGCGCAGGAGGGGCTCCCCACCGAGCCCCTGATCCAGAAGGCGTTGGAAGGGGGAGCGAAGCACGTGGCCGGGCCCCGCATCGTCGCCGCCGTTCAGGTGAGCCTGGGGCAGCTGCGTGACGCCCGGGATCTGCTGGTTCGTGCGGGTGACCAGCCGCCCCTGCTCGCCAGCGAGCTGACAACGGTCGCGTGGGCGCTGCGCCGGGGCTTACCTGCGCCGGTGATCGAGCGGGTCGCGGCCGCGCTGGGGCGACCGCCGCGGGCGGCGGCCCTGCACGCGGTGGCCGATCTCGTGGCCCATCGCTTTGACCCGGATTCCGCGGCGGCGCTGATCGTCGAGGCGGTGCAGGACGGTGTGCCCCGGGCGCGGCTGCTGGACGTGTCCACGGCCGCGCTGCAGCAGGTGCAGCGGGGGCACACGCGGTCCGAAGCGCTCGCCATCGTGCGGCGCCAGTTCCCCAATGTGCCGGCGCCTTCGAAGCCGACGCGCGGCAACTTCGCCGGCGCCCGGCGGCCGGCGACGCCGGCGCCGTAGGGGCGAGGCGTTCCAGAGTGCGACGCCAGCGCCGTGACGCCGTCAGGACGTCGCGGGTCTCAACGTTGAAGCGGGCCAGGGTGGCCCGCGTTATCCCTCCCGGAGGTATCGAGACATGATCCGTCGCACGCTCCTCGCGCTGGCCCTCCTCGCCGCTCCCGCGGTTGTGATGGCGCAGCAGCCGTCACCGATGCAGGGTCAGGCGCCGGCGGCCGACACGTCGAAGGCGCAGACTGGCAAGAAGGCCATGAAGAAGCATGGAAAGAAGCACGCGGCGAAGCCTGGGGCGAAGCCGGACAGCGCCAAGAGCAAGCCGTAACCGACCGGTTTACGACGTGTAGTCGGCGTTGATCCGGACGTAGTCCGGCGTCAAGTCGCAAGTCCACACCACCGCCTCCGCGCGTCCGAGCCCCAGGTCGACGCGGAGGCGGATCGTTTTCTGCGCGAAGATGGCGTGCGCGGCGCCCAAATCCGCGTGGGCGGTGGCGCCTCCCGTGGCGAGCGTCAGCCACTCCCCGTCGGCGGCCGCTTGCAGCGACAGGCGCTCCACGGCGAGCGGGACGCCGGCCGCGCCGGCGGCGGCGAGGATCCGGCCCCAGTTCGGATCGGCGCCGTAGATCGCCGTCTTCACGAGGGTCGAGCGGGCGATTGCGCGACCCACTTCCCGTGCGGCGGCTTCGCTCACCCCCCCGGTCACTTGGATTTCCACGACCTTCGAAGCACCCTCACCGTCCGAGACGATGGCGAGCGCGAGCGTGCGCGCCACCTGCAGCACGGCATCCTCGAACGTCTTCCAGACCGCGCCGTCGCGCGACGGATCCACGCCGGACGCGCCACCGGCGAGCAGCAGCACGGTATCGTTGGTGCTGGTGTCGCCGTCCACCGAGATGGCGTTGAAACTGCGGTCCGCCACGCGGCGCAGCAGCGGCTGCAGCCCGGCCGGCTCGCCCGCGGCATCGGTCGTGAGCACCGCGAGCAGGGTCGCCATGTCCGGGTGGATCATCCCCGCGCCCTTGGCGATCCCGCCGACCGTGACAATCCCGGCGGGGGTCTCGAACCGCACGGCGCAGTGCTTGGGTCGCGTGTCGGTGGTCATGATCGCGCGGGCGGCCTCCGGCCCGCCGTCCGGCGTGAGACGACCCGCCGCCGCGCGCAGGGCGTCGACTACCTGCTCGAGGGGGAGGGCTACGCCGATCACACCGGTCGACAGCACGAGGGCGGTGCGGGGCGGCAGGGCCGCCGCCTGCTCCGCGGCCTGCGCCATTGCTCGCGCGGCGGCGAGCCCGGGCGCGCCCGTGCACGCGTTCGCGACCCGCGCGTTCATCGCGACCGCGCGGACCCGGCCCGGCCGCTCGGCCAACAGGTCGGCGTCGTAGACGACGGGCGCCGCGCGCACCGCATTCTTCGTGAACACGCCCGCCGTGGCGCAGCTCGTCGCGCTGACGAGCAACGCGACGTCCGGCGCGCCATCGGCCTTGAGGCCGGCGTGCGCGGCCGCGGCGGTGAAGCCGCGCGGCGTAGTGACGGACCCGTTCGGGATGTCCGCGAGGGCGGACGGCAGGGGGTGCATCGGCGGGGAAGATAGTCGGCGTCCGTCGCTTGTGTAACCGCCCGGGGCGTCGTATCATAGCACAACCTTCCCGGGAGGCCCGTTCGATGTCGGAACCGTTCTTGAGCTCCGACGACTACGACGAACGCGCGCATCAGCTCTACAACGAAGCCCAATACGACCAAGCGATCGAGACCCTGCGAGAGGGCCTGGGGCTCTATCCCCACGCCGTCGAGCTGCACGTGGGCATGGGATACGCCCGGCTCGCGCGGGAGGAGTATCTGTGGGCGCGCCGCGGCTTCGAGGAAGCCGTGGGCCTCGACCCCGAGCACGAAGACGCGCTCGCGGGGCTCGGTGAGGTGCTGCTCAAGTTCGGCGATCGCAGCGGTGCCGTCGCGTGCTTCGATCGGATCCTCGCGCTCGGATTCCGCGACGACCACGACCTGATGCTCCAGGTGGGACGCGCCCTGTTCCGCGAGGGGGTGCTGGACCAGGCCCGACGCTTTTTCGAAGTCGCGATCACGGGGCATCCCGACTCGGCGGAGGCGGCCGCCTGCGTGGGCTACGCCTCCCATCGGCTCGCCGACGAGGGCGGCGCCCTGTACTGGCTGCGGCGGGCGCTGGAGCTCGATCTCGCGCACGCCGAGGCGCGCATCTACCTCGCGAATCTGTTATACGACCGCGGCGAGTACGAAGCCGCGCTGTTCCACCTTGAGCGCACCACCCCCACCGATCACTTCGACGGCCTCGCCATCTGGCGGCTCATCGAGCTCAAGAAGAGCGTCTACCGCCTGCCGGACGAGGACCCCGAGCTCGTGCCGTGGCATCACCGCCTGGACGAGCTGGCCGCGGACGCGGCGCCGGAGGACCTGCTGCTCGCGGAGATCGAGGCCATGGGGCCAGACGGCCAGATGCGGGATCCTCGGCAGCTCGAGCTGTTCGGCACGCTGCTCACGGAGCTGCAGGGGATGAAAGCGCGATCGGGCCCGGGCGACGTCCACCGCGTCAGCATGCTCAACGGGGCGACGTACGTGGGCACGTGGGAGGAGATCGTGCGGCAGATGAAGGACGACGCGGCGGAGTGGGCCCGCGGCTCCCTTGAGCAGTACATGGCGGCGGTGGCGCATCGGGGACGCAAGGAGACCGGCGTCGCCATTCCCGCCACGGATCCGGAAAGCTTCATCCGCGGCAGCGCGGACGCGGGGTTACTGAGAATCCTGCACTAAAACGCGCAAGACCGGGGTCTCCCTTCGCGACAAAAATACGCAGTCGCTGCGGGAGGCCCCGGTCTTGCGCGCGCTAGGTGCTGCTGTGTTTCAACTTCACCGCAATCGAGAGCGGCCCGTCTCCCAGCGCCACGAGCGTGATCGCCCCCGCGAACAGCAGGCCCTCGAGCTCGATGTTGCCGCCATGCGGCAGCTTCACGGCGAGAATCGCGACGATCATCTCCAGGGCCATGCACAACGCCCAGAAGCGCGTGAAGATGCCCAGCACGACGCACGCCGCACCGATGGTCTCCACCGCGATCAGGATGATCGCGAAGACGACGGCGAACGGGAAGCCGACGTCGTGAAGGAAGGCGGTCGTCGCGGGGATGCCGCGGTGAAACTTTGTCACACCATGTACGAGGAACACGCCGCCCACCGCGAGGCGCATGAAGAAGGCCGCGTAGGGGGTGAGTGCGTTCATGAGCCCTCCGGGTGGATGGCCTGAGTTACGGGACCACGCCGGCGCGCATCCGTCCGCACTTCGCGCGCGCCCAGCCGCTTGATGATCACATCGAGTCCGCGCTGCGGCAGCGCTCCGCTCACTCCCGCCAGGTCCGCGAAGCACAGCCCTGCCTCCGGCACGCTGTGCAGCGCGACGTGACCGCCGTGGCACACCAGGGCTGCCGAGACGCCTCGGGGGCCGAGCGTCACCACCGGCGGGTTCGCCGGGTTCAACCCCGCGGCGTTGGCGGCGGCGAGCAGCAGGCCGGCGAGCCCCTGAAGATCGGTGAGGCGGGTCGCCGGGATCCCGCCGAGGTCGGCGAAGACGTGCTCGAAGGTCACCCCTAGCAGGTCGAATGCCGCTCGCGCAGCGGTGCCACGAACGTGCCCTGGATCATTTCCGCGCCGAGCGGGTCGCCGTACAGGTCCCCGCGGCGCGCCTGGAAGAAATAGCGGCCGCCGATGATCGCTCCCCCGCTCGCGGCGGTAACGTAGCTCGTGATGATGAGCTCCCCCGCGACGGCACTGCTTGGCGTCCCGTGCGCGTAGGCCACCAGCGCGGCGCGCTGGGGGTCCGCTGGGACGCTGGCCCAGAGCGCCCAGGGCCGGGGCGGGCTGCAGCCCGGATCTCCCGCGCTGCCCGCCACTTCCGCGGGACTGATGGAGTCGATCTCGAGGGCTGGTCCGGTGCCGAGGGCCGAGTCGGGGAGCGTAATGAGGACGCGCTCGTCCACCGTGGAGCTGGTGAGGGTGTCGAGCAGCCGGAACCCGTGGTGGCCGTTCGTTCTCCTGTAGTTCACCGCCAGCGCCCCCCCGGTCTGGTGCCGGATCGCGGTACCGAACGCGGTCATGAAATACTTGCCGTTCCCGAGCGTGTCCGCGAGGCTCATGACGCCAACGGCCCCCGTGTCGGCCACGCTGTACATTCCGTCCGTCAGCCGGGCCACGTAGCGGACGACTCCGTTCGTGTGCGCGGTCACGACGCCGCTCAGGGTGTCAATCGTGTAGACGCTCGGCGTGGCGGAAGTGTCGAATCGCAGCGTGAGGGGCGCCGCGGTCTTCTGCTTCATCACGAGCGGCACTGTTATCGTGTCGCTCGGCATCAGGTAGATCGTGTCCAGCAACAGGGTCATCTCGAGCGGCCGGGAGACGACCACCAACGCGGGACTCGTCACCCCTGAAACGGTCGCGAGCACGACTGCGGATCCCTTCGACACGCCTACGATCTTACCGGTGACCGAGTCGATCGTCGCCACCGAGGTGGGGACGATCTGCCACCTGACCGTTCCGGGGTCGTGGAGGCCGCCCTGCTGGTCCCGCAGGAAAACGCTCCGCGCGGGAAGGGTGTCGCCCACAAAGACGGAGTCGAGGATCGGTGCCACGACGGGGAGCAAGGCTTGGTTGTCCGAGACGTTGACGCAGCCGAGCGCCGTCGCGGCGGCGAGGCACAGCACGAACACGTGTCGTTTCATAGCGCCTAAGTGTAAGGGGAGGCGGTTGCGGAAGACCAGACCGTCGGCACCCTTATGGAACACCGACGGCCGGAGATTGCTCCGGGGTCCCCTAGAACATCGACATCGCGAGGAACGACCGCAGGTTGTCGTTGGTGACGCGCAGCCGGGCCGACAACAGCCGCACCACCGACCACAACACCTTGTACGCGACGTCGCGGTTGAAATCGAGCAGCAACTCGAAGTCGGAGCGGGCGATCGTGAGCAAGGTGCAGGACGTGTTGGCGATCGCATCGGTGGAGCGCTCCGATCGGTCGAAGATCGCCATCTCGCCGAAGCAGGCGCCCGGCTTGAGGACGGCCAGCGCTTCTTCCCCGGATCCGGGGATGGTGCGCGAAATGCGAACCTCGCCCTCCGAAATAATGAAGAGCCGGTTCCCCGGCTCGCCTTCCTTGAAGACCTGCTGGCCGACGGCGAACTTCTGCTCCCGGCAGACTTCGGACACCCGGGCCAGTTCGCCGTCGTCCAAGTCTTGGAAGATCGCCGCTTGCTTCAGCAGATTGAGGTTCACGCGGACGAAGGTATGGCGCACCGGAGGGAGGAGCAAGTGAAACCGTGGGTCACGCGGGCCGATCTGCTGACGGCGCTTCGGCTTCCCCTGGCCGCCGCGTTTCCGTTCGTGCACCAGCCGGCGTGGCAGCTCGCGCTCGTTGGTGCGGCCGCCGCGTCGGATTTCTTCGACGGGATGCTGGCGCGCCGGTTCGGCGCGTCGCGCGCCGGCGCCGTGCTCGACCCGACCGCCGACAAGGTCTTCATGGCGGCGGCGTTCCTCACCGTCGCCCACGCCGGTCTGCTGCATCCTCTGGAGATCGTCGGCGTGGTGGCCCGGGACATCGTGGCGGCGCTGGGGTACGTGGGAGCGTGGCTGTGGCGGCGGCCGACCGCACTGCCGGCCCGCGCCGGCGGGAAAGCCGTCACGGTACTGCAGCTACTCACGTTGGTGGCGTTCATCGCCCGCTCCCCGCTGGTGCGGCCGCTCGCCTGGGCCACCGCGGCGGTGGGGTTGTACGCCATCTGGGACTACGGGCGGGCGGCCGCCCGGGCGCGCGCAACGCTGACGCGGGGGAAGGGGATGTGATGCGGCGAGTGTGGCTGATCGTGCTCCTCGCGGCGGGCGGACTCACGAGGCTCGCCGCCCAGGAGTTCCATCCGCCCCAGGTACGCGCGGCCGGGCGTCGGGGTACGCGCCTCGGGCTGTTCGGGTTTGGGGTGCGCAGCGGCATCGACCTGGCCGGCCCCACGCAGATGGTGTTCGGCGTGACGCTCGACGCCGGAGATCTCGTCTCCCCCCGCTTGCGGGTCCGTCCCTCCGGCGAGATCGGCTTCTTCAACGGTCGCAACAGCTACGTCGGCAGTCTCGAGGCGTTGTACCGCTTCACCGCGGAGGA